>NZ_CP101153.1:1289347-1611683 GCF_024298825.1 Haloglomus salinum
TTCAGAAGACGAAATCGGAAGATAATCAGAAAACCGCTACGAGAAACCTAGAACGGCGCTTCGGGCCCCTCGTCCGAGTCGGACGAGGAGGACTCGCCGGGGAAGGAGGGGGACATGCCGCTGCCGCCGCCGGCGCCGCCGGCCATGCCCTCGTTGCCGCCCATGCCGGTCTCGGCGTGGACCGTGTTGATCTCGGGAATCTCCTTGGTCATGCGGGACTTGATGGCCTGGATGGTCATCGGGGAGATGCCACAGCCCGAGCAGGCGCCGCCGAGCATGATGGTGACGCTGCCCTCCTCGCGGTCGAGGTTCTGGATGGCGGCGCTGCCGCCGTGCATCTGGATCTGCGGGAAGTTCCGGCGGAGGAAGTTGCTGATACGCTCGCGCAGCTCGTCCTCGGAGTCGCCGTCCTCGCTCTGGGTGCTCATGTCCCGGGGTTGGCGGCGACGGCGCTTAGACCTTTGGTTGGTGCGCGGAATCGTGTCGGGACGGGTTGGAAGGGGCCACGGGCTCGGCGGGTCCCCGACGACGTAAGGACCGCAGGCCGAGCGAACCGAGGCGGAGGACCGCAACGAGTCGCGGGGGCCCGAGCCCGCGGGGGCTTTCAACACCTCCGCACCGTCGCTGGCGCTGGACGACTCAGGCAGACCGATAGAAACGCACGACAACCCAGGCGACACTCACTCCGCGGCCGTCGCCGACCCCTCGTCCGGGTCGAAGCCGAACTGCCGGGCGATCTCGCGCTCGACCGTCTCCCGGTAGGCCTCCAGCACGCCCTGGAGCTTCTCGTCGCCGACCACGACGCTCGTCACCCGGTCCGCGGGGTCCTCGGGCACCTCAAGCCGGAACCGGCCGTCCCCCTCGTAGAACGGTTCGGACTCGTTGAGCACCTCCTGGTCGATGGCGTGGACCAGCTTCGAGTCGTAGCGGTCGTTCATCCGGTCGAACGCGTTCTTGTACGCCTGCTGCAGGTCGGTCAGGTAGTCGACGTACTTGTCCTCGGCGAAGCGGTCGGCGTCGAACTCGGGCATACGTGGTCGTGGGGTCGCCCGGAGGTAAAACGGAACGGGTGTCGGGCAGACGGGTCAGTCGGAGGGCGCGGGGCCCCCGCCCGGGCCACCCGCGCCCTCGACAGGCTCCTCGTACGGCAGTTCCAGCAGCCGCGAGCCACACTCCTGGCAGTTGGCCGCGACGACCTCGTGGGAGCGACAGCAGGACTCGACGGTCTCGCGGCCGGCCACCACGGGGCCGCCGCAGTCGGGGCACTCCTCGATGAAGATGCGGAGGCCGCCGAGCAGCTGGCTCCGGGCGCCGATGGCGAGGTCGTCCCACGCGGCGACCCACTCCGGGAGGACCCGTGCGGCGGCGAGGTCGGCGATGAGCGCCGCACGGGACTCCCACTGCCCGGCACGGCGGCCGTCGTAGAAGGCGACGAAGGCGCCGCCGTGCTCCTCGAAGCGGACCTCCTCGGGGTCGAGGTCCAGTTGTGCGGCGAGTTCGTCGCGCTCGGCGCCCTCCTCTCGGATGCTCCCCATCCGCTCGCGCCACGCGCCGCGGAAGTCCGGCGACAGACAGAGGTCGTCCTCGTCGGCACAGGGCTCTACGACGCCCGCGTCCAGCAGGACCGCTTCCGGGTTCACCTGGCCCTGCAGTTCACGGTCGGCATCGGCCTCGTCGCCGGTACTCCCCGCACCGGCGCCGGCACCGGCGCCTGCGGCCATCCCGCCGGCCGTAGCGGGCCCCTTGTCGAACTTCGCGAGCAGCCAGTCCGGGAAGTAGCGCTTCGTCAGTTCGGGCGTCCCGGGGACGAGATACCCCCGTAACCAGATGCTCAGCGCGCTCGCGAACAGGACGACGCCGGCGGCGACGGCCGCCCCGACGCCGGGAGCGACCAGCGTCCACCACGCCGCCCCGACGACCGCGGCCAGGACGACCGCGATGACGCCGTTGGCGAGCGTACAGGGGATACAGCGGTTCTCACCGGTGTACTCCGGCTGGCGGACCCGCTCGAGGATGGACATACCGGTGGCTACGTCGCCCGGGGTATATCTCTGCTGCCTGTGAGAACCGGCGAGGGGCGGGGAGCGTGTGGTGCGTGCCGCTCAGTCGTCGGCGCTGGCCTCGCTCGCGGCGGCGGGCCGCGGCGGCTCGAAGTCGGGGAGGGCGGCCTCGATTGCCTCGCGCTCGTCCTCCAGCCACTCCGGGAGCGCGAGGCGCTCACCCAGCGACTCGACGGGTTCGTCGGCGTCGAAGCCCGGTCCCATCGTGGCGAACTCGAACAGGACGCCCTCCGGTTCGCGGGCATAGATCGCCGTGAAGTACTTCCGGTCGATGACCTCGGTCGGGTCCATCCCGACGGCCTCCAGCGTCTCCTGCATCGCGTGCTGTTCGGCCTCGTCGGCCAGCCGGAAGGCGACGTGGTGGACCGTCCCGACGCCCATCCGCCCGCGCGGGGCGTCCGTCGCCACGAGGTCGACCCACGTCCCGATGCCGTCGGCGCCGGTGTCGTAGCGCGTGACCGTGGCCCCGTCGTCGTCGTCCTCGGCGACCCGTCCGTAGCCGATGGACTCCAGCACGCCGGCGGTCACGTTCGGGTCCGCGAGCGCGAGCGTGACTCCGGCGAACCCGCGAATCTGGTGGGTGGCGGGAACCGGCGAGTCGTCCCACGTCGGCCCCGGGCGCTCGGCGGCCTCAGCGACGAGTTCGAGGCCGATACCGTCGGGGTCCGTGAAGCGCAGGCGCTCCTCGCCGAACAGCTCCAGCCGCTCGGCGTCGACCTCGTGGTCGGCGAGGCGGTCGGCCCAGTAGGAGAGCGAGCCCTCGGGTACCGAGAACGCGGTGTACTGGGTCTGTCCGGCGCCGAACTCGCCCTGCCGGCCGTCGTCGGTCCACGGGAAGAAGGTGATGTTGGTGCCGGGCGTCCCCGCGCCGTCACCGAAGTAGAGGTGATACGTGTTGGTGTCGTCGTGGTTGACGGTCCGCTTGACGAGGCGGAGCCCGAGCGTCTCGACGTAGAACGCGGCGTTCCGGGTCGGGTCCCCGCCGATGGCGGTCACGTGATGGATTCCCGTCGTCTCGACCATGCCCAGGATAGGTTCGCAGGTCGGATATACCCTCGCGGACGCCCGCGTCGGCGGGTGACACGGGCGTTACCGGCAGTCGCCGGGTGAGAGTGCCGGGCACTCACCACGCCCGCTCCAGCACGGCCTCGATGTCCTCGGCCGTGGGGTCGTAGCCACGCGGGCGATTGGGCATGAACCCGTCGTCGACGACCGCGCGGGCGACGTCGGGCAGGTCCTCGCGAGGGATGGCGGTGTCGCGCAGGCGGCCGGGCAGTCCGAGCGCCTCGCGGATACCGTCGATGGCGTCGACGACGGCGTCGGCGGTTTCGTCGGGCCCGTCGGCGTCGGCGTCGACCCCGAGCGCCTCGGCGAGTTCGTCGCGCCGGCCGTCGACCGCGTCGAAGATGTCCCGGACGGCGTGGGGGGCGATGACACCGTGGGCGGCACCCTGCTGGACGTCGTACCCGCGCGCGAGGCCGTGGCCGAACGCGTGGATGACCGAGAGAGTGGTCCCGTCGCCGCGCGAGGCGCCGTACTGGACGAGGATGGTCCCGACGATGGCGTCGTGCATGGTGTCGGCGTCGCGGTCGCCGGCACCCAGCGCCGGGAGCCCCCGCGCGAGCAGCCGCAGCCCCCGGAGCGCGGTGCCGTCGGTGACGGGGGTGCTGTTCCGGGCGTAGACGGTCTCGAGTCCCTTGTCGAAGCCGTTCATCGCCGAGGCACAGAGGACGCCGGCGGGCGTGGTCCGGAACAGGTCGGGGTCGTAGACCAGCGCCTCGGGCATCAGCCGCCCGTCGAAGACGCCGCCGCGGACGACCGGTCCGTCGTCGCGTCTGGCCGTGATGCCCGCGACGACCGAGAGGTCGGCGCCCGCGAGCGTCGTCGGGACGGCGACGATGGGTGGGAGGGCGCCGCCCGGGACGGGGACGGTCCCGGCGCGTTCGAGGTCGTTCAGCGCGCCCTCGTACGACTGGCCGGAGGCGACGAGCGCGCTCGCCACCTTCGCAACATCGAGGCTGCTGCCACCGCCGAGCGCGACGAACGCGTCGGCGTCGGCGTCCTCGTAGGCGTCCGCGGCGGCGGCGGCCTCTGCCAGCCGTTTCGCGGGCGTGGTCCCGGCGAAGACGTCGGCGAGGCGGTCGCCCAGTCCCTCCCGGACCGGCTCGACGACGGCATCGGTCGTGCCGACGGTCTCGCCGGCGACCACGAGTCCCCGCTCGACACCGATGGCGGCCAGTTCGCGCTCCAGGTCGCTCACCCGGCCCGCGCCGTAGACGACGGCACCTGGCTCGTAGGCGAACCGGAAGCCGGACTCGGTACCGCCGTCCGGCCGGACGCTACCCCCGGACACGCCGCGGTCGTCGAAGGGATGCACGCGCGGCGCTACTCGCGGCCACGGCTTGAAACCCGCCGCCACCGGGGCGCCGGCCGAGCGGGACCGCCGCTGGTAGGAGCCGCGCGTCCGCCTACCACTCGTGTATCCCCGGTAACCGACGGGCGCAACGTTATCCGTCGGGCGCTCCCTCTCACGGTCGATGGCGACGGTGCACATCCTGCTGACGGTCGCCGGCGTCGTGGTGATGGGGGCCGGGTTCATGCTGGGGCGGGCCGGGGACCGCCGCCGGAAGCGCCACTCGCGGCTGGCGACCACCATCCCGGCCGGGACCGGCCGGACGACCGAGCGCGGCCTGGTCGAGCTGACTGGGACGGTCGTTCCCGCCCCGGACGCACCGGTCCGGACGGTCGAGCCGGACCCGGACGGGGCGTTCACGGCGCCCGTCTCGGGGACCGAGCACGCCGTCCTGACGGCCTGGCGGGCGACCCGTGGGAAGGGCGGCACGGGCCTCGCCGGGACACGCCGGGTCGCGACCGGCTTTCGCTCGGTCCCGTTCTACGTCGACGACGGGCGCAGCAGGGTACTCGTCGACCCGGGGAGCCTCGCGACCCGCGACTTCGAGTTCGACAGCGAACTCGGGGCGCCCGCCTCGACGGTCCGGACGGCCCGCGCGACCATCGACCTCGGCGGGTTCGACAGCGAGGTGTTCGCCCCCGCCCAGACGGCCGCGGACGAACGCCTGACCAGGTGGGTGCAGGACTCCCCGCATCTCCGGGCGAACGAGGGACTGGAGAACCGGACCTACGAGGAGACGGTGCTCCAGGCCGGCGACGAGGTGTACGTCCTCGGCTACGCCCGCCGGGATACGGGCCGGGCCGGCGGCTCCTCGGAACTGCTGATGGGCGGCGACGACGACCGCTTCCCCACCGACGAGGCCGTGGTGACCCATCCGGTCGACGGCACCCGGATGCTGGTCTCGACGCGGGAGAAACGCCGGCTACTCGACGAGAGCGCCGACGGCCAGCGGCTCTACATGGCTGGAAGCGTCGTCCTCCTGCTGGGCTTCGCGCTCGCACTCGCCGCGACCATGCAACTGGTTCCGTGAGATGCAGTAGGGGAATCGAACGTCTCCGCCCGCTCTCACTACGACGGCACCCACAGCAGAACAACCTCGAAAGCCCCCGCCCGCACTCTCCGTGACGGCAACAGGGACGACGGATACCTCTTGAAAGCCCCCGCCCGCTCGACGTTCCGGGGCTCGCTGCGCTCCTCAGTCACTCACTTCGTTCGCTCCCTGCGGTGCTTACGTCGCCCGGGAACGGTCGAGGCGGGCGGCCCCTTTCAGTCCCACCCTGCTGCTTGTCGCACCGAACGTTCGCGCGTGGTGGTTCCAGCGGAGTGCTTGTGTCCCCACACCTCCCCGCGCGAGCGCCGCAGACGACTCACCACGCTCCCCGCGGTCGCGGGTTCGTCGGGAGGGCGCTCGCGCGCTTCCTGTACACGGAACCGGCCGGGCGACCCGCCGCCTGACTGGTGCGTGCCGGCCTCGTCAGTCGAGCGGGCGTGCGCCGGCGGCCGACGACTGCCCCCGCGAGCGGCCCTGTGCCGCGAGCCTCCGGCTGTCGTCGGCCGTCTCTAAGCGCGCGAGGGCCGAGGAGCGCAACGCAGTGAGCACCGCAGGCGGCTGGGGAGGAACGAGGCTCACAGCTGCTGACTGACCCACGTTCCTGGCGGACTTCCGAGCGGGCGAGGGCTCCGGAAGCAGTTCGCTGTCGATGGTGAATTGATGGAATATTCCGAGGATAAATACAGTATCGGGAAAATATTGGACTAATCAGTCGCCTTCAGGTTGTGAACGGGCTCTAGCCGCTCGACAACCTCGGCGGTCGGCTCCAGCGCACGCTCGATGGCGTCGGCGGGCTTGTACGCCGCCGGGGCCTCGTCGAGCACGTCCTCGACGACGGACTCGGAGTAGACGCCGTCCATGGCGGCCTCGAAGTCGGCCATCGAGAGGCGGTCGTGGGCGTCGCGCCGGCCCATCCGGCGGCCGGCGCCGTGCGGGGCCGTCGAGAGCCAGTCGTCGTTGCCCTTCCCGCGGGCGATGACGGCGCCCTCGGCCATGTTGAACGGGACGAGGAGGCGCTCACCCTCGCGGGCCGGGGTGGCGCCCTTCCGGATGGTGAGGTCGTGGAAGTCGATGTAGTTGTGGACCGAGTGCCACGTCTCCTCGGGCGCGACACCCAGCGCGTCGCAGACGGCCGCCGACATCAGCTCCCGGTTCCAGCGGGCGTACTGCTGGGCGAACAGCATGTCCACGTAGTAGCCGTGAGCCTCGCGCCCGACGAGCGGGTCCAGGGCCGTGTTGCGCCCCTCGTCGCCCGAGGGCGGCTGGAGGTCCCCCAGACGGGCGAAGGTCCGCTCGATGGCCTTGCCTTCGAGCTCCTCGCGGAGGCGCTCCTTGCGGATGTGGGACTCGCCCATGCCGCCGGTGACCCAGCGGAACAGCTCCTCGTCGCTCACGTCGTCGGGGTCGAACTTCAGGAAGCGCCGGTCGTCGGAGTCGATGCGCTCGCGGACCCGGTCGGCGTTCCGGAGCTGGGTCGCGCGGGCCTGCCAGAACTCGGCGACCGCCTTCCCGAGGTAGCGCGAGCCGCTGTGGACCACGAGGTAGTAGTCACCCGACTCGCGGGCGCGGGCGAACTCGACGAAGTGGTTGCCGCCGCCGAGCGTCCCCGCCGAGCGGATGACGTAGCCCATCCCCTGACGCTGGTCGGCGAGGACGCGCTCGCAGAGCGCCTCGAAGTAGTCGCCGTCGTAGCCGTCGAACTCGAAGGTCGGGTCGATGGACTCGCCGAAGCGCTCGCGGAACGAGCGGTCGAACCGCTCGAACCGCTCGTTCGCGCGGGCGAACGGGAACTCGTCGACGAGGTGGACCGCGTCGTCGTAGTCGTGGACCGACCGGCCCATCGGGACCGCCTCGCGGACGTGGCGCTCGCGCTCGGCGTGGGCCAGCGGGAGCGAGTCGCCGAGGTGGGTGACCGTCATCCCACAGCCCACGTCGACCCCGACGACGTTCGGAACCACGCGGTCCGGCAGCGGCATCGTGAACCCGACCGGGGCGCCCATCCCCCAGTGACCGTCGGGCTGGACGACGACGGGTTCGGTGAAGGCGGGGTGGTCGACGAACTCCTGGACCTGTTCGAGCAGTCCCTCCCCGACCAGCGACTCGTCCTCGACCATCACCCGTGCCGTCGTGTACTCACCGTCCAGTTCGATGGGCATCTCGTCGGCACGTATCCGGGTCGTGGGGTTGAAGCTGTCGCACCGGTGGGACGGCAGGACACGGTCGACGCCGCACTCCGAGCGCGCCGGGGGCGCTACTCGGCCTCGCCACCGGCCTGCTCCCAGCCGCTCTCCATGCCCAGCTCGCTGTCGCCGTGCTGCGCCCCCTCACCGCCGTGCTGCGCCCGTTCACCCTCGTCATCCGCCCGCTCACCCTCCTCCACCGGCTCGACGCCGACGAACTCGAAGCGGGCGCCGCCCCCCTCGGCGTCGGTGATGGAGAGCGACCAGCCGTGGGCCTCGGCGATGGTGTCGATGATAGCCAGTCCGAGGCCGCTGCCGTCGCTGTCGCTCTCGCCGAACTCCAGCACGCGCTGGCGTTCCTCGGGCGGGATACCGGGGCCGTCGTCGGCGACGTAGAAGCCGTCGCCGTCCTCGCACAGCCCGACAGTGACGGTCACGTCACCGCCGTGTTCCACCGCATTTCGGAACAGGTTCTCGAGGGCCTGGCGGAGTCGGTCGACGTCCGCCATGAACAGCAGGTCGTCCACGACCCGGAGCTCGGCGTCCCCGGTCTCGACGGTCGACCACGCGCGCTCAACGAGCGTCTCGAGCGAGACGGGGGAGGTGTCGCCGACGTCGAGCCCCTCCTGGGCCAGCGTCAGCAGGTTCTCGATGAGCCGGCGGATACGGGAGAGCGACTCGGCGACGGCCGCGAGGTTCTCGCTGTCGCGGTTCGCACGTTCCATCTCCAGCCGCCCGGACGCCACGTTCAGCGGGTTCCGGAGGTCGTGCGAGATGACGCCGGCCAGCTGTCCGAGTCGCTCGTTCTGCCGCTCTATCTGCCGGCGGTAGCGCTCCTCGCGCGTGATGTCGCTGATGATGACCATCCGCCCGATACGGGTGTTGCCGACGGTGAACGGGTTGGTCGAGATGAGGAAGTAACACGTCTCCCCGTCGCGCTCGAGCTCGAGCACGCGCTCGTCGGCGTCGAGGTTGCCGGCGAGGGCCGGGAGCCGGTCGGCCAGCCGCTCGCCGACGGCACCCTCGAGCCCCGGGAACAGGTCGACGGCGGCCGCGTTCATGTCCCGGATGACGCCGGACTCACCGGTGACGACGACGGGGTCGTCCACGTCGCCGGCCAGCCGGACAGCCTGGAACCGGGTCGAGAAGACGAACAGCACTCCGACGGCGAAGGCGGCCACCCCCAGCGGCTCGTAGGTCATATCGACCAGCATCGTGCTCCGCCGGCCGAGGATGTCGAAGAGGAGGGGCAGGCCCGTCAGTCCCAGCAGGAGTGTCAGCGCCCGGGTATCGTAGCCGGTCAGCGTGAACAGTTCCAGCAGCATGAAGCCGCCGACGGCCGCGAGCGCGTACGACAGCCCCATCGCGAGCCAGTGGAACAGCCGGTGCTCGACGGCGAGGTGGGGGAACGGCGTCGTGGCTGCCGTCGTGGTGAAGTAGAGCCCGTGGATCGGGTTCGTCAGCTTCACCGCCACCACGACCGCGAAGACGGCGACCGCGATGCGCCGGTAGGTCGTGTTCCGGTGGAGGGCCCGGCCAGTGTAGGCCGAGCAGAAGTAGAGCCACGCACCGACCGCGGCGAACCCGACGACGAGGCCGGTGTAGTAGGCTGCCAGCCGGAGCGCCGTGACGGGGACGACGAGGAAGACCACGTGCGAAACCGACCACAGGCCGCTCGCGACGAGCAGTCCCGCCATCCCCCGACGGGTGTCGTCGTCCTCGATGGCTGACAGCCGGGTGAGGCTCGCGACGCAGGCCAGCGCCGCCGCTAGGAACACGCCGGCGTAGACAAGCAGGGGGAGCGACGCAGTACCGCCCAGTGTGGAGAGCACCTAGCGGTCGCGACGCAGTTGAGATACAAACAGGTTCCGGTGGTTCCCAATCGCAGACCGGATTCGGGCGCGGTCAGAGGCCGTAACGGCCGGTCAGACCGCAGTCCTCGCAGCGGATCTCGACGGTGCCGTCGGCGGCCCGAGGTCCGCGGACGACCTCGCGGGAGCCACACGACGGGCACGCCAGCCACGCGTAGATGGACTCCGGGGCGGCCGAGTCATCGGGCGGCGAGAGTGTGCTTTCGGGCATGGTCGGTGTCTGCAATACGGGCTCAGCGGGTGAAGGCCTTCCGGCAGCAGTGGCCGGCGGAGTTAACCGTAGGGACAGTCGTCCGCCAGAACCCCCTCCTCGGCGCGCTCGTCCTCGGGCGTGACCGCGCGGAGCCGGAACCACTTGCGGACCGCGTCGTAGCCGAACAGCAGCGTCCTGGGGATGGAGCCGTGGTTCGTCAACCCGTTACGCTGGAACTGCACCTTCCCGGCCCGGACCTGCTCGGCGGTCGCGACCGTCTCGCCATCGGGCCCCGCGAACTCGCGAGGGAGGGGTAGCGCGTGCTCGTAGGAGTACAGCGGCCCGGCACCCATCACGACGAGGTTCGCGACGAACGCGAACGCGAGCAGCCCCGTCGTTCGACGGAAGACCTGCATGTGAGCGGCCACCACTGAATCGGACACATATCTGAGGGCGAAGGCCACAGACCGGGAATCGGGAGCGAACGTGTCCGGATGCGCGTCTATCCCGGGACTCGGCAGAGGAGTGAGGGCGACCGAACGGCGCACACGAGCGCGGGAAGAGACAGCTATTTGGGCGCCTGGGGTCGTATCCCGGGTAGGGCCCTTAGCTTAGTCTGGTTTAAAGCCCCCGGCTCATACCAGATCCTCGATATTTCGAGGGCTGTGGGACACCGGGTGAGCGCTGGTTCGAATCCGGCAGGGCCCATCTCCGCTCTTCGCGTTCACGATCGTCCACACGGGAGGAGTTCAGTTAGACCACGATCGGTCGCGCTGACACCTCAGTTGAACCAGCGCCTGCCCGAACGCAACGTGCCGCGGCCACGAGCGGCACGCCGACCTACGTGTTCTCGCCGGGGGCGTTCGTGGGTATCCGGGTCACCGTGATGGCCGAGACTGAAAGCCCCGGCACCCAGACTGGTTTAACATTAAACAGAAGGAGCTTCGGCTCCCAGGGTTCTACTCGATGCCATCACCACATCACGTCGCCCGGTGCCCGGCTTCGCGACTGGTGCCGAATCGCTCTCCACATGACGTCCACAGCTAGTGGCGTCCTCGATGCGGCCACCATCGTCGTCGTCGGTGACACGGCGTGGATAAACGCGTACAGCGATGCGCTCCGGAAGCAGTCTGACGCGACCGTCCACAGGGTCTCGACAGCATCGGCAGCGCGAGAGACGCTCCGGCAGACAGCCGTCGACTGCATCGTTGCCGACTACAGTCTCCCCGAGACGACAGGTATCGAACTGGTCCGTCGTATCCGCGACACGACGACGACGCTGCCGATACTCCTGGGAACGGCTGACGGGAGCGAGACGATCGCCAGTGCAGCCATCGAAGCCGGTGTGACCGACTACATCGCGGTCACCGACAGGCCAGGAGCCCTCATCGAAGATGCCCTCCAGCGGACCGAGCAGGCGCTCCGGGAAGCACAGCGGGCGGCGACCCGGCTCGAGCGCGCCCGACAGTTCGACGCCACCTTCCACGACACCAGGTCGGCGACATGGGTACTCGACCCCGACGGCTCGCTCACGCGCGTCAACCAGGCCGCCCGGGAGATGGTGGACGCGGACGTCGGATCCGTGGTCGGTGACCCGTTCTGGACGCTGCCATGGTGGCCCGACGACCGGCAGACGAGCGCCGACATCCGCCGCCTCGTCGGGACGGCCATCGACGGCGCGTTCGGGCAGGCCGTCGTCATCCAGGACGCCGTGACCAGCCACCGGGTTCTGGAGCTCTCCGTCCAGCCCGTCACCGACGAACGCGGGGACCTCGTCTCGATAATCGTCGACAGCGTCGATATCACCGACCGGGTCGACCTCGACCGGGAGCTTCGCGAGTCCGAGGAGCTCCACCGTGTCACGCTCAACAACATGACCGACACCGTCCTCATCACCGACGAGGACGGCGAGTACACGTACGTCTGCCCGAACGTCCACTTCATCTTCGGGTACACTGCCGACGAGATTCGGGAGCTGGGCACGATAGAGGATCTGCTCGGCGACGGCCTCTTCGACCGTGACGAACTCGCCGAGGAGGGCGTCCTGAAGAACATCGAGACCACGGTGACGGACAAAGCCGGCCACGAACACACGCTGCTGGTGAACGTCCGCGAGGTCACCATCCAGGACGGCACGCTGCTGTACAGCTGTCGGGATATCACGAAGCGCAAGCAGCGTGAACAGGCACTGGCGACCCTCCAGGAGACTGCCCGGGACTTCCTGTACGCCGAGACCCACCAGGAGATCGCCCAGCACGTCGTCGACGACACCGCGAACAGCCTCGGACTCGACGCCAGCGCCGTCTACCTCTTCGACGCCGAGGACAATCACCTCCAGCCCGCCGCCCACTCGCAGGCGATGCGGAACGCACACGGGCCGCTGCCGTCCGTTCACGCGGACGGTCGTGACCTCACGAGCCACAGCTTCGTCGAGAACGAGGCCCGCTTCTTCGAGGACATCCACGACGCGGACCGCCTCACCGACCCCGCGACCGATATCCGAAGTGCGGCGTACATCCCGCTCGGCAACCACGGGGTGTTCATCGCTGGGTCGACCGAGGTCGGGGTCTTCGACGATGTCACGCGGGAGCTCGCCGACCTCCTCGCCGTGACGGCCGAGGCGGCGCTCGACCGTGTCGACCGGGAGTCCCGGCTTCGCGAACAGGACCGCGAACTCCAGCGACAGAACGACCGACTCACTACGCTCGACCGCCTCAACGAGACCATCCGCGAGATCGACCAGGCGCTCGTGCGGTCCGAGACCCGCGAGGAGATCGACCACACCGTCTGTGAGCGACTCACTGCCGACGGGCGCTTCCAGTTCGCCTGGATCGGAACCCTCGATGGCACGGCGGAGACGGTGGCGCCGCAGGCGTGGGCGGGGGCTGATAACGGCTACCTCGAGACACAGTCCATCGCCATCTCCGCCGACGATGTCGAACCAGCTGGGCGAACTGCGGCGACGGGGGAGGTGACCCTCGTTTCGAACGTTGCGGCCGATCTCCGTGCAGCACCGTGGCGCACGGCCGCGATATCGCGTGACCTGCTCTCCGTGTTGAGTGTCCCGCTCGTGTACAACGACCTCTCGTATGGTGTCCTGACGGTGTACGCGGAGACACCGGACGCGTTCGACGAGCCCATCCAGACCGTGCTCGCGGAACTGGGCGAGACGATCGCTGCCGCCATCAGCGCCAGCGAGCGCAAGCGTGCGCTCCTCACCACGTCGATGACGCGCGTCGAGTACGCGGTCACCGATCCGTCGTTCGTGCTCACGCGGCTGGCCACTGCTGCGGACTGTACGCTCACCTACGAGGGTGGCGTCCAGCAGACCGCGGGCGGCGATTACGTGTTCGTCACCGTCGAGGACGCTCCGCTCGACGCCGTCGTCGACGCGATGACCGGCCTCAGGGTCGTCGAGGCCGTGCAACGGATCCGGGGCGGCGACACCGGTGGCGTGTTGCGCCTCCGGCTGGCCGAGCCGTTCCTCGCGACCGAACTGGCCGACCACGGCGCCGTCCTCCGGAGCGCGACGGCCTCGCCGACGGGAGCGGAGCTGGTCATCGACGTCTCCGGGAGCGTCGAGGTCAGACACGTCACACAGTTCATCGGCGAGCGCTTCAGCGACATCGAGCTCACGTCGAAACAGACGCGCGAACAGGCCTCCGAGCACGGCTTCTACGCCTCGGTCCTCGACCGCCTGACCGAGAGGCAACTGGAGGTCCTGGAGACGGCGTACTACAGCGGGTTCTTCGAGTCCCCCCGGAAGGCGACCGGCGAAGTGGTCGCGGACTCGCTGGATATCTCCCCACAGGCCTTCTACCAGCATATCCGCACCGTACAGCGGAAACTGTTCGCGGCGCTGATCGACGACCACACGCCGGTCGCCACCCGGCACACGGAGTGACGCGGTGCGGCGGTTCTCGACAGCGCGTCTCCCCAGTTCGGTCCCGGGCGTGTCCAGCACGGCGGCGGGCCCACGAGTGGCCCGTATCTCCAGTGGCAGACTGGGGTTGAACTGTAAACCACACCCAGTGAGTAGTGGTTCGGTGCTCAACCACCCCATATTCCCTTATATCCTCATTATTCCCTTGTAGAGCGCCCGGCACTGCAGGGACGCTCGATACTCCATGAGGGACATCGACCAGACACCGGCCGAAGAATCGCCCTACGAGTGCTTCGAGTGCGGGAACGTCGTGCTCGCCGAGAACAACCCCGGCCAGTGTCCCGACTGTGCTGGGCAGATGCGGAACCGACACACACCGATTGAATGACGATGGCCTCGACATCGACGACCAGCCACGACGACGAGCCGGAGGAGGAGCCCAGCGAACCGGAGTCCGCGCTGGAGACGGCACGCCGCCAGCTCCAGCACGCCGCCGACCACCTCGACATCGACCCGAACATCGTCGAGCGGCTCGAACACCCCAAGAAGGTCCAGGAGGTCACCGTGCCGATCGAGCGCGAGAACGGCGACGTGGCGGTCTACACCGGGTATCGCGCCCAGCACGACAGCGTCCGTGGTCCATTCAAGGGCGGACTCCGGTACCACCCCGACGTGACGCGCGAGGAGTGTGTCGGGCTCGGGATGTGGATGACCTGGAAGTGTGCCGTGATGGACATCCCGTTCGGCGGGGCGAAGGGCGGCATCGCCGTGAACCCCAAGGACCTGACCGACGCCGAGACGGAACAGCTGACGCGCCGGTTCACCGACGAGATCCGGTCGGTCATCGGGCCGACGACGGACATCCCGGCCCCCGACATGGGGACGGACCCGCAGACGATGGCGTGGCTGATGGACGCCTACTCGATGCAGGAGGGTGAGACCATCCCGGGAGTGGTCACGGGCAAGCCCCCCATCGTCGGCGGCAGCGAGGGGCGTGATGCGGCTCCGGGCCGGAGCGTCGCGATCACCGCCCGGGAGGCGATCGACTACTACGGGAAGGACATCAGGGAGACATCGATTGCGATCCAGGGCTTCGGCAGCGTGGGCTCGAACGCGGCGCAGTTACTCGACGACTGGGGGGCGAACGTCGTCGCGGTGAGCGACGTCAACGGCGGGATCTACGACGCGAACGGACTGGACACGCACGCGATTCCCTCTCACCACCAGGAACCCGAGGCGGTGATGACCCACGAGGCACCGGAGACGGTGACGAACGACGAGTTGCTGGAGCTCGACGTCGACGTGGTGATTCCGGCGGCAGTCGGGAACGTCCTGACGGCTGACAACGCGGACGACATCGCTGCGGACCTCATCATCGAGGGGGCCAACGGTCCGACGACGAGTGCGGCGAGTGCGGTGTTCGCCGAACGGGACCTCCCGGTGATTCCGGATATCCTGGCCAACGCTGGCGGTGTGACGGTGAGTTACTTCGAATGGTTGCAGGACATCAATCGTCGTGCGTGGTCGCTCGAACGCGTCAACGAGGAGCTGGAGACGGAGATGCTGGCAGCCTGGGGAGACGTTCGAGCGGAGTTCGAGACGCGGGACGTGACGTGGCGTGATGCGGCGTATATCGTCGCGCTGTCACGGATCGCGAAGGCCCACGAGGCGCGGGGGCTCTGGCCCTGAACGACCCACGCGGAGGCCGATAATCAGGCCTGGCGACGCGCGAGCAGGGCCGCGCCGACGAGCGCGATGACAGCGATAGCGGCACCGAAGCCGGGCTGGCCGCCGCTGATTGCGCCGCCGCCGTCACCGCCGGACTGCATCGAGACCTCACGGGCGGAGAAGTGGTTGATGCCGACCACCACGTCCGTCGAGGCCTCTGCACTGCTCGAGGACCGGACGAGGTACTTCGAGGTCTCGCCGTCGTTGGTGGCGCTCTGAACCTCGGAGTACGACGAGGCCTCGGCCGCCGCCTCACCGTCGACGTACACCTCGGCGTTCTCCGCGTTCTCGAAGGCGGCCTCCGAGACGCTCATGATGACGACCTTCCCCTCGCTCTGCGAGCGCTCGACGGTCGCGTTGAACGTGCCGGCGGCGTTCTCGGTCACCTCGACCGTCGTGTCCTCGCTGTATCGGACGACATCGGCGCTACGCTCCTCGGCCTCCTCGCTGGGCTCCTCGGTCGGCGAGTCGGTCGCGGTCGGCGTCTCGTCGCTGTCGTCGTCGCCGGCGTCGCTGGCGGCGTCACCGGCAGCCTGCACGTAGACCTCCGCAACCGCGGTGCCGTTGGCGATCAGGCGCTCCTGCTGCTTCTCGGAGTCGTTACGCTCGCCCTCGTACTGGCGGTAGACGACCCGAGCGTCCTCCTCGGCCGTCGCCGTGACGTTGCCGCCGTCGGAGACGCTCACGTTACCGTCACCGACGACGATGACCGTCGCCGTGGCGCCGTCGTTGCTGGTGATGACCGCGCGCTTCTCGGACGCCTGCTCCGCCTCGGAGCCGTCCGAGCTGTTGAACCGCGCGACGTGGCTCTCGCCGTTGGACTCGACGACCACGATTCCGCGGTCGTTGTCGTGCGTGATGATCTCCGCGCCGCTCTCGGACTGGATCGTCGCCGTGGTGCTGACCCCGGCCTGGAAGCTGCTGGCGAGGCTCAGACCCGCGCCGGAGAACCCGACGTCACCGCCGACGCCGAGGTCGCCACCGACCTGCGACTTCGCCTCGGACGTGGACTGGACGCTCAGCCGGTCGACGACCGTCTTCCCGTTGACCGTGTAGTCCACGACCGCGCTGTCAGCCGTCTCGAACGAGACGTAGGTACCGCTCTGTGCCTGTGCGGACGACTGGCTGCTGGCCGCGTTCGTCGTCGCGGCGGCAGCCACCGGCGTCCCCACGGCAGAGACGACCAGGGTGACCGCGACCACGAGTGCTTTCCAGTTCATGCTGCCTCGCCGCTATCCCGTGGGTTTGTATAAGCTTGCTGGCCAGTCATGTGAAACGGACACACGACACTATCCGGCAATCAGCGGCCCGTATAACCGGAGCTACCAGAACGTATCGCCGAACGGCAAGAGCTGCTGTCAGTGAGCCGTCACACAATCGGGTTGTAGCGCTCGCGCGACGTACATCAGTGGCCAGACCTGTACATCTGGGCGTGGAGCCGCGTCTCTCGGCCGTTCAGCGGGTTGCGTCGGCGCGACCGTCCTCGAACTCCGCCAGGACGTAGACGCCCAGGTAGCCACCGATCGCCCCCAGAGCGATGTTCCAGGCCAGTGCGAAGACGAACACCACCACGCCGAGGGCGAGCCCGAGCCCGGCCTCCGCGGGACCGCCGCCCGCGACGAACAGGCCGAAGACGCTCACCACGACCGCGAGGATGAAGACGAACGGGACGGTGGCGATGGCGCCCGAGAGCGCGCCGACACGGGCTCCTTCGCTCCGGTCACCGCGCTGGAGATAGCCGGCCACACCGCCACCGAGCAGCGGCGAGAAGCCCGTGAACGAGAGGACCACCGTGACGAGGGCACCGACGACCGCGTTGAGCAGGGTATCTCCGTCTCCCATATCCCTGGGGGCCACCGCCGGGGGTATCAAGCCACGGGTAGCTCAACCGCCGCTTTCACTCAGGCACGGACATACTCGCGAGAACGCGTACACGAGGCGTTTCAAGTCCCGGGGCGTCCTACGGACGGCCGTGCGACGAACGAGCGTGCCGTGGCTGACGCCGGCCGGAGCGGTCGTGGAGGCGACACGTGACGGGGCGGCCGACGGTGCCCGACCGGAACGCCCGTGGTATCGGGGCACCAACGGCGCGTATGGCCCACGACCGCGTCCACGCACGGCCGCCCCACGACCCCGAGAACTGGCGGCTCGGGACCGTCACGGGACTGTCCGAGCGTGACGGCCACGCGGTCTTCACGGTCCGGCCGGACGGTGACGAGGAGGGCACCGACCCGGACACCGTCGAGCCGGTCGAACTCGTGGTGACGGCCGCGGTCCGTGACCTCGTCTGCCGCCGGCTCGCGGCCGACGAGCCGGTCGGCGAGCGTGTCTGGTTCCGGGAACACGGTGGTGGCTGACCCGAGAGAGTTATCCTGCGACAGGAATCCGGAGGCACGTGCCGGCCTCCGGAGCGCTACCGCCGACCCCGGCACCGAAGTGGGCTTAAGCTTGTCGCACGACAAGGCATAGCCGTGCGAGAGTTCGTCTTCTCCATTCATTTCGAGTCGGGGGCCGACCGGGTGATGGACGCCTTTATGCAGGCGCCACGGGCGCGCTCGGAGGCGTTCCTCTGCTCGCTCGACGGCGAGCAGGCGTGGCGGCTGGAACGCGTCGTCGGCCCGAGCGCAGCGCTCGAGCGCATCGAGGACCGGCTGCTCGCGGCGGGCGGCGAGTCCATCAGCGGCCGGGCGTGCGACGGGGAGCGCTACGTCGACCTGCTCGACGTGGGCCCCGGCCACCGGGTCGTCTACACGTATCTATCCGACATCACGCGCTGTGAGACGGTCCCGCGGCTGGCGACCCGGTATCTGCCCGGCGGCGTCCTGTTCCGCCTGGTCCGGCAGGAGAGCGAACAGCGCTGGCAACTGCTGATGCGCGACGACGAGAAGGTCGGATTGCTGTACGACGCCCTGAGCGCGGCGCTCCGTGACGGACTGACGTTCGAGTTCGGCCACCTCGACGCCGCGAGCGGCTGGGCGGCGGACATGCTCTCCTCGCTGACCATCCCGCCGGACCAGGACGAGGTGCTGGCGACGGCGGCCGAGATGGGCTACTACGAGACGCCGAGCGAGACGACGCTGGACGCGGTGGCCGACCGGCTGGACCTGCCGCGGTCGACGGTCTCCTACCGGCTCCGCCGGGCAGAGGCACAGCTCGTCGAGTACTACCTCTCGGAGACGCTCTGAGCCGCGCGGGAGTCAGGCCGGGAGCGACCACTCGGCCACCGGCGCCGCCGCGTAGCGGCAGTCCACCGGGCCGACCTGTGCCGGCTCCGCGAGCAGAACCAGCCGCCGGTCGGCCGCCCGCTCGACCGCCACCGGCTCGAACCCCGGGTCGTCGAACGCGGCAGCGTAGCAGTCCGGGCACACCGTCGCGTGGACGCGGACATCGGCCGCCGGACCCGGCGGCACGCCATCCCCCGGCCCGTCGGAGAGCGCGCGTAGCTCCGTCACCGGTTCGCTCCGGGCGATGGGCTCGCCACACCAGTCGCACCGTGGCCGCCCGGCGGTCCCGTCCCCTGCGGTCGTCATCAGGAATCGCCTCCGTCGGGTGTTGGTGAGCCGACCCTATGGCTCGTCGGTTGGCGCACGACGAATCGCCTATCCCCGGACGAGCGCGGGCGTGATGTCCTCGAACGCCAGCAGCTCACCCCCGTACTCCGACTGGAACGCCTCTGCGTCGGCCGAGTCGGAGAACGGGACGATGGCTGTCGTCATGGCTCCCTTGATGTCGCTACGGGCGACGTAGGTCATCTCGCGGGCCGGCCCGAACGCCTCGGCCGCGACGTGCGAGGAGACGAACTGGTCACCACCCTCGCTGAACACCTCCCAGTCGACGGCGGAGTAGTCGGTGACGTAGATGGCCGTCGGCGACCAGCCCGCGTCCTCCTTCGCGAAGTGATAGTCGAACAGGCAGGGGTTCAGCGCGTCGAACCAGGCGGGGTTCGCGTGGTTCTGGGGCTCGTTGTCGCAGTAGAATATCTGCCCGACCGGACCCGGGTGGCGGTCGATGACCATCCCACACTCCTCGCAGCGTTTCGTCCCGGTGAGTGCGATGGCCGCCGGGTCCGTCTCGTGGGTGCAGTCCTGCCCCGTGAGCGACGAGCACCCGGCCAGGCCGGCGACCGCGGCGGCGCCGCTGGCCCGCAGCACCGCCCGTCGAGAGAGCGGCGGCGGGACGTGGGTCCCGCGATGCGATTCTCGATTCGATACGTCCGTCCGGGTGGTATCTGTCGGGGTCGGTGCGTCCGTCGTGTCCGTGATGTCTCGAGTCATGGGTGGGTGGGTCAGTCGATGCCGGTGATCGCGAGCGTCGCCACGACGAGGGAGCCGATTCCCCAGGCCAGCAGCGCCAGCACTGCCGGGAGGGGGGCACCGGCACTGACCGGCGAGGTGACGACCGGCGCGACGACGGTCTCCAGCACGAGGCTCCGGTAGGCCCCGTTCGGGGTGAGTGTCAGCACGACCGGGAGCGCGGACTCGGGCAACAGGTCGGTCGCCAGCCCGGCGATGATGAGGAGGTCCAGTCCGACGACGAGGAGGACCACCACCGCGACCGCGACCGCGACCCCCCGGCGGACGACCCGGACGACCGCCGAGAGCGCGGTGAAGATGGCCGTCAGCACCGCCGTGAACAGGGCCGTCAGGACGACGAATCGGACGAACAGCACGGGCGAGTCGAGGCCGCTGTGCTGGACCAGGAACGTCGATTCGACGCTGCCGAGCGCCACCATCACCAGCACGACCAGCAACGGCACCAGGACGGCGCCGAGCAGCGCGGTCATCCGGCCGAGGTAGACACCGACGACGTACGTCCGGGCCCTGGCCGGGTAGGTCCGGACCAGCGCCAGCTCGCCGCGCTCCCGGTCGCCCAGCACCGCCCGGGAGACGAACGCGGCGGTCAACAGCGGGAGCAGGACCTCCAGCGGCGTCAGCAGCGACAGTACGGTCGGGACGAAGCCGGTGCTCCCGCTCACCCAGACCAGCCCCACCACCGCTAGCACGAACCCGCCGGCCAGCAGCAGGTGGACGCGCGTGCGGGTCAGGGTCCGTAGCTCACGGCGGACGACGGCCCGCAACGCCGTGCGGTCGACTGACGGCGCCATCACGCATCACCCCCGTTGGCGGCCGCAGTGTCGTCGCCGGCTCCCTCGTCCTGAACGGTCCCGGACCCGGGCTGGACGGTCCGGCCCCGACCCACCTCGGCGAGGAACGCATCCGTCAGCGTCTCGGCGTCGCGGGCGGCACAGACCGCCTCGGGCGTGTCGTCGACGGCCAGTCGGCCCCGATTCAGCAGGAGCACCCGGTCGGCGACCCGCGAGACATCGAGGTCGTGCGTCGAGAGCAGTACGGCCGTTCCCGCCTCGGCGGCGAGGTCGGCGATGACGTCGTAGATGTACTCGGTCATCGCGGGGTCGAGGCTACTCGTGGGCTCGTCCAGCACGAGCAGGGCAGGGTCGCCGAGCAGCGCCTGCGCGAGCCCCACGAGCCGGACCATCCCGCCCGAGAGCGCCTCGATGCGGCGGTCGCGGAGTTCGGCCAGCCCGACCCGTTCGAGCGCCTCGTCGACGCTGACACCTCCCTCGACCAGGTCGGCATAGAACGATAGCGTCTCCGTGACCGTGAGCCGGGACCGGAACCGGGGCGCCTGCGGGAGGTATCCGACCGCGCGTGGCCCCTCCGCGGCGACCGACACCTCGCCCGCGTCGGCCGGGAGCAGCCCCGCGATGACCCGGAGCAGAGTCGTCTTCCCGGACCCGTTGGGACCGACGAGCGCGGCCACCTGCCCCGCCCGGAGGCGCGTCGACACCCCCTCGACCACCGTCAGGTCGCCGAAACCCCGGTCGACTCCGTCGAGGGTCAGCACCGGCTCGTCGGCGTCGGGCGTCGGCCGGTGACCGTCGCTCCGTTCGTCACCCTGTCCTGCCCGCTCGCCCGCGGCCGTCGTGCCCGACTGGGTCGTGTCCGTCATGGGTTCGTCCTCCGTGTCGTAGCCGCCGTGTCGGTCGTCACACTGGTCGTGCCAGTCGTCGCGTTCGCCGGGACGGGCTCGACCAGCGGCGTCGGGAGCGGTTCGGTCCGTTCCCGGGCTCGCACGAGCCGTGTCTCCGGGTCCGTGCCCGCGGGAGCGGCCAGCGGCGCGGTGTCGAGTACGCCCGCGCGCCGGAAGCCGGGGACGCTGGTCCGCATGGCCCGGACGAGTGCGACCGCGGGCGAGCGGGCAAGCGCCGGCCCGCCGGTCGTCCGTGCGGCCGGACCATCCACGGGACCGGTCGGGCGGAACGAGCGGTCGAGAGTACCGTCGCCGTCGCGGTCGTAGCCGGGCGCGCCCGTCCAGTAGTTGCCGACGCCGTCGACCGTCCAGACCTGGAGTGACCCCATCGAGCGGTCCCGAGCGTGCTCCCCGTTGTCGGCGAAGTCGTTCCGGGTGACGCGGTTGGTCGGGAGGAGCGTCCCCGTCCGGGCGCCGTCCTCGTTGTGCGCCAGGAGGTTGCCCACGTAGTAGCTGCCCGAGCTCGTCGTCTGGATACCGTACGTGTTCTCGAACACCACGTTGTCGGCGGCGTACGAGCGGCTGCCGGCGATGCTCACACCGCCGTCGCTGTCGCGGACGGCGTTGCCGACGATGGCGTTGCCCGTCGGCCGGGTCATAACCACGACCCCGATGGCGGTGTTGCGGATGTCGTTGTCCCGGACCAGCGCGTTCGAGGTGTACATCTCGTGGACGCCGAACCGGACCCCCTCCATCGTGTTGTTCCGCACCACGAGGCCATCAGAGCGGTGGGTGTAGACGGCGTCCCGGCCGCCCTGGAACTGCGAGTCCTGGACGACGATCCGCGACCGGAACGCGAGCAGGTCCATGAACCCTGCCGACCAGGGCGTGTCGCCGACGACCCGGACCTCGCGGGCGACGCTGCCGTCGCTCTCGATGAAGACGATGCCGTTCGCAGGGGTCCTGACGCCGACATCGTGGGCCAGCGACCCGTTCGCTTCGATGAACCGAATCCCAGCGTCCGCAACGGCATACGCGAGCCGGATGCGCTCGCTCCAGTCCTCGGCCCGCGAGAGGTTGCCCACCTGCCGGTCACCGACGCCCGCGACGCGGACCGACGCGATGGCCGAGCGGGGTGCCCGGAACTCGACGACGGTCCCGTTGCCGCCGCCGAGCAGCAGCGTCTCCGACCCGGCACCGCGGAGGGTCAGCGGCTTCCGGACGGTGAGGTTCCGGACCCGGTGAACGCCCGGCTGGAGCCGAACGGTCGTGTTCGGCGGCGCACGCTGGACCGCCGCGGCGACGGACTCGCCCGGGGCGACCGTGGCCGCGACGGGCCGGTCCAGCAGCGGGTCGGTCGCGGCCACGCTCCGGTCGGCCCACGCCGCCCGCTGGCGCACCGTCTCCTGCCACTCTGCCGGCGACCGGTCACCGCTCTCGACCGGCAACTCGCGGACGGCCTCCCACCGCTCGACCCGGCCGCCGAACCGCTCGGCGAAGCGCTCGGCATCGGTCCGCGAGGAGAACGGCACCACGGTCGGGCCGGCGGGGAGCCGTGCCTCGCTCCCGACCACGAAGTGGGCGTCCTCGGCCCGGACCCAGTCCGGGTCCCCGAGCGCGTCCGTCGTCAGGTAGCCCTCGGCCGTGCGGTTCGCCCCCTCGCCGGCGAAGTCGGAGACGTAGACGACCAGCGGCCGACCGTACCGGTCCCCGTGGCCCGGGCGCTGGAGCCGGGCGACGAGGCTCTCGACGCCGTAGTAGCCGACACCGAACTCGAAGCGGGCGTAGTAGACCTGCGCCCGCGGGATGACGGCCCCGACCCGGTCGGCCTCCGAGACCTCGACCTGCGTCATCCCGACGCTCAACAGGTCCTCGAACGCACCGGGGTCGTCGTTCCCCGTCCCGGTCCCCGCCACCACGAACGACCCACTCATGGCTACGAGGAGGGCGAGAACCGCGGCGGTGGCGAGTTCGTATCGCATATGGGAGCGGTCGAGCCTCGGTCACTTAGATGTGGACCCGTGCGGTGTCGGGGTCGTCGGCCGTGGCGACCTGCTCGTCACCCCACGCCCGCATCGCGGCCACGACGGGCCGGAGTGACCGGCCGCGCCCGGTCAGCGCGTACTGGAACGGGTGGTGCGAGGCGGCCGACCGGCGGTGCTCGACCACGCCCTGCTCGACGAGCCGGTCGAGCGTGTCAGAGAGGACCTTCGAGGAGACACCCGGGAGCGCCTCCCGCAGCTCGACGAACCGGTGGGGCTCGTCGAGCAGCCGGTCCACGATGGCCGGCACCCAGCGGTTCCCGAGCAGCGTCCCGGTCGCGAGAATCGGACACCACTCCTCGCCCGGCGTGGCCACAGCGAGCGTCCCGTCGGCCGAATCACACCCGTCGGTACCACCCGACGAAAACGAATTTGCATCACTCATACAAGACTGTTCGCCGTGGACGGCAATGATAGCTGACCTGTCGAGCGACAAGGTGAGTCCGGGCTCACCGTCCGGCACCGCTGCTGCGTCTCAACAGTACGATGCGCATCGGCGAGGTGGCGGACCCGGCGTGCGAGACGGAGGGCGTCGACCGGCCGTTCGTCGCCAGCCGTCCGTCACGCGGACGTGAGACGAGCCGGTGTCCCGGGGCCCGGGAAGGGACACACGGTATTTGGTCCGTGGGACTATAGCACAACACATGGACGACATCGAGAGCGTGACGATGGACGAGGCAGAGCGCGACGCGTTCCTCGGCGCCGGCGGAACGGGCGTCATCTCCTACGCACGCGCGACGGACGAGCCGCCGTACGCCGTTCCCGTGTCGTACGGCTACGACGCCGCCGAGGAGACGTTCTACTTCCGGCTGGCCGTCGGGCCGGGCGGCGAGAAATCCGACCTCGCGGGCCGGGCGGTGACGTTCGTCACCCACGGGGAGACGGACCGCTACCGCAGCGTGGTGGCGTCTGGACGGCTGGAGCCGACCGACGAGAAGGGTATCGGGACGGACGCGATGGAGGGGCTTCGGCGGGTCCACATCCCACTGCACGACGTGTTCGAGCGGCCGCCGTCGGAGGTGGCGTTCGAGTTCCACCGGCTCGTACCGGACGAGCTGACCACCCGGGTCGAGTCGACGGCACCGACGAACGGTTGAACGGCAGCGGCGGGCAGCGGCGCGCCCGTCAGACCGGGGCTCGCTCGGCGTCGCCGACACGCGCGTCCGCGTCGACGCGGAGGCGAATGCGCTCCCCACTGGCGGTCATCGACACCGCCGCCACCGGCCCGTCGGGGGCCTCGTCCCCCACCTCGACAGCCACGTCGAGGCGGTCGACGACGTACCAGATGGGCTCTTCGCGGACATCGACGGAGTGGTCGTGGCAGAACGCGACGAGTGCCGGGTGGTCGAGGACGGTGTAGTCCACCTCGACGGAGGGGCCGCCGCCACAGCCACCGCAGACGTATCGGACGAACGCGGGCGCGTCCTCGTCCACGTCGTGCGGGAGGCTGTCCGGGTCGGTCGTGAGATGGCTGTCGACGCGGCCGCCACACCACGGACAGACCCCGCGGTCGAACAGGAGGAGCTGGCTCCGCGCCCACGCGTCGACCGCCCGGAGGAGGGCGTCGGCGTCGTCGCTCCGGTCGGCGGCGCCGTGCGGTGGAAACTCGTAGTGGAGGTAGTCCGCCCCACACGCCGGGCAGTCCACGTCGGTCACGCCGTCACCGCGGCTGGCGACCGTGAGCGCCGACCCACACTCGGGGCAGTCCCATGCCTCGGTTCGGGCGCTGACCGGCGGGCTCCCGGCGAAGACACCACGGACGAGCAGCCGGTATATCGTGTACCCCGGGTAGGTGAGGTAGTAGCCCTCCCGCTCGTCGTCCGCGTCGAACTGGCCGACGAAGGTGTCGCCGAGCTTCTGGAGGTGGTAGTTGAACCGGCTGCTGTCGCGGACACCGACCCGGGCACGCAGTTCGGAGAACGACAGCGACGCCGGCGCGCCGTGAGGCTCGGCCCGCCCCAGCTCGCGGAGGATGTCGAGCCGTGTCGCGTCGGCCAGCACCTCGAACGCCTCCGTCGCCGTGCGGTCGTCGGAGTGGTGGCTCATGGGGCAGGCTGCGGAACAGCCCGGCATAGGTCTTCG
Source organism: Haloglomus salinum (assembly GCF_024298825.1). Taxonomy (NCBI): domain Archaea; kingdom Methanobacteriati; phylum Methanobacteriota; class Halobacteria; order Halobacteriales; family Natronomonadaceae; genus Haloglomus; species Haloglomus salinum. Next base: position 1,314,842 of record NZ_CP101153.1, read on the forward strand.
GTCGGTCGGTACCACGTGGTCGGTGAACGTCGCCACCTAACCAACTATCGCAATCATCCAGAATATGTAGCCGATATTTAACGCTTGTAGACCAGATTTTCGAGATAGTTCGGCCCCCGCGTCAGTCTCCGACCAGTCCCGCCAGCAGGTCGTCGACCCACGCGAACTCGTCGTCGGTCACCTCGTGGCCGACGCCCTCGTAGACGCGTTCGGTCACGTCGGCCCCCAGCGCCCGGAGCACGTCGGCGGTCGCTCGCATCCGCGCGACGGGGACGTATGGGTCGTCGGCACCGACACCGAGGAAGACGGGCACCCCCGCCGCTGTGCCGTCGGCCCCGGCGTACGCCCCGGGGTCGACGTCGGGACCGAGGAGCGACCCGCTGAGGGCGACCACGGGCGAGGGGCCCGGGTTCCGGGCGGCGTACTCGGCCGCGATGCCGGCACCCTGCGAGAACCCCAGCAGGACGACGCGCTCGCGGTCGAGTCCGAGCCGGTCGACGGCGTCCGCGACGACGGCATCCACGACCGCGAGTGCCGACGACAGGTGTGGCTCGTTGTGCTCGTGGGGCGCGTCGGCAGCGTAGGGCAACCAGCGACTCCGCTCGGCATCGGGCGCGAGGACGGTGACCCCGTGGCGGTGGACGGGTTCGAGGAGGTTGACGACGCCCTGGGCGGTCGTGCCGCGGCCGTGGAGCGCGACGACGGCGGCCTCGGCGGCGCCGCGTGGCGCCCCGGCAGCCACGACCCGGCAACCCCCGTGCGGCCCCGCGACGCCGGCGGTCGGACCGTCGGTGCAACCGTCGGCCCGCTCCTCACCGGTGTCGCCCCCGGCGCCGGTCATCGCCAGTCCTCGACGGCGGGCACCTCGACCGGTGGGAGCTGGTCCTCGATCATCTCGCGGTCGTCCTCGGCCCAGGGCGGCAGGACGAGCGACTCGCCGAGGTCGTCGACCGCCTCGTCGACGGTGACGCCCGGCTTCTCCGAGGCGAGTTCGACGAGGACGCCACCACCGGGGCGGACGTAGACGGAGCGGTAGTAGTGGCGGTCCCGGACCCGCGAGACCTGCACGCCGCGCTCGCGGAACAGGTCGTGCCAGTCCATGAGGTCGTCGTCGGGCACCCGGACGGCGACGTGGTGGACCGTGCCGGGACCCTCGCGGCCGAAACCGGAGCGAGCCTCCCGCTCGCGCTCCGTCGCCGACCCCGAGCCGGCGCCGCGGTCCAGCAGGTCGAGGATGGTCCCGTGGTCGCCGCCCGCGCGGTAGCGCACGCGCTCACCGTCCTGCCCGACGCGGTCGAGGCCGAGTGTCTCCAGCACGCTCGCGGTCCGGAACGGGTCGGCCGGGAGCGCGGTTGCCCCGTGGATGCCCCGAATCGCAACGTCCGCGGGGACGGGCCCCTCGTGCCACGGCTCGACGGGCGAGTCGGCGGCGACGAGTTCGAGACGGGTACCGGCGGGGCCCTCGAACCGGAGCAACGATTCACCGTCGAACCGCTGGCGGCGCTCGGTCTCGACGGAGTGGTCGGCGAGGCGGTCGGCCCAGAAGTCGAGCGAGCCCTCGGGGACGGCGAACGCGACGCTGCTCCACTGCGGCGGCCCGCGGCGACCTGGCGGCTCCCCCGGGTACGGGAAGCAGGTGTAGACGGTCCCCAGGTCACCGGACCCGTTGCCGTAGTAGAGGTGGTAACGGAGGACGTCCTCGTGGTTGACGGTTCGCTTGACCAGCCGCAACCCGAGGACACCGACGTGGAAGTCGAGGGTCGCCTGCGCGTCCCCGACCATCGCCGTGACGTGGTGGATGCCGGGCGTGTCGTTGACCATGCGGATACGTCGGGATGGGGAGGGATAGGCGCGATGGGAATCGGAACAAGCGTTACGACGCCACCCCGCCACAGCCATACCGTGACAGGACTCACCGACACGGTCCGCCGCTTCCGCGAGGGCCGCGACGCCGTCCCGCCGTTCTTCGAGGGCGCGACCGAGGGCCCGCTGGCGGTCGGGCGCGAGATATTCGAGAACCCGCGAACCATCGAGTTGCCCGACGGGCGCGACCTGGGCTACGCCGAGACCGGCGACCCCGACGGGGAGCCGGGGTTCCTCTTCCACGGCTGGCCCAACTGTCGGACGTTCGCGGCCGCGTTCGACGCTGTCGGGCGGGAGCGGGGCCTCCGTATCATCGCCCCCGAGCGCCCTGGGTTCGGCATCTCGGACCCGGACCCCGGCCGGCGCCTGACCGACTGGCCCGCCGACGTGACCGCGCTCATGGACCACCTCGGCATCGAGTCGGCGCCGGTGCTCGGCGTCTCCGGTGGCGGCCCGTACGCGCTGGCCTGCGCGTCCGAGATACCCGAGCGGACGCCCCGCGTGGCGGTGGGCTGTGGTGTCGGGCCGATGCAGGCCGTCTCGCCGGCGGCCCGCGGCCCGTTCACCGTCGCGAGGTACGCGCCCGGAGTCATCCGGGCGTACCTGCGCGCGGAGGAGCTCGCGGAACGGTACGCCCCCGAGAAGCTCATCGAGCGACGCGCGGCCACCGCCGCGGAGTACGACGCGGACTACTGGCGCAGCGAGGCCGGCGAGTTACTCATCGCGACCGCCGTCGCCGCCCGACAGGGGCACGGGAACGAGCATCTCGTGACGGACCTGCGCCTGTACGCGACGGACTGGGGCTTCGACCTCGGGACCATCGACGTACCCGTCGGGCTCTGGTACGGCCGGGCCGACCGGCTGGTTCCGGTCGACGCGGGGCGGTACCTGGAACGACACGTTCCGACCGCGGAGGCACACTTCTACCCCGACTACGGCCACGTCTCCGTCGTCCAGGAGAACAAATCCGCCATCGTGGACTGGCTCCGGCGGTAGACGGCGCTGAACGGGAGCGGGAGCGGTGGTCGGGGGCGGTGGTTGGGGGGCGACGGTGGTGATGGCGGTGACAGCGGCAGTGGCCCGCGTCAGGACTCCAGCGCGACCCGCCAGGTCGTCGCGTTCGTGTACGCCCAGCGCTCGACGGTCAGCCCCTCGGCCGCATCGTCGAGGTCGGGCATCAGGTTCCCGATCTGTGAGGCCGACATGCCGACGTCGTCGGCGATGAACTTGCTCTTGCAGTAGAACTCGCCGTCGGCAGCCCGGTCGCGGAGGTACCGCTCCAGCCGCTCGGCGTCGGAGCGCGTCTCGGATTCCTGCTCGGGTTCTGCGCTTGCGTGTACGCTCATCGTGGTCGTATCATGGGACCCCTATTTGAACGGCCTTCTGTAAGCTCAAACAGTCGTTTGAGTCCCGGCGCCGTCACGAGGGCATCCGGTTCGGCAGCAGTGAGGACAACCACGACAGAACCGCGTCGAAAGCCCCCGCCCCTTTCAGTCCCGCCCTGTTGCTGGTTCGGCCGAGGGTTCGCGCGTGGTGGTTCCGGGCGAGCAGGGTGTCCCCACACCTCCCCGCGCTCGCGCTGGGACGACTCACCACGCTCGCTAGCGCTCGCGAGTTCGTCGGAATGGCGCGAGCGCGCTTCCTGGTCTCGGAACCAGCCGGCCAACCAGCCACTCTTCGGTCGGGCGCACGTGGTGAGCGCCTTGCACGCGCACCCGTGCGGCCTGGGGAAGGGCAGGGGCGCCGCGGGCCTTGGCAGCCGATCTTCGGGTTGGAATGGAAGGGGCGGCGGGCTCGGTCAGAGAGTATTATAGAGAGAATGGCGGCCAAAGTCAATGTAATCCACAAACACCCGGTGAATTCCAGGGACAAGTATCTAATTCGGCTCGTCACTCCACTCCGCGTCCGCGAGCGTCCGCTGGACGGCCTGCTGGCCCACCGCCGCGGCGAGCGTCTCGAAGCCCTGGCGCTCGACGGGGTCGCCGGCCTCCGCGACCAGCCGCGAGACGATGAACTCCGGCGTCGAGCGCCCGAGCGTCCCGAACCGTGGCTGGTAGTCGACCTCCAGTTCCAGGTCCGTCGTCAGCCCCTCCGCGAAGATGCCGTCCGTGCGCGCGGGCGTCGGCAGCGGTTCCAGGTCCTCGGCGAGGTGGGTCACGAACACGCCCAGTGCCCCTCTTTCGACGGCGAGCGTCAGCAGGCCGTGGAGGAGGTCGGCCGCGCTTCCGGGTTCGGTGATGGCCTCGAACTCGTCGACGAGCAGGAGCGTGCGCCCCTCCTGGGTCACGGGTGGGACGACCGAGCGCAGCGTCGATTCCAGGACGCCGGCGTTGAACGAGGCGTGCCGGCGGTGGAAGACCAGCCGGTCGACGACGGTCACCTGCGCGCGCTCGGCGGGGACGGGCAGGCCCATGTGCGCCAGCAGCGCGACGCCCGCGAGCGTCTCCAGCAGCGTCGTCTTCCCGCCGGAGTTCGCGCCCGTCAGCACCGCCACGCGGTCGTCCGTCGGCGCCTCGATGTCGAGCGTGTGCGGGCCCAGCCCGTAGTCGACGGGCTGGACGTCGGCGTCGGCCGCCACGAGGTCGAGGTTGCGGGCGTTCTCGACGGCCAGCACGGTTTCGCCCTCCGTGAGTTCGGGCTCCCGGAGGTCGAACGCGACGGCGAACCGGGCGAGCGAGACGTCGAGCGCCACGTCGTCGACGGCCGCGACAGCCGTGTCGACGGCCTCACGTCCCGCTTCGAGGTCCGCTTCGAGGTCCGCGCGTACCTCGCGCTCGCGCTCGTCCACGCGCTCGCGCAGTTCCGCGACGATGGCGCGCAACGACTCCGTGACGAACGTGTCGGCAGCCGTCGCGTCGTCGGGCAGGGCTTCGCTGACGACGGCGTCGTCGACGTCGGCCTCGCGGACGACGTACCGGCGGAGTGCGCCGCGGAACTCGCTGGCGTCGCGGGCCTCCTCGCGGACCGCCTCGAGGACCGCGTCGGCGTCGGCGCGCATATCCTCGGCCCGCCCGAGCGCGTCGCGCAGCCGGTCGAGTTCATCATCGGCACCGCGCGCGACACGGCGGCCCGTTCCCTCCGTGTCGGCATCCGCCCCGTGGCCCAGCGCCCGGAGTGCCCGCGTCGCGTCGGCCAGCGCGTCGCGGTCGAGTTCGGCCAGCGGCGCGAACACGCCCGCAGAGACGCCCGCGTCCAGCAGCGCCAGCGCGGTCTCGGCGGCGTCGACCTCGCCGGCGCCGGCGTGGTCGTCGAACGCGTCGAGGACGGCCGCGCGCGTGTCCTCGTCGAGCGCCCGCCAGGACTCGACGGCGGTCATCGTCTCCGCCAGCCGGTCGGCGATGGCCTCCCGGCTCGCGAGCGGGGTCAGCACCCGGACGCGGTCGGCGGCGCTCTCGGTGACGGCGTACGCCTCGATGAGTTCCACGAGGTCCCGGTAGACCGCGCGGGCGTCCCGCGTCGCGAGCAGGTCCAGCCCCTCGCCGCCCGCGGCCCGGCGGAGGATGCGGGTCGCGCGCCCCCGCGAGAGCCCCGCCTCGGCGAGGGTGCGCGAGTCCACCGACTCGATGGCCTCGATGGCGCGTTGCTCGCCCAGTTCCTCGCGCAACAGGGCGGCCGTCTTCGGCCCGACGCCCCAGTAGTCCTCCAGTCGCATCGGTGAGGGGGTGTTGCGGGGACGTGTTAGGGCTGCCGGGATGGGGCTAGCACGTCGTGGGGGGTGTCGCACTCCACCACGACCAGACCACCCGGAACGAGGCTCCACTCCGCTACGACCAGACCACCCGGAAAGCCCCCGCCCGCTCGACCGTCCGCGCCTCGCTGCGCGCCTCGCTCCCTTCGGTCGCTGCGGTGCTTACTTCGTCGGGGACGGGTCGAGCGGGCGGCCCCTTTCAGTCCCACCCGGTGCCGGCTGTCGAGGGTCGCGGCTCCCCTGCCCTTCCCCGGGTCGCGCGGGCCTCACTTCGTTCGGCCACGCGCTCTCGGCCCTTGACTGGTCGGCTAACCGGTTCCGAGCAAAGGAAGCGCGCGAGCGCCTTCCCGTGGAAGCCGCGAGCAGCGGGGGAGCTTCGCTCCCCCGAGCGAACGGCGAAGCCGTGAGCGTCAGCGAGCGTGCTGGAACACTGCGGCGCTCGCGCGGGGAGGTGTGGGGGCACTAGCACTCCGGTGGAACCACCACGCGCATCGCTCGACCCGAAACACAACCCCTGGTGGAATCGAAGGGCGAGCGCTCTCGATCCGTCCCGGACGACGTAAGCACCGCAGGCCGAACGAAGTGAGGCCGAGGAGCGTGGTTCGAGAGAGCGAAGCTCTCTCGTCATCCCGAAAATCGGAGATTTTCGGAGACAGCGAGTCCCGGATGGTCGAGAGCGCGAGGGCTTCGTAGGCGTCTCTGTCTACTCAACCGAGATTTCAGATAGCGTAGACTTATATAGATAACTGAAATTTCTTTTCAAAAATGTGCGCAGTTATATATTCATAGGCCCCGATTTACGAGTTATCCGGCGGTTCGAGGGAGACGAACTCCAGTCCCTCCTCGGCCAGCAACTGCCGCGCCCGGTCGGTCACGGAGGGCGCGACCAGCACGCCGCGAATCTCGGCATCCTCGTGCAGGTCACGTCGAAGTGCATCCACGTAGCGCGAGAGCTGGCCCACCGCGTCCGGCCCCACGCGCCGGCGTTTCAGCTCGAGCACCACCGTCCGGCCGTCGGCGTCCTCGCCGTAGATGTCGACGGCGCCCGCGGGCGTCTGTCGCTCGGTCGCGAGCGGCGTGAACCCCGGCTCGACGAGGGCCGGGTCCGCGAGGATGCGCTCGCGGAGGTCCGCCTCGGTCCCCGTCAGCGCGAGTTCCTCCGGGTCGACCGCGTCGTAGGCCGACACCTGCGCGACGCGGTCGAAGGTCACCTCGATGCGCTCGGCCGGAGTGGTGCGCTCGCTCCGGACGCGCAGGCGTGGCTCGCGCTCGACGTCGGCGGCGTCCCCCTCCGGGTCGCCGCCGGCCGCCGCATCCCCCTCCGGGTCGTCGCCGGCCGCGACCAGCGACGGCTCGACGGTACAGCCGGGCGGCTGCCAGTTCACGGGCTGTTGCCCCTCGTCCGTGTGGACGAGGACGCTCCCGTCGGGCTTGCAGACGAGCAGGCGGTCGCCGGGGCCGAGCGAGGAACTCGCGCGGCCCTCGTACTCGACGCTGCACCGGCCGAACACCGTCAGCATCGCGTCCCGGGCGAGCGCGCGCTCACAGACCGCGAGCGCATCCGCGGCCGTGGGCGCGACGACCGTCTCGACCCCGCGGCCGCTCACGGCCGCAGCCGGCGCTGGGGGCAGGTCCGCGTCCGCATCCGTGTCGTCGGTGCCCGCGCTCGCGTCGTCACTCACTACCGTGCCGGTAGCGGCGCCCCTGTCAAACCCGTCACGGTCGGGCCGCGTCAGGCGCCGGCGCCGGTCCGGCCGTGGTCACCGTCGGCGACGAGGAGCCGGTCGGCGCCGACCCAGCGGACGAGCGTCTCGTGGAGGGCGGCCCGCGCAACGGCCGGCGTACAGCCGCGGTTCGACCCGTCGACGTGGTCGATGGCCGCGCCGAGCGCCTCGCGGGCCCCAGCGGCCCGCTCGCGCAGCGCCGCGACCGAGGTTCCGGCATCGACCGGCACCAGCGCACCGCCCGCCTCCGGGTCGATGTCGATTCCGGACAGTGCCGCGGCGACGGACGCGAGGTCGAACGACACGGCGACGAACGCGGTGACGCCGAACGACCGGTCCACGAGGAACAGCGCCTCGTGGCTCCCGTAGACGACGTGGTCGGGGAGTGCTTCCAGTGGAACGGCGACCGCCAGCGGCGCCGGGTCGACGGCCGTCGCCGCGTCATCCGGGGTCCGGCTCGCCACGCGCGGAGCCTCGGCGTCGGTGGCGGTCAGGAGGTCGCGCAGCACGCCCGCGGCCCACTCGGCACGCGGCTCCGCGCCGCCGAACGGGGTCGCGGGCGTCAGGCGGTCGTCGAGGCCGTCCGTCGCGCCCCAGTGAGCGTAGTGGCAGTTGTACCGACCGTCGGGGCGCTCGTAGGCGACGAGAGCACGCTCGCTCATCGGCGGCGTTGCTGCGGCTTCCGGTTTGAATACTCGTGCGAGTCGAGCAGTGAGTTCGACCGGAAACGGGGGGGTTCGACCGCCGACGCGTCGATTACGTGATGGAGAACCCCCCGTCCACGACCAGGCCGTGCCCGGAGATCCAGGAGGCGTCCTCGCTCAGCAGGAACAGGATGGGTTCGGCAATCTCGTTGGGTTCGCCCAGGCGCTTCAGCGGGTACTGCTTCGCCGCCTTCTCCATCGCCTTCTCCGGGTCGCCCTTCGTCTCGAAGTACTGGCGGCCCAGCGGCGTGTCCGTGAAGCCCGGACAGACCGCGTTACAGCGGACGCCGGCGTAGCCGGCTTCGGCGGCCACGGCGCGGCTGAAGTTGAGGACGGCCCCCTTCGTCAGCGAGTAGACCGACTGCTGCGGGAAGCCGAGGAAGCCCGCGAGCGAGGAGACGTTGACGATGGCCGCGTCGTCGTCGCCCTCCTTCAGGTGGGGGAGCGTCGTGTGACAGCCGTTCCAGACGCCCCGGAGGTTCACGTCCATCACGTACTCGAACGTGCCGTCGCTCACGTCCTCGACGTTGGCGGGCGGGTGGCCGGTGCCGGCGTTGTTGACGACGCAGTCCAGCCCGTACTGGTCGGCGGTCTCGTCGGCGACCTCCTGGAACCGCTCCTTGTCCGTCACGTCCAGCTTCTCGAACTCCACGATGCCGTCGGGGTCGGCCTCGCGGACCATGTCGACGGTCTCCTGCCCACCGTTCGTGTCCACGTCGGTGGCGATGACGTTGGCCCCCTCCTCGGCACAGCGGATGGTGGTTTCGCGGCCGATACCCGACCCTGCCCCCGTGATGAGGACGGTCCTGTCGGCGAGTCGTGTGGATGCCATACGTCGGCGTCTCGTGGAGCCGGCATAAATCGGTCCCTACATATGGCACGGATTCGCGTGCTGTCGGGCGGTCCCGCGCCCCCAGGGCGCGGGAAGACGGTCCGCCGCGTCACCGTCGACGGCCGGTCTCCGGACCGGAAATCAGGGGTTCGGGGCGCCGACGGATTATTGAAGGTGGGCCGCCGAAACCGAGCAACGAGGGTATCCGGATGCCGAACAACGACGGCGAGGAGGAACGGGCCGACGGGGGCGTCGAGACAGTGGACTTCGACGCACTCGGTGACGACGACCTCCCGGAGTGGGCCACCGGGGAGGCGTCGGCCCCCGGAACCGAGCCGACCCACTCTCCGGAGCCAACCGACACGCCGGAGCCGGGAACGGAGCCGGAGTCGGAACCGGACGCCCCCTCCCCCGAACCCGACGATGGCGCGGACGACCCCGTCGATGCGGCGACGGCCGTCAACTTCGCGAACGTCGAGACCGGCGCCAGCGCCTCCGTCGCCGTGGGCTGGTCCCGGACGGAGGCGGACTACGGCGACACCGGCGGCACCAGCATCGACCCCGACCTCGACGACGTGGACCCGACCGCACTCCTCGACGAAATAGACGACGGGGCGTTCCCACGGCCCGGCGCACCCGATGCCGACACGGACACCGCGGCACCGGCCGTCGCGTCCCCGGCGACGACCGGCGGCGGGCTGACCCCCGACGACCCGGCCGTCGCGTTCGGGCTCGGGGCCGTCGTGATGCTCGTCGCGGCCATCATCTACGTCCTGCTCTCGACCACGCTCCCGCCCGCGGCGGCGGGGCTGGCCATCGCTACCTGTCTCGTCGCCGCCTCCGTCGTCGGGCTCGTCTACCTGGCCGACCAGCGCTTCTGACGGGGCCACCGCCGTTGAAGTGGCCACGGCCCGCCTCCCGAATCGATGCCCAGCCCCACGCTCGTCGCCCACCGCGGCTTCGCCGGGAGCCTCCCACAGAACACCTCGTGCGCCGTCAGGCGGGCCGGCGCTCGCCCGGAGACGGGGATGGTCGAGGTGGACGTCCAGCCCGCTGCCGACGGGACGCCGGTCGTCATCCACGACAGCCACCTCGGGACCGCCGGCGACGGCGGCCCGGGACTCACCGACGCCGAGGGTGTCGTCTGGGAGACACCGCTCGCGGAGGTGACGGCCGCCGAGGTGCTGGGGTCGGGTGAGACGGTCCCGACGCTGGCAGCCGTCGTCGACGCCTGTCCCGACGACGTGCGCCTCAACGTGGAGCTGAAGAACCCCGGCACGTTCGACATCCGCCCGGGGGTGGACCTGGACGGCGACGACCTCGCCGCCCGGCGCGAGACCTGGCGGCCGTTCGTCGAGCGCGTGCTGGACGACGGTGCGGAAGCGGACGTCCTGTTCTCCTCGTTCTGCGAGGCCGCACTCGCGGTCGCGGGGGACCTCGGCGACCACCCGACGGCCGCGCTCTGTTTCACGAACGTCGACGACGCCGTCGCGGTGGCGCGGCGACACGACTGCGCGGCCTTCCACCCGCCGCTGGAGACGCTCCTGGCGGACGACCCGCGCCGGGACCCGTGGGCCGACCCCGGCGGTTCCGGCGACGCTGGCGACGCCGCGGGCGTACCGGACACCCGCGACGCGGTGCTGGACGCGGCGGCCGCCCACGGCTGGGCTGTCAACGCCTGGACCGTCCGCGAGTGGCACGAGGCCGCGCGGCTGGCGGCGCTGGGCGTCGACGGACTCATCGCGGACCACCCGTCGGTGCTGCTGGGGCTGGGAGACGACTCCGAGAACTGAAACCGGGTCGGCAGGCGTCAGTCGTCCGTGGCGGGCGCACGCTCCTCGGTGCCCGCGACATCCCCGGCACCGAACACCTCGGCGAGGTGGTCGTTGAGGAACTGGCCCTCCGGGTCGAACTCCTCACGGGCGCGCTGGAACGTCTCCCACTCCGGATACAGCTCGGCGAAGCGGTCGGCGTCGTACCAGTGGTGCTTCCCCCAGTGGGGCCGGGCGTCGTACGGCTCCAGCGTCGCGGCGCAGTCCTCCAGGAACTCGCGGTACGGCTTCCGGTGGAAGGTGTGACAGGCCAGGAACACCGAATCGCGGCCGTACGCCGGGGAGATGGGCAGGTCGTCACCAGCGACGGTGCGGAACTCGACGGGGAACTGGACCCGATGCTCGAGGACGGTCTCGCGGAGGTCTCGGAAGGCCTCGACCGCGTCCTCGAGCGGGACGCCGAACTCGCTCTCGTTGAAGCGCACGTCGCGCTCGGTCGCGTACACCTCGTGCGAGGGCCCGACGGCGTGGTGCTCGTCGAACGTCGCGACGGTGGCACGATTGAGGTACGGCGTCGCGGCCCGGGGGAGCGCCGTGCCGAGGCGACAGATACCCTCCCAGGCGAGGTTCTCGAGGCGCTCCTCGTACGCGGGCGTGGGCTCGTCCGGCGTGTCCGGGTCGACCTCGTTCAGCGTCTTCACCCACGCCGTCCCCGTGTGTGGGAACCACCAGAACTCGAAGTGGTCGTGCTCGGCGCGGTAGCGGTCCACGTCGTCGAGCACCTCGTCGATGGGCGCGGTGAAGTTGTGCTCGGCGAGTTTGTACGCCGGCCGCACCGACAGCGTCACCTCCGTGACGACGCCGAGCGTGCCCAGCGAGACACAGGCCGCGCGGAACGCATCCCCATCGTCGGGGGTGAGTTCGCGGGTGCCGCCGTCCGCGGTGACGAGCCGGAGCTGTTCGACCGTCGACGCGATGACGCCGAACTCGTCGCCGGTGCCGTGCGTGCCGGTGGCGAGCGCGCCGGCGACGGACTGCCTGTCGATGTCGCCCAGGTTCTCCATCGCGAGGTCGTGCTCGGCGAGCGCGCGGTTCAGGTCGTGGAGGCTCGTCCCCGCCCGGACTGTCACGGTCCCGGCGTCGGGGTCCACGTCGACGAGGCCGGTGTACTCCTCCAGCGAGAGCAGGACGTCGTCGCTGGTGGCGACCGGCGGGAAGGAGTGGCCCGCGCCGACGACGCGGACGGTGTCCTCGGGTCCGGCCGCCCGGAGCGCGCGCTGGATGTCGGCCAGCGTCCGCGGGTAGTGGACCGACGAGGGCTGGCAGGTCGCGCTGCCGGACCAGTTGGACCACTCCATCATCGGTGCATCACCGCGCCGTCGGCGTGCGTCTGCAGAGTCATGGTCACAGGAAGCACGTCTCGTCACCCCGGTACGTGGGAACCGTCTCGACCACCTCGTCCCCGCGGACGAGATGGAGCTCGCGGAACGACCGGCAGAGTTCGCCGGCCTTCGCGTGGCGCATGACGATGGGGTCGCCGTAGTCCAGGTCCACCGGGCCGTCGTACCGCACGGGCGTCTGGACCTCGCCGGCACCCTCCTCGTCGAGCAACTCGGCACCCGCCGGGAGTTCGGGCGCGGGCGCCTTGTCCTCGCCCGGTGGCCCGCTGGCGACGTAGCCGCCGCCACGACAGGTGTAGATAGAGGGGTCGGGCTCCCGCGTCACCTCGATGGCGTAGCCCGCGGCGGGTTCGTGCTGGAAGCGGTCGTACCAGTCGAACAGCCGGGGGGCGTAGAAGCCGCTCCCCACCGTCACCTCCGTCACCCACGGGTCGGCGACGGTGAACTCGACGCTCCCCGTGCCGCCGCCGTTGACCAGCGGGATACCGTACTCGTCGTCGAGCGCGCGGGCCACGTCCTGCCGGCGTTTGCGCAGTTCGGGCTTCGAGCGCCCCTTGAGTCGGCGGATGACGGCGTTCAGAGCGGCCGAGTTCGACGGGTCGCGGTCGGGGAGGCCCGCAATCTGCGCGTCGTAACCCATGATACCCGCGAGCGCGACGCCCTCCGTGGTGTCGATGGTCGCCGCGAGGTCAAGCGCCGTCTCGGGCGAGCGCACCCCCGAGCGCTTCACGCCGAACCACTGCGTGAGGTGCTCGGTCGACATGTCCACGTCGATGCACAGGTCGAACTCGATGCCGGCGTCGCGTGCGGCGGCCGCCGCGCGTGCGACGTGCTCGTCGCAGTCGACCATCAGCGTCACGTCCGCACCTGCCGCCACGGCGTCGGCCGCCGGGTCGAGTTCCGCCCGGTCGAGGACGGGGTAGGCCACCAGCAGGTCGTCGAAGCCGTGCTCGTGGAGGTGCGCGGCCTCGCGGCCGGTGTAGCACATCAGGCCACGGATACCGGCGGCGTCGGTCACGCGGTCCAGTATCTCCCGGCACCGCACGGACTTCGAGGCGACCCGGACACGGGTCCCGGCGGCCCGGTCCTGCACCGTCTCGACGTTCCGTTCGAGCGCGTCGAGGTCGACGAACGCCGCCGGGAGCGGCACGTCGGCCAGCGCCGTCCGGTACGCGTCGTACGTCTGCACGTCCCGTCGATTGGCACCGGTCACCCTACTGGTTTCCCCCACAATGAACGGGCCGTCAAGTGTGACGCACCGCCCCGGCGCGGGGGCCGCCACGCGAGGGATGCCGGGACCGGGAAGTCTTAGTGTGCAAGAGTAATGGTATCAGATAGCATGGATATCGACACGGAGGTCGGGGAGTCGGCGGTCAGTGTGTACGTCGACGGGACCCTGGCAGGGACGCTGGACCGGGAGTGGTGGCAGGACTGGAGCAGTCGCATCGACAACGAACCCGAGGAGTGCCTGGCCTCCTGTCTCTCCTCGGCGGACGACGACCTGGGGCGCGCACTGGAGTCCTGACGCGGCGACAGTTCGACTCCGTCAGCTACGAGTGACGGGCGGCCCCACCGCGAACCGATGTCCGCCACCGCCCTCCGTCTGCAGCTGTTCGGTATCGCACTCGTCCTCTACGGCGGCTTCTACGACCTCCAGCACGCCGTCCTCGGGTACAACGACCCTGGCGGCGACGCGAGTCTCGGCGCCTACGTCGTCACGGCCGGGATGTTGCTGGTGTTCGTCGGGCTGGTCGCACCTGCGCTCCGGGCAAGCGACGGCGGAGACGCCCAATCCCGTGGCGAATAGCCCAGACACCGTTCTAACATCACCCACAAGTGCCGAAGTTTAGATATTATCTGACTACACTCCGACTTCCGTCATAATTCGCTGCCCCCATCGGATATCCGGGAGCGGTCGGACCCGCTACCGTTTTGGGCCGTCCACTCCCCACGACGCCCAATGGACGTACGCGAGGTGCCGGGCGTCGGCGCGAAGACCGCCGACCGCCTCGCCGAACTGGACGACCCGGAGGCCGCCCTCGAGAGCGGCGATGTGGCCGCCATCGCCCGTGCACCGGGCATCAGCGACGGCCGCGCGGCCCGCATCGCCCGGGCCGCTATCCGGCATCGCCACGGTGACGACGGCGACTTCCTCGCGACCGACCGCGCCCAGGAACTGTACCGCGACGCGCTCGACCTGCTGCAGGACCGGGCCGTCACCGACTACGCCGCCCGCCGGCTGGAGACGCTCTACCCGTCGGCGAGCGAGTCACGCATCGCGGAGGTCCGGGAGTTCGCCGAGCGCGCGATGGAACGTGACCCCGACCCCGAGGTACTGGACGCACTCGCGGGCGTCGAGCCGCTGGAGGCGCCGGGCGACGTGCGCGTCCGGGACCGCTGTCTCGCGACGAGCGACGCCGAGACCTACTCGGCCGCACGCGACGCCGTCCCCGAGATGAGCGTCGAACTCGTCGACGACGCTCGCGCCATCGCCGAACTCGCGCGGGGCTACTCGACGGTCGTCGTGCTGGACGAGCAGTTCGCCGGCGTCGAGGTGGAGGGCGACGTGCGGGTCGAGCCGCGGGCGCTGAGCGAACCCGAGAGCGTCGTCCCCGAGCGGGCGCTCGCCTTCTTCGCGCGCAACCGCGACCCGCTCCGGGCGGCCGCCGCCGTCGCCCGCACCGCCGACCTCGACGCGCCGCTGGACCCGGACCACCTCGACGACGCGCTCGCCGAACTCAACGAGGACGGCACCGTCGCCGGTGACGAGCAACTCCGACAGCTCACCGACGCCGTCGAGGACCTGGACGCCGCGGTGTCGATGGCCGAGAACGTCGCCAACGACCGGCTCCGCGAGGCCATCGAGGACCAGGACGTGACCGTCGAGGGCGCGGACCTGCTCTCGCTCGTCGAGCGTGGCGCGGGCGTGGACTCGCTGCTGGAACGCGAACTGGCAGACGAGTACACCGCCGCCGTCGAGGCCGCCCGCGACCACCTCGTCGACGCGCTCGGGCTGGAGGACTACGCCGACATCGCCCGCCGCGCCTTCGGCGACGACCCGACGTTTCCGGTCGAACACGACGAGCGCGCCGTCTCTCGCCTTCGCGAGGAGCTGACTGCCGCGCGTGACCGCCGCGCGACCGCCCGCAAGCGCGACCTCGCGGCCGACCTCGCGGACCTGCGCGAGCCCGCGCACGAACTCGTCGACGACGCGCTCGAACTGGACGTAGAGCTCGCGGTCGCGCGCTTCGCCCGCGACTTCGACTGCACGATGCCGGCGTTCGTCGAGGACGGCGACGGCTTCACCATCGAGGGCGGGCGCTCGCCACTGCTGGACGTGCCGTTCGACGCGGTCGAGCCGGTCGACTACGGGGTCGCGGGCGTGGCGCTCCTCTCCGGCGTCAACTCCGGCGGGAAGACCTCGACGCTCGACCTCGTCGGGCTGGTGGTCATCCTCGGGCAGATGGGGCTGCCCGTCCCGGCCGAGTCGGCCGAACTGGAGCGGTTCGAGGCGCTCCACTACCAGGCCAAATCCCAGGGCACCCTCGATGCGGGCGCGTTCGAGGCCACCCTCCGGGAGTTCGGCGACCTCGTCGCCGGCGGGGACCGCCGGCTCGTCCTCGTGGACGAACTCGAATCCATCACGGAACCCGGCGCGAGCGCGGTCATCATCGCCGGAATCCTGGAGGCGCTCGCCGAGGGGGACTCGACGGCCGTCTTCGTCTCGCACCTCGCCGCCGAGATCCGCGCGGAGTGTGCCATCGACGTGACCGTCGACGGCATCGAGGCCGTCGGGCTGGAGGACGGGGAGCTGGTGGTCGAGCGGTCGCCGCGCAAGGACCACCTCGCGCGCTCGACACCGGAGCTCATCGTCGAGAAGCTGGCCCGCGACGGCGACGGAGAGGGCGACGATGACCGGTCGTTCTACGACGACCTGCTCGCGAAGTTCGAGGCCGAGTAGCCCGGGGCGCGGCCGGGCGACTGCTCGGCGGCCGGCTCAGAGGTTCCGGTCCCGGTAGCCCAGCCGCGCCAGCCGTTCCTCGACCGCCGCGGCGGGCTCGTGGCGGTCGCCGTCGTCGGCCGCCGTCACCACGAGGTCGCCCAGATGGTCGTCGATGGCGGTAGAGAGGTCCGGGGCCACCTCGTCGACCGCCTCGGCGGTGCTGGTTCCGAGTCGGTACGTCGTCTCCGTCCCGTCACGGCTCCCGTCGGGCCGGAACAGGCGCCGCACGACCTGCCGATCGCCGTCGATGGCGGTGACGTGGTACGGCGCCGCCTCGAGGTTGCCGCGGTAGGCGAACACCGTCCGGTCGGCGTCGGTGGGAAGGTCGAAGAGGGAGCGCCCGACGAGTCGGTCGTCGGCCGCCACGTCGGCCCCGTCGAGCAGTGTCGGGGCGAGGTCGACCGCCGAGACCGGGGTCCGAATCGTCTCCGGTGCCTCCGCCCCGTCGCGCCGGTCGTGGACGAGACAGGGGACGTGGACGAGCGAGCCCAGCGGCGGGCCGCCGTGCCGGAGCAGGCCGTGCTCGCCGAAGGCGTCGCCGTGGTCCGAGAACAGGACGACGAGCGGGTCATCCAGCGCGTCGAGGCCGTCGAACAGGCGCCCGAGGTGGCGGTCGAGGGACGCCGTCTCGCCGTGGTAGAGCCGCCGGAAGTCCCGCATGTCGGCGGCGCTCATCGCGCCGGGGTCGTTCCCCTCCGAGCGGCGCATCAACTGGACCGCACGCCGCCGGGAGATATCCGCGGAGACGGTGCCCTCACGCGGGAGGTAGGGGACGTGCGGGTCCATGTAGTGACACCACACGAAACGCGGACCGTCGGCGCGGCCGAGCCAGTCGAGGACGCGGTCGGTCAGGTCGGCGGCCGGGGTGTACGGCTCGCTGCCGGCCCACATCGAGAGCCAGCGGGCCTCGCCGTAGCCGCGCCGGAGGGCGCGGGCCGGCGCCGAATCGTCGGGGAGGCGCCGGGCGAGCCGCTTGAGTCGGGCGACGGGACCGCCGGCGGTTTCGGCCGCACCGGGGGCGGTCGTGTCCCCGCCGTCGGTCGACCCGTCGCCAGCATCGCCCACCTCGTGGTGCCCGACGACCGCCGCCGGGTCGTGGACGCCGTCGTCGAAGTGGTCGAAGCCGCGCTCGTAGCCGGTCCCGAGCGAGAGGTAGCCCGCCGAGTGGAAGGCAGCGGTCCGGTAGCCGGCGCCGGCGAACAGTTCGGCGACGTGTGGCCGACCGGCGAGCGACTCCTCGCCGGCGTACGCCCGGGGACTGGTTCCCGTCAGGATACCCGGGAACGCCATCTTGGTGTAGCTCCCGGCGGAGAAGGCGCGGGTCGCGACCGTCGTGGCCGGGTGGGCCGCGAGGGAGTCGAGCGCCGGCGTGGCGGGTGCCCGGTCGGCCATGAACCCGACCGTGTCCGCCCGGAGCGAGTCGACGGTCACCAGCAGCACGTCGCGCATCGATAGACGTGAGGCGGGGCGAACCAATAGTCCCGGCGGATTCACGGCGGCAACGGTGCGCAGGCGGCCTCAGAGGAGGTGATTCCGGCAGTCGAACGCCGACCGCGACGGAATCGAGCCGTTCACCGACCCCTCCTCGATGCCCGCCCGTCGCTCGTAGCGCGTCACCTCGATGGAGACGTACGACCGGTTCCGCGCCGGCCGGTGGGTCTCCCGGACGATGCCGCGGAGCCGGCGCTCCTCGCGAGCGGAGATGTGTGCCAGAACCGTCCAGACCGTCGAGCGGTTGTGGACCGCCCGCCGGACGACATCGGGCGGGGTCGGGGACACCCCCATCGCCGACTCGACGTCGATGACGCCCCTGACCGCGAGGTCATCCCGGGTCCAGTAGCGGTCGTAGCCAACCATCGTGAGACAGCCGTCGACCAGCACGAGGTCGCCCGGGTCGGCGCGCGACTCGACGGTCGAGACGGCCTCCTCCCACTGGTCCTTCTGGTCAGCCGTATGGTAGGCGGTGACCGACGGGACCAGCGACAGGACGAGCAGGACCGCGAGCGCGGTCCGGAGCACCAGCGCGAGGCGGCGGCGACTCCCGCCGTCGGCGGCCGTCGGGGCCCCCGACTCGGTCGCCCCCCGGTCCGCCAGCCACGCCGCCGCACGGTCGGCCAGGGCGACGCCGCCACTGGCGACGAGCAGATAGCAGGCCGGCGCGGCCGGGAGCGCGTACCGGTACCAGAACACCGGGGTGACGAGATGGGAGACGGCTACGAGGACGGCGACGGGGACGACCGCCCAGCACGCCAGCAGGAGCGTCGCGCTGGTCCAGCGTGTCGGCGGCGTCCGCCCGGCCGCGGCGAGCGCGAGCGGCGCGAGGGAGACGACACCGAGGAACGCGAGCAGGCCACCGACCGCGACCCCGACGCCCGGTGTGGGCCACGCGCCGAAGAAGGCGAGCAGCGAGCGCGCGACCTCGTCGGGGCCCGGCCGCGAGAGGTAGGTCAACGAGATACCCCTGGCGAACTCGCGGGCCGACGCAACGACGAGCGGAACGAGCGCCAGGGCGACGACGGCGGGTGCTCGCCGGTCGCCGGCCAGGCCCGGCCAGTCGCTCACGTCGAGGCCGCGGGTGTCGAGGCGGGCGGCGAGCCCGAGGTACGCGAGCCCGCCCAGAACCCCGAGCCCACCGAACGGGTGGACGTAGGCCGCGCCGACCGCCGTGACCACGTAGCCGGCTGCCCACCACGGCTCCTCGCGCCTGAGCAGGCAGTAGTACGAGGCCACCGTCAGCGCGGTCAGCATCGCGTACATCCGGACCTCCTGTGCGTAGTAGAGCTGGAAGCGCGAGAGCGCGGTCACGGCCAGCGCCAGCAGCCCGACGCGGCGGTCGAACAACCGGCGGCCGAGGCCGTAGACGAACGGGAGCGCGGCGACGCCGAAAACGGCCGAGAGCGCCCGGAGTGCGGCGTCACCGCGGCCGACGGCGCCGGCCCAGAGCTCCAGCAGGACGTAGTACGTGGGGAGGTGGGGCTGCTCACGGGGGACCGCCGTGAGGAGTTCCAGCGGACCCCACCGCTGGAGCACGGTGACGGTGATGGCCTCGTCGACCCAGAGGCTCTCGGTACCGAGTCCGTACAGCCGCAGGGCCACGCCGACGACCGTGACCAGCGTCACCGCGAGGGCATGGCCCGGATGGGCACGGACGACGGCAGCGGTTCGGCGCCACCGCTGCTCGAGTCGCCGCTGGAGGGCACGACGGAGTTCGGAGCGGCCCATCTCGACGGGGATGAAACGGTCGGCCCCTATCAACGGCTCGGAACAGTTCCGGGGCGATTTCGGGCGGACCCGGGTGGACGAATACGATGCAACCACTCGCGGCGACGTATGAAAACCACTATGGGCAGCGACCGGAATAACAACCCCAATGAAAGTCAAGACGGCGGATGCGGCCGGCGTCTCCCTCCGCAAGGCCCTCATCTACGGGACGACGACGGCCCTGCTGGTCGGCGCCCTCACCCTCCCGGCGCTGGTCTCCGTCGCCTACGAGCGGACCCTCCGGACGGTCCTGCTGGTGTTGCTGCTGGGACTAGTGGGACGAACCTACCTGAGTTCGCTGCTCGCGTTCGCACGGACCGAGCCGCCGGGCGGGATGCCCGACGACCTGCCGCTCGTGAGCGTCGTCATCCCGGCGTACAACGAGGAACCGGTCCTCGCGGACACCATCGAGGCCGCGCTGGCGCTCGACTACCCGCACGAGTGTCTCGAGATCGTCGTCTGCTACGAGGCCGACTCGACCGACCGCACCGGCGAGATCGCCGAGCGCTACGGCGCCGAGTACGACGCCGTCAAGGCCGTCGAACGGGACGAGCCGGGCGGTGGCAAGGCCAAGGCGACCAACTACGCGCTCCAGTACGCCACGGGCGACCTCATCGCCTCCATCGACGCCGACCACGAGTTCGCCCCCGACGCGGTCTCGCGAGCGGTGCGCTGGTTCGAGAGCGACGACGACATCTGGTGCGTGAAGGGTCGGTGCTACGGCCGGAACCCGACCGACTCGCTGCTCGCGCTCCACGCGACCGTCGAGCGCCACATCGCCGAGCTCGCGGACCTGTTCGGCCGGCAGGTGTTCGGCGGCTTCACCATCTTCGGCGGCGGCCAGGCGTTCTTCCGCGCCGAGATGTTCGACGAACTCGGGATGTTCGACGAGGACGTCCTCGTCGAGGACATCGACATGTCCGCGCGCATCCACGCCCACGGCAAGCGCCTGCAGGTCGACCCCTACATCCTCACGTTCGAGGAGAACCCCGCCACCCTATCGGGCTGGTGGAGCCAGCGCTCGCGCTGGGCCCGTGGCTGGATGCAGGTCGCGGTGCGACACCTCCTGCCGCTCTCGCGTAACGGGACGCTGAACCTCCGCCAGCGCGCCGACGCCGCCTACACCTTCGGCTACGCGCTGCTACCGGTCCTCCTCGTCCTCGTCGCGCCCCTGTTCGTCCTCGACCGGTTCGTCCTCGACAGTTCGACGTGGCTCCCGTACGACGACTACCTCTGGACCGCCATCGGGCTGGGGCCGGTCGTCTGCTCGTATCTCATCTTCGCACGGGACTGGCGCGAGGGCTACTCCCATCACCCCGCGGAGTACCTGGCCGCGTTCACGCTCTGGTTCTACTTCTTCTTCCAGAGCATCGTCTACGTCGTCGCCTTCCTCGACGAGTTCGTCTTCGACACCGAGTCGGTGTACGTGACGACCTCGCGGTCGGGCGCGCCGGACGAACCCGAACCGGAGCACTCGCCGACGACGGACGACTAACACGAGAGTCCGGTGATTCGGTCCGGGGGACGCCGAGCTAGTAGTTCCGCCGTCGGCCGAAGGTCCGGGTCACGACGCGCCCGGAGACGATGACCATCCCGAGGATGGAGATGAACAGTATCAGCGCCGCCGTACGGTTGACGAACCACGGGAGCTCCGTGTACCGCAGGACAGCGTACATCGTCCCGATGGCCAGGCAGAGCCCGACACCCAGCGCTGTCTCGGCGGTTCGCGACCGATACCACGGTCTCGGTGCTGGGAAGGACTCGGCGTCGGGTGTGGTCATGGGTGACGCATCTCGCCGATACCGAGGATTGGACCCCGAATGGTTTGGGTGTAACGGCTAGCCGAGGCAGCTCACAGGACCAGCAGGAACACGGGATACGAGGCCGTGACCGCGAGCGCGGGTGTCAGCACCCACATCGAGGCGATGCGTTTGGCCGCCGCGGCGTCGAACAGGCTCCGCTCGTCGAGGTCCGCGGGCCCCTCCGCACCGACCTCCGGCACGTCCGGCACCTCCTCGGGCGGCTCTGCCGGCTCCTCGTGTCGTGCGATGTCGCCGATGGTCGGGCCGGTGGGCGCCTCCTCGACGCGCGAGGTGACCAGCGCACCCGTCGAGACCTCCATATCCGGACGCTCGGGTGTCGGCGTCGCCAGCTCGGCCAGGGTCGCCGCCCGGCTCGCCCGGCCCCAACCCAGCCCGATGATGGTCGAGGTGGTGCTCACCGCCAGGCTCGCCGGGATGCCGAACTGGGAGAGCACCGTGATGACCGTGCCCCCGACCACGGAGACGATGAGCGACGCCAGGATGGGCAGTTCCGTGATGTCGTCGCCGATCGTCTCCAGCGTGCGCCGGGCGATGGTGAACCCGCCCAGCCCGAAGGCGACCACCGCGAGCAGGACGCCCTGGTCGACGGTGAGTGGCCCCTGCGCGCCGACGAGGGGCGCGACGGCGTTGGCCGCGTTCGACGCGCCCGCGGAGAACGCCATGTAACAGCCGATGACGACCACCGACAGGGAGCCGACGACGTCCCTGGCGGAGGCGTTCTCGTTGAACTGGGGACGTGGCACCCGCCCGGAGCGGTCGAACTGCACGAGGTGGAGGTCGAACGTCGTGAACGCGACGTAGCGGTCGAGATACGGGTAGACGTAGCGGCCGACGACGACGCCGACGGTGAAGCTCAGCAGCGGTGCGACGATCCACGCCGAGACGATGACGAACATGAGCGCCTGGTTGAGCGAGTCCGAGGCCAGCCCCAGCCCGACGATGGCGCCGACCGCGGTCATCGAGGTCGACGCCGGGACGCCGTAGAGGTTCGAGATGAACAGCGACAGGCCCGTGAAGAAGAGGACGACGACGCTCGTGAGGGGCGTGAACTGCATCGCCGGGACGATGCTGCTGCTCATCGTCGCGATGACGTTCCGGCCGACCGTCCAGGCGCCCAGGAAGGCGAACACGAGGAACAGCGCCGCCGCGGTCCCCTTCCGGACCAGCCGGGAGCCGACGGCCGGGCCGAACGCCACCCCCGTCGAGGACCCGCCGATGTTGAATCCCACGAACACGGCCACGACGATTCCGGCCACGGTCAGCACGGTCAGCGCTACCATGTTGTATCCGAGTCGGCATTGAGAGCGCTCCGGATATAACTCCCGGACCCGGCTCTGTGTCAGTCGGGGCGTCCCGCTACAGCACCAGTTCCTCGGCGGCCTCCCACCGCGGTCTGAACTCCTCGCGGACGCTGCCGGCGAACTCACGGTCCTTGAGGTTGAGCATCGCGAACACCTCCTCGCTCTGGAGCGGGTGGGGCACCTCGATGACGACCTCGTTCTGGTCGACCAGCGTGAACGTGCCGGAGACGTCCTCGACGGTGCGGACCTCGAAGCCGTCGTACTCGGAGAGCGTCTCGCGGTAGCGGTCGCCGAACTCCGGCGGGAGCGTCGGCACCAGTGCAGGCTTCATCAGGAAGTCCACCTCGACATCACGTTCGAGCGCCTCCTGCAGCCCGTCGAGCAGCGCGTTGCCGACCTCGCGGATGTCGAAGTAGCGCTCCGTGTACGTCGAGAGGACGATGACGATGCGCGAGTCGGCGGCCGCGATGCGTTCGAGCAGGAGGCCGGCGGCCTCGTCGGCACCGACCGCGGCCGTCCAGAACCGCTCCTCGACCGGCTCCGCGGTCTCCAGTTCCCCCTCCAGCTCGTCGACGATTGACTCGTACTGGCTTGCCTTCTCCTCGAGTTCGCGCTTCTTGTCCTCCAGGAGCCGGTCCAGCGCCGTCTCGGGCTCGACGGCGACGTACTTCTTCGGCCGGCTCGCGGACTGGGACCGGACGAGGTTGTACTGCTCGATGCTGTTGAGCACGTCGTAGATGCGGCCCATCGGCACGTCACTGACCCGTGACAGCTCCTTCGCCGTCGTGGGGCCCGTCTTCAGTAGTGACCGATAGGCCCGTGCCTCGTACTCCGACAGTCCGAGGTCCCTGAGACTCGCCATACCGGCGTCTCGACGGCACCACTCATAAACACTGATGAAGTTTACCCGTCTCGTCAGTTGTTTCCCCGAGCCGGGCACCGAGCCGGGCGCCGTCAGTCGAACTCTGCGACGACGGTCGCCAGCTCGGCCGGGTCGCTCGCGGCCTCGGAGGTCGACTCGCCGCGGTGTGCGACCGCGTCCTCGCGGTCACCCGGAACCACGACCTTCTCGTGGTCGGCCACGCGGAGCGCGGCGCGGTGGAGGTCGCTCCCGGCGGGCGGCGTCTCGACCACGAGCGGGTCGTTGACGTGCCGGGCGCAGGCGGTCGCGTAGCCCGCCACCTCGACACCCATGCGTCCGGCGGCGCCCGCGAACGCTTCGAGCGCGGCGGCCGCCGCCTCGCGGTACGACCCGTCGCCGGTGAGCGCCGCGAGGTCGAGCAGGCCATCGGCGGCCTCGACGTTCGTGTCCAGCGGGCGGAGCGGACGGTCCAGCAGCCCCGGCCCGTCGGCGGGCCCGTCCCGGAACGCGCCGGTGTCGTCCTGCAGGTCGAGCATCGCGTCGGCGACCGCACGGGCAGCGTCGAGCCAGCGGTCCCCGCCGAGGACCTGCGCCGCCGTGGTGAGGCCCGTCAGGAGGCGCGCCTGGTCGACGAGCAGGCCGGACTCGACGACCTCATCCTCGGCGGCCATCGCGGGCGGGAAGTGCGTCACCTCGCCGTCGTCGACGAGTTCGTCGAGCACCGTCTCGAGCGCGCGCTCGGCATAGCGTGCGGCGGGAGAGTGGTCCGTGACGGCGTGGTATCGGAGGAGCGCGTCGGCCGCGAGGCCGTTCCGGTCGGCGAAGACGGTCTCGTCGACGTGGGGCGGCTCGGCGTCCTCGCGGGCGCTCGCCGAGAGGGTGAAGTAGTCGCCGCCGGCCTGACTCCCGGCGAACGCACCGCGCTCGCCCGCGTCGCCGACCCAGAGGTCCGTCGTGAGGTAGTCGACGGTGGCTTCGGCGGCCTCGCGGTACGTCTCCGACCCGGTGTAGAGGTACCCTGCCGCGAACGCACGGACCAGGGCGGCGTTCTCGTCGGTGAGCTTCTCGCGGTGGAGGCCGGACCAGTCCCGGCTGTCGGCGTAGCGGTAGAAGCCGCCGTCGTAGGTGTCGAGCAGGTGGGCGTGGATGGCCTCCAGCGTGCGTGTGGCGTGGTCGCGGGTGCGCTCGCGCTTGGCCGCGAACTCGACCGCGCGAGGGAGCGGGAACTTCGCCCCCTCACCCCAGCCGCCGAACTCCTCGTCGAAGCCGGCGGTGACGCGGTCGACCATGTGTGCCTCGACCTGCGAGGTGACCTCGCCGGCGGGTGGCTCGTCGTCCAGTGCGCGGGGGACAGAGCCCGCACCTGTCCCCTTCGCGTCCCAGGTCCGGCGCACCGAATCGAGGATGTCGCGGAACCCCTCGAGCCCCAGATAGCCCGCCGCGGTGAGCACCTCGCCGTCGGGCGTGAGGAAGGCGGTCGCGGGGAAGCCCCCGACGTTGTAGCGTTCGCGCACGCGGGGCTGGCGGTCGGCGTCCACGCGGACGGTGACGAACCCGTCCTTCAGGTGGGCGGCGACCCGTGGCTCGGCGTACGTCTCCTCGTCCATCGCCCGGCAGTGGGTGCACCACGGTGCCGTCACCGACAGCAGCACGGGCCAGGTCCGTGCGTCGGCGGCGTCGAAGGCGTCGGTACCCCACTCGCGCCACTCAACCAGCGTCTCTGCGGCGGCCTCGTCCATATCCGAGCGAGGAGAGTCCCGGTGGAAAGGGTGTCGTTCGGGGGCGTGCGGTCCCGTTGGGAACCCCTCGACGCTCCGAATCACCTCGACGACGGGACGGTGTCACCGGGACCTTGCCAGTTATTTACCGATGGGGCGAGACGGGGGGATATGGACACAGGACTATCGAGCAGCCGTAGCTCCCAGCCCCTCCGATGGTGAACGTCGCGCTCTCGCTGGCGCAGGTCGCCGTCGCGCTGGTGCTGGTGGTACTCAACGGCTTCTTCGTCGCTGCGGAGTTCGCCTTCGTGCGGATACGGGGGACGTCAGTGGAACAACTCGCCGCGGAGGGCCGCCCCGGTTCGGGGACGCTCCAGGAGGTGATGGTAGACCTCGACGACTATCTCGCGACGACGCAACTCGGCATCACCATCGCCTCGCTGGGACTGGGGTGGGTCGGCGAACCCGCCGTCGCATCGCTCATCGAGCCCGTGCTGGCGCCGGTTCTCCCCACGAACCTCATCCATCTGGTCGCCTTCGCGGTCGGCTTCAGTCTCATCACGTTCCTCCACGTCGTCTTCGGTGAGCTCGCACCCAAGACGCTCGCCATCGCCCAGACCGAGCGACTCTCGCTGTTCCTCGCCCCGCCGATGAAGCTCTTCTACTACATCCTCTATCCGGGCATCGTCGTCTTCAACGGGGCTGCCAACGCGTTCACGCGAGCGCTCGGCGTGCCCCCCGCCTCCGAGACGGACGAGACGCTCGGCGAGCGGGAGCTCCTCCGGGTACTGACGCGGTCCGGCGAGGAAGGGGATATCGATGTCGCGGAAGTGACGATGATAGAGCGGGTCTTCGACCTCGACGACACCGTGGTGCGGGAGGTCATGGTCCCACGACCGGACGTGGTGAGCGTTCCGGCGGACGCCTCGCTCTCCGAACTCCAGTCGGTCATCCTCGAGACCGGACATACGCGCTATCCGGTTCTCGATGCCGACGATGCCGACCAGGTGGTCGGGTTCGTCGACGTCAAGGACGTGCTCCGAGCCGAGGTGGAGGACGGGGAGACCGAGTCGGTCGGCGACATCGCCCGCGAGATCATCATCGCCCCCGAGACGATGGCACTGAGCGATCTCCTGCGGCAGTTCAGGGAGGACCACCAGCAGATGGCCGCGGTCATCGACGAGTGGGGGGCGTTCGAGGGGATCGCGACCGTCGAAGACGTCGTCGAGGCGCTCGTCGGGGACCTCCGAGACGAGTTCGATCTGGACGAACACGAACCCTCGGTCCGAGAGCGTGACGCCGAGGGATACGACATCGACGGCGGCGTCCCGTTGTCGAAGGTCAACGAGACGCTCGAGGGAGACTTCACGAGCGAGGAGGTCGAGACGATCGGCGGACTGGTGCTCGAACGGCTCAACCGCGCACCGGAACGTGGCGACCGCGTCGAGGTCGCCGGGTACGTCGTCGAGGTGACGAGCGTGGAGGGGACCCGCATCTCGACGGTCCGGGTCCACCGAAAGCCGGACGAGCCAGTGACGGACTGAGCAGGGGGCGACCGTGGATGGTGGGCCCGTTCGAACTCCCCATCGGCTCCTCCTCGGGAGCGCCGAGCCGTCCCCGGGGGTGGACACCTTCGGCGGCGATACCCGCTGAAACGTGTCATCCGAGCGTCTGACGCGGAGTTTTGTGGGTGGAGTCCGCAGGCCCCGGTATGGCTAGCCTCACGGACGTGTACGAGGGCGGGGCCGGGGGGCCCGACCTGCGGCGGCTCTACCTCGGCGTGGGTCTGTTCCTCGTCGGGGCGGCCCTGACCGTCGGCGGCATCGTCGTCGGCACCTCGACGGGTGTCGCCGAGCTGCTCGGCCTGGATACGTTCGGCGCCCGCGAGATCGCGGGCATCGCGGCCGGCGTCGGCCTCCCAGTCACGTTCCTCGGCGTCGTGGTCGTCCTCCCCCAGACGACCCGGCGCGTCAACGCGGCCGCCGTCCTCGGTAGCGCGGTGGCCCTGTTCGGTGTCGTCCTGTTCACCCGGGTCTACCCCCAGGCCTGGTTCGACAACGCGTTCCCGGTCGTCGCGGTCTACTTCGTCGGCATGATGACGACGCTGTGGGCGCTGTTCAGCGCCGTCGCGAGCTTCAAGACACGCAACGACCCCGGCGGCACGGTCGAGTTGCGGGTCACGGAGGGCGGCGAGACCCGCGTCGTCGAGGTATCGAACCAGAGCCTCGCGCAGAAGCTCGGCGGCATCGGGCTGATGGGCGGGACGCCCGACGGGAACGTCGAGACCCAGACCGCCGGCTCCGCGGCTACCTCGACCGCGAGTACGAACACCACCAGTGAGGGGGCCGAGGTCATGTCCTCCTCGAACGACGAGTCGGAGTCGCTGACCGAGCGCGTCCGGTCGAACACCGGCCGCAACCAGCGCCACGCCGGACGCGGGGACGCCACGGGCGCGGGCAGCCACGGCGGTGAGCGCCGAGCACGAGCCTCGTCGGGCGTGTCCGACGGCGGCACCACCACCGAGGACGCCGAGGTGTTCTCCGGCGGCGTCGACGCCGACCCCCACCCCAACCAGGACCTCTACTGCGGCAACTGCTCGCACTTCCGGTACGTCCGCACCGACCAGGGCATGCAGCCCTACTGTGGCCTCCACAGCGAGGTCATGGACGACATGGACGCCTGCGAGGAGTGGAACCCGAACAACCAGTAACGCCCGATTTCTGCGTTCTTCCGGTGTTTTGGGCCGTACCCGCCATCTTCGAGCGTTATTTCGGCCTACGACGCGTTCTCCGTGCGTATCTCGGCGAGCGTCTCGGCCACCCGGTCCCAGTGGCTCCCCTGCCAGAACTGCTGGCCGCACCGCTCGCACCGCCAGACCGGGCGGTCATCGGGGGCGTGGGGGTCGCGGTCGGCGTCGGCCGTGAGGCGTTCGACGGGGCCGTTGCAGGCCCCACAGCGCGCGGGCTGGTCGGCCAGCGAGAGCGCGAGACCCGCGTCGTGCAGTTCCCGGAGCTGGTCGGCCACGTCGCGTGATTCGAGCAGGAAGCCACGGTCGCCGGCCCGCACAGCTAGCTGGGCATCGCGCGTGAGGAGCGTCCGGTCCTCGGCGCGGGCCGCCGCGAGCAGTTCGTCGTCGGCCTCGGTGTCCCGGTGGTCGTCGAGCGCGTACGCCGCGTCGTAGCCACACATCCGGAGGTAGGTGGCGAGCTTGCCCAGCATGGCGTCGAGCAGGAACGGGCCGGTGGGGACCTCGGGCATCGGCCCGGCATAGGGGTCGGGGGATGCTGAGCGTGACGGCTACCGGGGGACGCTCCCGCGAGAGCCGGGCCCCCACCCCGATAGCGCCCCGTCGCCTTCCCTATGCGGCCGCTAACCGGCAGGGCCGCCGTAGCCGGGTCGGAAGACCTTTACTCGCCGAACGGCCCCCTATCGACCACACAGATGGCAACGGACGAGGCCGGCCGGTCGGTCGCCGCCCGTCGGTGGGTGCTCGATTACGGCGTGTTCGTCCTGTTCGGGACCATCGCGCTGGCCGGTATCTACCTGTTCCTCTCGCGGGACGCCGAGTTCGCCCGGCAGCTGCTCGCGAACGAGCGCTACTGGATGCCCGCGATGTTCGCGCTGTTCGTGCTGGAGGGTGCCATGTTGCTCTACTTCGCCCCCAGCGAGAGCCTCGTCCCGGTCGCGCTGCTCGTCATCGGGCAGTCGACGCGGGACATCGCCGTCATCGTCGGCATCGCGGTGGTCGGCGCGACCGTCGGCCAGTACCTCCTGTTCCTGCTGGCGAAGCGTGGCGGCCGCGAGCGCCTGCTCGACCGGCCGTGGTTCCGGGTGAGCGAGGAGCGGCTGGAGCGGTTCGACGGCTGGTTCGACCGCTGGGGCCCGTACGTCGTCCCCGTCTCGAACTCGCTGCTGTTCACGCGGGGGATGCTCACCGTCCCGGCCGGCTTCGCGGAGATGGAGGACCACCACTTCGTGGCGCTGTCGGCGCTCGGGACGCTCGCGTTCGAACTCGCCCTCGCGGGGCTGGCGCTGGGCGTGTTCAGCTTCCTCGGCATCTGAACTAGCGTACCAGCGTCCGGGCCAGCGTCACCAGCCCGCCGAGTGCGACGATGAACCCGTCCGAGACGAGCCGATAGGCCAGTATCACGGCGCCCGCCGCGGCCACGTCCAGGCCGAGCGCCGCGACCAGCACCGTGCCGAGCGCGAGGTCGACGCCGCCCGCACCCCCCGGGAGGGGAACCGCGTTCCCGAGGCTCGACAGCGGCACCGCCAGCAGGGCGAGCGCCGGAACCGCCGCGTGGTCGAGCGCCACCAGCGTCGCCGAGAGCGCGAGCGCGGCGGCACCCCAGCCCGCCGTCGTGAGGGCGAACGCGAGCGCCAGCGCCGGGCGGTCCCGGCCCATCTCCCGGAACGTCTCGCCGATGCCCGCGAGCGCGCTGTCGACGCGGTCGGGCGCGAGCGTGGCCGCGACGCTGGCAGAGAACCGGCCGAGCGTGGCACGCCCCCCGGCCGCGAGCGCGTGGACGAGCCACCGGGCAGGGCGCGGCCGGACGGCGATGGCGGCGCCGGCCCCCAGCACGGCCGCGACCGCCAGCGAGAGCGCCGGCAGGAGGACGCGGGCCTCCGCGGCGACACCGGGCGTCGCCACGGTGAGGAGGGCGGCGGTTGCCGCGACCACGGCCGCGGGGAAGCCGACCAGTTTGCCGGCCGTCGCGGCCGCGAGGTCGCGTTCGTACGGGAGGTCGGTCTCGCGACCGAGCGCGTACGCCATCACCGCGGGGCCACCGAGCCGGCCGCCAGGGAGTGTCAGCTTCGCGAAGTTCCCCGCGAGGTAGGCGAGCAGGAAGCGACCGGAGGGGACGGGTGCGCCCGCGGCGCGAAAGAGAGCGCGCTGGGCCTCGCTCCAGCACACGAGCGCGAGCAGCGTCGCCCCCGCGCCCGCCGCGAGCCAGCGCGGCTCGGCGCCCGCCAGGTCCGCGAGAACGCGCCGCGGGCCGACCGCGAGGAGGAAGCCCACGAGGAGGCCCACCACGACCGCGACGAGTGCGAGCCGGCGGGCCCGCGGACTCCGCCGGACGGCCGCGAGCAGGCTCTCGTCGGACTCGGTCGACACGCCGGGCCGGAGGCGGGCCGGGCGTATGAGTGTGCTGTCGTACGGTGCGGTGCCGGCTCCGGCGCCCGCGTCAGTCCCCGTCTCGGGTGCCGGCGATAGCCCGGCGCAGGACGGGTAGCTCGCGCCGGAGTTCCCGGCGCTTCAGCAGCAGGAAACCCACGAGGATGATGCAGAACCCGACGGCCGTGAGGAGGTCGACCACCTCCCCGAGGAAGAGGAACCCCGTAACGGCGGCGAACACCGGCGCGACGTAGGAGACGAGGTTTATCTCGATGGGGCCGAGGCGGTCGAGCAGGTCGAAGTAGACGAGGAAGCCGGCGGCGCTCGCGACCAGCGAGAGGTAGCCCATCGCCGCGAGGCCGGCCAGCGCCTCGGGCCCCGTCAGCGCGTCCACCGCGACCGCGGGCGACTCGCCGATGGCGAGGCTGACGGCGTGCATCAGCAGCGCGCCGCCGACCATCGCGTACGCCTCCATCGTCTCGATGGGGATGCCGGCGTCGAGCCAGCGCGTGATGACCGAGCCGAACGAGAAGCACAGCACCGCGCCGAAGACGAGCCCCTTGGCGACGACGCCGCCCGCGAGCAGGTTCCCGGGGTCGGGGCGCGCGAGGAGGACGACGCCGACGAGGCCGAGCAGGAGGCCGGCGACACCGACGGCGGTCAGGCGTTCCTCGGGGAGGAACGCTCTGGCGAAGAAGGTCGTCATCACCGGGGAGAGGGAGACGATGACGGCGGCGCCGGCGCTCGTGACGGCGGGGTCGGTCTCGCCGACGAACAGGAAGGCGTGGTAGCCGGCGATGAGGAAGACGGCGCCGACGGCGACGGCGGCCCACTCGCGAGCACCGACGGGGCGGGGGTGGTCCGTCGCGTAGGCGGCGTAGCCGAGCATGATGACGCCGGCGACGTCGTAGCGAACGGCGGCGAACAGGACGGGAGCAGGGCCGAACAGGTCGGGCGCGAGCCCGGCCTTGATGGCCATGAACGCCGCTCCCCAGGCTGCGGCGAGGGCGAGGAACAGCGTCGCGTTCCGGTAGCGCACGGCGCGACTCCGGCCGGCATCCGTGTCAACGTTTCGAGTCGTCGCTCCGGGTATGAGTGGCCGGGCGAACATGTTCAGCAGCATTCCCACCGGGCGAGAAGCGACGAAAGCCGTCCTCAGCACCTGGGAACCGTCTACAGCCGCTATTGCTATCCCCCCCGCAGGACCGGCTGTGATGACGCCGACCATCGGTGCGCCGGGAGACGGTATCGGACGACGAGAGTTCCTCGCTGCCACGGGAACCGTTGGAGCGACGGCCGCTGCAGGCTGTACGGCGATGAGCAGCCCGGACGTGCAGGAGGTCGACGCGGGAGGCTCGCGACAGCAGCTCGGGTCGGACCTGCCGGCGACGGACCCGCCGGAGGTCGTCGACCTCGACGAGCGTGGCCACGAGGTCACGCTGAAGACGGTGGCCGCGACCCACGACCCCCACCCCGGGGAGAACATGGGCGGGCCCGTTCGGCTGCCGCAGGTGTGGGCGTGGCAGGCCGACGACGGCCCCGCGAGCGTCCCGGGTCCGGTCCTCCGGGTGACGGAAGGCGCCACCGTCGAGGTCACACTGGAAAACACGATGTCGATGCCCCACACCATCCACTTCCACGGTTCGCAGACGAAGTGGAAGGACGACGGGGTGCCGACGACGACGGGCATCACCGTCGACCCCGGGGAGTCACACACCTACGAGATTCCCGCGAACACGCCGGGGACGCACCTCTACCACTGCCACTACCAGACGCCGTGGCACATGGAGATGGGGATGTACGGCATCCTCCGGGTCGACCCGAAGGGGTACGAGCCGGCGGACAAGGAGTACTTCATGACGGTCCGGGACTGGGACAGCCGGCTCTCGCGCCAGTACGCGGGCGGTGACGCCAGCTACGACATCACGAACCGGCGGCCGGACGTGTTCACGGTCAACGGGAAGTGCGCGCCGCGCACGCTCCACCCGGAGGACGGCTCGCCGATGATCGTCGAGCAGGGCGATACGGTCCGTGTCCACTGGGTGAACGCCGGCTTCATGGCGCACCCGCTGCACATCCACAACCACCGGTTCACGGTGGTCGAGAAGGACGGCGGCACCATTCCGGAAGCGGCCCGCTACCAGCAGGACACGCTCAACGTCGGGCCGGCCGACCGCTACACGGTCGAGTTCGAGGCGGACGCCGACCCCGGCATCTACCTCATGCACTGCCACAAGGTCGACCACGTCCGGAACGGCGCCAGCTACCCGGGCGGGATGCTCACGGGCATCGTCTACAAGGAGGCGATGAACACGACCATCTTCCGCGACCTGATGAAGTACGCGGGCTACGAGGCGTGATTCCGATGCCGACGCGACGCCAGGTGCTCGGCGCGACGGGTGCGGCACTGGCGGGGACGACGCTCGCTGGCACCGCGACCGCCCAGCCGGGCACCGACCTCACCGACTGGTTCGGGAAGACCTCGAACGCGACCGGCGTGGTCGACAAGCGCGGACAGGACACCGTCACCGTCACGGTCGGCGCGGCGGCCAACGGCGGCGACTGGGGCTTCGGCCCCGCAGCCGTCCGGGTCGACCCCGGCGCGACCGTGCGCTGGGAGTGGAACGGCAAGGGCGGCGCCCACAACGTCGTCGCCACCGACAGCGCCTTCGAGTCGACGCTCACCCAGGAGGAGGGCCACACCTTCGAGTGGACACCCGAGGAAGCGGGCGTGACGAAGTACTACTGCGCCCCCCACAAGGCGATGGGGATGCGCGGCGCCGTCATCGCCGGCAGCCAGCCCGTCACGGTGGCGAAAGCGACGGCGACACCCGCGGCCGCCGGGAGCGGTGGCAGTGGCGACAGCGGTGGTGACGGCGAGGAGGAACCGCCAGCCCGGACGTTCGACGGCTGGCTCGCCGGGACGGACAACTACGACGGCGTGGTCGACAAGCGCGGCCAGTCCGAGGTGACCGTGAAGGTCGGCGCGGAGGGGAACGGTGGCCCGTTCGCCTTCGAGCCGGCGGCCGTCCACGTCTCGCCCGACACCACCGTGGTCTGGGAGTGGGTCGGTCCGAAGGAGTACGACGTGCTCGCCGAGGACCTCGGCATCGGGTCCGAGACCATCGTCTCGTCGGGCTACCGGTACGCAGCGCAGTTCGACGGCGACGGCCTCGCGAAGTACACCTGCTCGAAGTACGGAGACCGCGGGATGCGCGGTGTCGTCCTCGTGGGGGACGGCCCCCAGCGCGAACTGACGACACAGGGCGCGGCCGGTGCCGGCGGTGTCGGCGCGCTCATCGCCGCCTCGCTCGGCTGGCTCTACCGGTTCAACGACGGTGCGGCGACGACGACGGACCCCGAAGGTGTCCAGCGGGGCTAGCCGTCCCCGCGCACCGCGGCCGACGGGCGAGCGTTGAAGCGTCTCGGGGAGCTAGCCGCCGGCATGAGCGTCTCCGGACTCTGTCAGATATGCGAACAGCGCGAGGTGGTCGACGGCTGTGACCGGTGTGGCCGTCTCGTCTGCGAGCGCCACCTCGAGGAGGGGACCGGACTCTGCGTGGAGTGCTACGCGGAGGTGGACGGCAACTGGGAGCGCGGCGGGCCCGGCGAGGACGGTCCCGGTCCGGACGGGGTGGACACGTACCGCTTCTGACTCAGCCCAGCGCCGACGCGACCGCCGAGAGGAACCAGCCGGCGCCCGCGAGCGCGACGAGTACCCCGAACCCCTTCGTGAGCGCGACGTTCCAGTCGGCGGGTTCGACCTCCGACGACGGGGTCTTGCTCCCGATGGCGTCCGTCTGCTCGTCGAACTTCGCGAGTCCGTAGGCGAACTTGTAGATGCCGGCGCCGGCGAGCGCGACGACCGGACCCAGCACGAGCCCGCCGGAACCCGACCCCTGATCGGAGGGGCCGTCGCGGCCGTCACCGGGTGGTGCCGGGTCGAAGCGACCGTCGTCCGCGTCGGCCCCGTCGCCGGGCGCCGGTCCCACGGCGTCATCGGCCGGCGTGGGGGTCACCGCGCGGGTCCCGACGGCGACCTCATCGAGATAGGCCCGCGACCGCAGCTCGACTGTCCAGCTGGCGTTCGGCGCGCCCGTCGCGACCGTGGTGTCCCACGCCCCCGTCACCGTCCGGTCCTCGGGCTCCCGGACCGCGACGTGGACGGTCCCGTTCTCCCAGCGCATCGCCAGGTCGACGAAGCGGCCGGAAGGCGCCGTCAGGTTCGTCCGGGTGGTCGTCCCGTTCGCCCGCCGGACCACGACCGCGACCGCGGCATCGTTCTCGCGGCCGACGTTCTCCAGGGCCACAGAGGCGGTCGTGTCGTTCCCAGCGACGGCACGGATGGCGCCACCCTCGCCCACGTCGACGGTCGCCCGGAGGACGCCCGTCCGGCCGTCGACCCGCGCCGCGGTCAGGGTCGCGGAGCCGTTCGTGACCGCCAGCGAGCAGTCGCCGTTCGCGCCGATGCGGAGTACCTCGCCCCCGGTCCAGTCGCCGGCCGTGTCGGTCGCGAGGCCGGCGGCGTAGTCGTACTCCGCCTCGAGGTAGCCGAGATGGCCGCTGTCGTCGCGGAACTCGCAGCCCCCGGGCTGGGCGAGGGTGGTCGGTCGCGTGTCGGGGGCGGCCGGTCGGTCGTCGGCAGCCATTCCAGCCATAGCGGTCGGCGCGAGGGCCGTGCCGAGCAACACGGTGCCGAGCAGTGCGACGGCGACGGCGGAGGGGTGACGGGATGACATCGGTGGAGGGACATCCATCCCGGGGGCGCGGACCGGGAACGGACTAGGGTGTCGTCGGTCCGGTCCAGTCGCCGCGCGTAAAAATCATCTGAACTCGTTGAGCCGTCGCTTCAGCCGCCGGGCCGCGTCGCCCGCCGCGTCGAAGTAGCTGTCGGGGTCACGCGCGTCTCGCGGCTCCGCCGCTCGACCGTCCGGGGCGCTGCGCGCCCCTATCTCCTCGCCGGCGAAGATGATGCCGCGCGAGGAGTTGACAAGGCCGACGCCGTCGGCGAGCCCATACTCGACGGCGGCCTCGGCGTCGCCGCCCTGCGCCCCGACCCCGGGGACGAGGAAGGGGAGGTCCGGAACAACCTCGCGGACGGCCTCGAGTTCGTCGGGCGTCGTGGCGCCGACGACGAGGAACACGTCGGCCGTCGCGTCCTCGTTCCACTCGGCACAGCGCTGGGCGACGTACTCGTAGAGGCGCTTGTCGTTGCCGACTTCGAGGTTCTGGAAGTCGGCGCCGCCGGCGTTGGAGGTGCGTGCGAGGACGACCACGCCGGCGTCCGTCCGGAGGAACGGCTCCAGCGAGTCCCGGCCGAGGTAGGGGTTGACGGTGATGGCGTCGGCATCGAGACCCCCGGGGTCGAGCGCCGTCGCGTACTGGCGCGCGGTGTTGCCGATGTCCCCCCGTTTCGCGTCGAGCAGGACAGGCACGTCCTTCCCGTGGGCGTAGGCCACCGTCTCCTGCAGGGCGCGCCAGCCGTCGGCGTCCTCGTAGAACGCGGCGTTGGGCTTGTAGCAGGCCGCGTGTTCGTGCGTGGCGTCGATGATGCGGCGGTTGAACGCCCAGCGCGGCAGGTCGTGGTCGGCCACGGCATCGGGGAGCCGGTCGGGGTCGGGGTCGAGGCCGACCGACACGACGCTGTCGGTCGCCTCGATGCGGGCCCGGAGGTCCTCGCGGAAGCTCATGTGCGGGCGCTCGGCGGGGGGCGGCAAGGCGGTTGCGTTCGACCGCGCGATGGCATAGGCGTTCGACCGCGCGAGTGCCCGCACCCGCCCGCGAGCGGTTGTCCGCGCGACCTGCCACCGACGGCAACCCTCAAACCGTCCTGTCACGTACGGACGGTCGTGTTACAGGCGGTGGGGTTCGACCTCGACGGGACGTTGCTGGTGGCCGAGCAGGACCGCGAGTCGCTGCTCCACGCGGCCTGCGAGCGCGCCGGGGTGTCGCCGCTCGCGCGGGAGGCCTACCTCCGTGCGCACCGCCGCCAGCAGGACGAAGCCGACCGCGAGGCCGTCTTCGCGACGCTGCTGGCCGACCACGAGGTCGACATCGACGCCGCGGAACTGGCCGCCACGTACGACGCAGTCGTCCAGGAGGCGACCGGACCACTCGACGGGGCGGCGGCCCTCGTCGCGCGCCTGCGCGAGTCGTACACGGTCGGCCTGCTGACGGACGGGCCCGAGCAGACCCAGCGCCGGAAGCTGGCCCGGGTCGGCTGGACGGACCTGTTCGATGCCGTCGTCGTGACCGGCGGACTCGAGGCGCCCAAACCGGACGGACGCGCGTTCGAGGCGCTGTGCGAGGCCCTCGACGCCCCGCCCGGGGCGACCGCCTACGTCGGTGACGCCCCGGAGCCCGACATCGCGGGGGCGGCCGCCGCCGGCCTCCACCCGGTGCAGGTGCTGTACGAGGACGGCCCCGACCCCCATCCGGACGCCGTGGCGACGGTCGAGCGGGCCGAGCTCGTCGAGCGGCTCCCGACGGTTCTCGACGCGCTCGGGGACTCCTGAGAGCTACCGAACGCTCCGGAGAACTGTGAAGACGACAGCCGTTCGACGGTTGTCAGACTCGCTCTCGCGAAACGTTGCCAATCGCCCCGTGGATTTAAGTCGCCACGTCACCGTAGCGTAGCCATGGCCGCGTACAGTCGGCCGGCCCTGCGGAACCTGTTCGACGACTCCCCGACCCCTCATATCGCGCATCCGCCGCGCACCCATCATCGCGATTACTACCTCGCAGCCGATGGCTCGTTCCGGCAATCCGGCGAGGGGGGGCTGGGCGTCCTCATCGAGACCCGCGACGGCCGCACCGTCGCACGGCTGGCGGTTCCCGACCGGGTCCCGGACAACAACGTGGCGGAGTACCGGGCGCTGCACCTCGGGCTGGACGTGCTCGCCGAGCACGCCGAGTCCGACGCGCGCGTCGGTGTCCTCGTCGACCACGACGACCTCGCGGCCAACGTCAACCGGGCGACGCTGGCCTCGATGGGTGACCGACCGCCACACCCCTATCGCGTCCCACGGGCGGCACGCCACCACTGGCGGGGCATCCGCGCCCGCGTCGCGCGGTTCGCGGAGCTACGGGCGGCGCGCATCAACTCGCGCGAGAACCCCGCCCACCCGCTCGCGAACACGCCCGAGCAGTACCGCGGCGCACAGGTCCGCCCGGACCCGGACGACCTGCCCGGCGAACCGGCGGACCTCCACGACGAACCGGGCACACGCGACCGCCGGAGCGAACCGGAACAGGTGCCGCCGCCGTCACGGGCCGACCGACACGCCTCCGATTGAACAGGTCGGAGTCGGCCGCCTGCCCCGCGCTGCCGGGGGACCCGCACCGCCTCCGTCCGCTGGCGGTGCCGTCACCGTTCCCGGCCGCCGGGTACCGTCGAAACGGTCATGGTCTCGCCGGGCAAATCCCGGGACGGAACCGTCATGAGTGACCGAACCCGCGAGGCGTCGGACGCGTCCGAGTACCCACAGACCTGGATGGACAGCATCGACGAGGTACTCGACGAGGCGATGGCCCGGGACGAGGGACTCGAACTCACCGCGGAGGACCTCCGCGTGGAGGTGCCGCTCCGCTTCGGAGAGGACGCACCGCGCGCCGAGTGGGAGTTCGACGGCGGCGTCCGCATCGACGTGGAGGGCGAGCGCGGGCCGCTGGCCGAGTGGGTTCGCCTCTGGGGGTCGCAGCTACCCGAGCGGCAGACGCAGGACGACTGATACCGCCCGCCGAGCCGGTCGTAAAGCCCCCGGAACACGGCCCGCTCGAACACCCCGAGTGTTCCGCCACGTGACATCAATCTGAGAACGCACTCCGCGAGCGGTAGACGTGTCCGCAGCAAGGGAGCAGCCGAGATGGGGACGGGACAGACGCGTCGGCCGGGCGTCGGTCAGTCGTCGCCGGCGGCGGGCGACGGCGTGCTGCCGCCCTCGCCGTCGTCGAGCTTGACGAGCTCGTCGACCGGCGGGATGTCGGCCTCGGAGTCCGTGATGATCTCGATACGCCGGGTCAGCTTGTCGCTGGCGTACTCGACGAGCGCGGAGGGGTCGATGAAGCCCGAGTCGGAGTAGGAGACGATGCCGGCGATGTTGGGCATCTGCTCCTGCAGGACGTCCTGGACGACCTGCTCCTCGACCTGGCCGCTGGCGAGCATCTCCTGGACGTGGTACATCCCGAACCCGACGTGGCGGCCCTCGTCGCTCCGGATGAAGCCGACGCCCTTGACGAGGCCCTCCAGCTCGGGGAACTCGGGGACGTCGTCGGCCGTGATGTCACCGCCGCCGTCCGAGAAGGAGGAGGTGATGCCGTAGTAGCCCGTCTGTGCGAGGACGGACTCGACAGCGAGGTGATAGTGACAGAACGCACGGACGCGGTTCTCGGGGGTGTCCTCCTCCAGCAGGCGGTGCATCGCGGCCTCCGTATCGTCGAAGAGGTTGTTGTACGCCGGCATGAAGTACCGGTCGTCGGTGGGGTTGGTGACCTCGAGGTCGTGGTGCTCGGCTACGGGATTGATGACCTCGCGCCAGTAGCGGTCGAAGAAGGCGGTGTGTTTCGCCTCCTCGTAGATCTGGCTGGAGACGAACATCTGGTCGTTGATGTCGTCCATCGCGATGGCCAGCGGCGCGAGGTCCTCGGTCACGGCCTCCTCACCCGCACCGAACAGGGCGATGGTCTGCCGGAGGTCGTCGAAGCCCTCCTCGTCGATGATATCCTCGTCGGCCTCGATCATCCGCCGGCGGTCCTGCTCGATGAGTTCCTGCTCGATATCCTCGTAGGGGTCCCAGTGGTTGTAGACGGCGTGCTTGAAGTAGCCGCCGACCCGTCCGTCGGGGTCCAGCCTGAGGTCTCGGTCGTCGTCGGCGTATCGGCTCATGGTCCACCCGGTACTGTGGTCTGTCAATGCCTGTCAGTACCGCCGGCGATATGAGGGCCGCTTAAGTTGGATACCGTGGACCTCCGGCGCCCCGGCGAGGCCATCAGACGGGCGATGCAACGTCTCTCACGCCGCATCTCCTGGCGGCGGTGCGAGCCACAGGGGAGTAAAATAGCACGGCCTGCAGTGAAAGGGGTAAAGTCACTAGCCGTCAAGAAGCCGCGTATGCGCTACGCGACCGTCGTCATCACGCCGCGCGAGGGTGGGCTGAACCCCGCGGATTCGGTGCTCGTCGCGTCGCCGGCGGTCGAGCGGGACGTGGTCCATCAGGTGAACCTCCTCAACGACGGGACCATCGTGATGCTGTACGCCCTGCGGGGGAACATCGACGAGGCCGTCCAGAAGCTCCAGGGGTGTGACTCCGTCATCGCGGTCGACGGGTCGGGGGAGGGCGAGGGGCTCATCTACCTCCACATCGAGCCCGACGAAACCTCGCTGCAGCTGATGGAGATCATCCAGGACAACGAGGTGGTGCTGCAGACGCCGCTGGAGTGTACTCGCGGCGGCGGCCTCCGCATCACCATCGTTGGCGACGACGCCACCATCCAGCGCGCCGTCGACGAGGTCCCCGACGGTGTCACCGTCTCGCTGGAGGGTATCGGGGACTACCACCCCGAGGCCGACAAACTGTACGGCACCCTCACCGCCCGCCAGCGCGAGGTGCTGGAGACCGCGGTCGAGAAGGGCTACTACGAGGTCCCCCGGCGCGCGACCCACGAGGATATCGCGAAGGAGGTCGGCCTCTCGGCCGGAACCGTCGGCGAACACCTCCGCAAGGTCGAGGGGCGGGTGCTGTCGTCGCTGGTGAAGCGGTGAGGAGCGGCAGGGCACACGGCCGCCGACCGAGTATCTCTAAGTGGTACGACCAAGTAGTCAATCGCCATGGGACTGGAGACGCTGACCGACGCGGAGTTCGCACAGTACCAGCAGGAGGGGTACGTCGTGAAACGCGGGCTGTTCGACGCGGACACCGTCTCGCGGGTGCGCGAGCGCCTGCGCGAGTACACGCACGCTGACCGGCCCGTGGAGGGGTTCAAGCAGCAGGCCGAACCCGAGGCCGAGAACGAAGGGGTCGACGAAGCCGACGCCGTCCGGAAGTTCGAGGGGCTCGGCCTGCTGGACGACGACGTCGTCCACGCCCTCGCGACGGACGACCGGCTCGTGACGGTCGCGCAGGACCTGCTGGGCCCTGACGTGAAGCTGCTGCGGAGCGCGGCCATGTTCAAGCCGCCGGGCGTCGGTAGCGAGAAGGGGCTCCACCAGGACTCGGCGTACTACCCGGTCCGGCCGTACGACCAGGTGACGACGTGGGTCGCCCTGGACGACGCGACGCCCGAGAACGGCTGCATGGAAGTTCTCCCGGGGGGACACATGGACGGGCTGCTGGAGCACGAGACCCGGGAGTACGAGACGGACATCGTCATCCCGGAGGACCTCGGCGAGATGGAGCAACTCCCGATGGAGGCCGGCGACGTCCTCTTCCAGCACTCGCTGTTGCCCCACCGGACATCGCCGAACACGACCGACCGGTGGCGGCGCGCGATGATATTCATGTACATGGACGCGCGTTCGCGGTTCACCGTCACCGAGGACGAGCGGCCACCGTGGGTCGATTCCGTGGACGTGGCGGGTGACTCCTACCCGGGCAGCGTGTAGCAGGTCGGATGCTGGCGAGGGGCCGTCAGTCGTCGGCGGCCCGCCGCCGGCGGTCGCTGACGACGGTGACCCCGCGGTTCGACTCGATGGCGTCCAGCAGGCCGACCGACCGCCGGAACTCGCGTTTCACGGCGGGGTCCTCCGCCTGGGCCATGGCGTGCCGGTACGACGCCCGAGCACTGTCGATGGTTCGCTGCTCCATACCACACCAGATGCCCGGAGCCAGCCAGCCAGTTCCCCCGAACAGTTCGGGCGCTTTTACCGACGGACGGTGGCCACCGTCGACATCGGCGTCGAGCGACCGGAGAACCGAGGAGCTGCCGGACCCGGAGAGCTCCCGCCTCCAGCCCGGAGACGGCCGCCGGGCGCTGAACGTCGCCCGAGAGCGGCTGCGCCCGGTCGGTACCCACGCGTGCTGGTAGATAACCCACTGCAAAGACATTCAATGGTAATGGATGGTTTTGAGCGGTAAGATTTAATACCGATGGCGTCGTAGGAGGAAGTACAATGGCAGACAACAGCTCACCGTTCGGCCTCGCGTTCGAGGCACAGCGCAGCGCGATCGAGACCACCCAGGACAGCATCCACACGGCCGTCGGCATCCAGCGCGACGTGAACGAGGCGTTCGTCGACAGCATCGACCCCGTGATGGAGGTCCAGAACAGCTCCGCCGACTTCGCCCGCACGGGCGTGGACGCGGTCCTCGACGCCGTCGAGGCCGCGGTCCCCGGTGACACCAACATCGACGATGTCCGCGAGACCATCGACGAGCAGCTCGACGAGCTGGCGGACACCCGCGTCGACATCTCCGAGCAGGTCGAGGAGAACCTCCGCGACGGCGCCGACTCCGTCGACGAGTTCCTCGCCGACTTCCTCGAGAACCTCGACGAGCAGGTCGACTCCCTCCTCGAGTCCAGCGAGGACCTCGAGGACCAGACCGTCGAGACCCTGGAGGACCTCCAGGGCAACATCGAGGAGCTGCAGGACGAGTTCGAGTCCCGCGGCGACGACCTCGAGGAGCAGGTCGCCGACCAGCTCGACTCCTTCCAGGAGCGCTTCGAGGACAGCGCTGACCAGCTCCAGGACGGCTTCGACGAGGCCGGCGACCGCCTGAACGAGGCCGCCGAGGACTTCCAGGACGCCGCCGAGGACGTCACCGAGCGCGTCGACGTCAACGCCTAGGCCGACTCGGCTCCCACGGCTCCCTGACGGTCACGACGCTCCCGTTCTCCGGGTGGCCACACCCACCCGACATCTTCACAGCGGTCGGCAGCACACACCTGCTGGCCCGTTCTCACCCCACGGGCGATAGCGCCGCCGCTCCCCGGCGCGGCGCGCGAAGGAACGAGCCGTGAGGCGGCCTACGACTCGAACGGCTCCTCGTCGCGATGGTTGTCGACGTTCTCCTGCTCCTGGGCCTCGTTCCGGCGTTCGAGGTCCTCCTCACCGGTCATCCGCTCCTGTTCCTCCTCGCGTACCTGTTCGGCCTCCTCGATATCCTCGGCCTCCTCGTCCTCGCCCTCCTTCTCGAGTTCGACATCGCGGCCGTGGTCGTCGCTCTCGGTCATGGCGGGCGAAGGTACTCGGGTGACACTGAAACGTTCTGGGCCGAACAGGTCCGCGTTGAAAAGGGGATGAAGCCTAGGCCGGAATATCAACTACCCCGTCTCACTCCGACGTGGCCGCAGGTCGGGCGCGGGGGTTGTCCGTGAACTCAGCCTCGAACCCGTCGGGGGAGGAGGTGAATCCGCCGTTCGGCGTCACTGTTCCGGACTTCAGGGCGAGTTGACTGTCACCCGTCCGTCGAGACGACTGTCGACCCCGACGGACGTACCGCAATCCGATATTCTTCGCCGCGTTGTAGTCGGCGTTCGCTTCGGATTCACACTCCAGACAGTGGAAGTCGGACCGGGACGACCGATTCCCCTCAGCCGTGAATCCACACTCCGAACACCGCGTCGAGGTGTACGCTGGGTCCACCTGTTTTACCGTGATGCCGGTGGCTTCGGCCTTGTATCTGGTCTGTTCGTACAGCCTCCGAAACGCCCACGTGTGCCCCCAGGAGCCACCCGTCCGATCGCGAATGTTCGTCAGATTCTCGAACGCGATCACGTCGCAGTCGTACCGCCGTGCTTCGGTGATAATGGAGTCCGATGCCTGGTGAACCACATCCCGAACGTACCGGAGCTGGCGACCGCTCGCCGTAGCCAGTGTTCGGTGGGCGCTCCGCGTTCCGGTCCGCTGGAGCCCAGCACGGACCCTCTCGAATTCACGGAGCCGGTGGGTAAGTTCTCGTCCGTTGATGAAGTGTGCCGTGCTGGTGACCGCGAGGTTCTCCACACCGAGGTCGATCCCGAGAACCGTTCCGTCCTCGGCGGTCTCCCGCTCGGTATCGGTCTTGTGTCGCTTGAATCCGAGATGCAGGAAGAATCCCCCATCACGGGTGGTGAGCGTGCTTTCGGTCACGCTCCACTCATCCGAGTCGAGGAACTGCTGCTGGTAGCCGTCCTCTCCCTCTGGAAGTGCCAGCTGACACCGGACGCGGTCTTCCGTCGTGGCGAGTGAAACGGTATCGTCCTCGAACAGCGTCATCGTCCGGCTGTCGTATCTCACCGTTGGCGCGGTGAACGTGGGCTTGCTGGCTTGCTTCCCATCGGAGCGCCGCTCGACGCACCCGGTAATCGCTTCTGCAGCCTGGTGTGTGGCGAGAATCGTGTGCTGACTCCCGAGTTCGGTTTGCTCGCGTACGGCATCGTATGCGAAGGA
The DNA here is from genome assembly GCF_024298825.1 of Haloglomus salinum. Lineage (NCBI taxonomy): Archaea > Methanobacteriati > Methanobacteriota > Halobacteria > Halobacteriales > Natronomonadaceae > Haloglomus > Haloglomus salinum. The sequence goes on from NZ_CP101153.1 coordinate 1,358,275, forward strand.
CTGTACGTCGGACTTAGCGCTACATCGCTCCCACGCCAGGTTCGTTGCGATCTGACACCCTCGCTTCCACTCGGTGATGGTCTCTTCGAGACGCTCGCGCTGCTCGTCGTCCACTGAGAGACGGGTAATCGCAGTCCGATACACGTACTCGTCTGCCACAGGAACCGTAGCTACGCTCTGGTATTTAAAAACGAGTGACGGGGACGGGAGAAGCCTGAGGCGGGATTTGAACCCGCGCTCTCGTCCTTACCAAGGACGCGCTTTACCGCTAAGCTACCCAGGCACCGCCTGTCGGTAGCCCGGTTCGCTTGTTAGGCGTTTCGTTTCTCCCTGTCCGAGACACGCGGTGACGCGGTGGAAACTCGCAGCCAGCGCGGGGTCAGCCGCCGCTCCGCTCGACGGGGGGTTCCTCGCCACCGTCGAGGCGGCGCAGGTCGGCCGCGAGCGACTCGGCTCCCAGTTCCGCGACCGGCGGGAAGCCACCGTCGGACTGGACGCCCGACGAGGTTCGTCCTTCGGCCTCACCGCCGGACTGCAGGTCCGCCGCGGCCCGCCCGTCGGACTCACCGCCGTCGAGGAGGCCGTCGACCAGCCAGTCGCGGTCGGGCGGGGCCTCGCCGCCCGCCGCAGTGGTGCCGGCGACCAGCGCGAGGTCGAGCACGTCGCGTTCCAGTCGCTCGTCGTACGAGGGGTCGTCGGCCTCCCGGCGATGGGTCTGGTCGCGGCCGAAGGCCCGGACCACGCCGACCGCGCGGTCGGCGGCCTCTGTGCGCGCGAGCAGGTAGAAGCCCCGCGCGACGAGCACGTCGGCCGCGAGGATGCCCATGTCGCCACGGTCGCGGTCGCCGGCAGCCCACGGGTCCTCGTGGGCGAGGTCGCGGGTGAGGCGGAGGCCGTCGTAGATCAGCTGGACGCCGGCCGCGCGCTCGACGAGGCCGTCGAGGGCCTCGAACTCGGCCGGGCCCTCGGCGGGGGCGGTGGCGGCCAGCAGGGTGAGCGCTCCGGGGACCATCGACCCGTCCGCGAGAAGGGACTCGATGTCCGACCGGAGCGCGTCGGGGACCACGTCGCCGACGGCCTCGGTCGCGGCCCGACGGACCGCGGCGGCTTCCTCCATCGCCCGTAAGTACGCCGACGGAGGGCAAAGGCCTTTGGAAACCACCACCTCTCCCGGACAATGAGCGACCCCGTCCGCGTCGTCGACGACGGCGAGGTGCGTGTCGTCACGCTCGACCGGCCGGACCAGCGCAACGCCCTCACGGGCGACGCGCTCGACGCCATCCGTGATGCGGTGCGGGACCCGCCGCCGGTGGTCCACATCCACGGCGCGGGGTCGGCGTTCTCCGCGGGCGCCGACCTCGGCGAGGTCCGCCGGGTCGCGACGATGGTGGACGCGGCCGCCGGCGACGAGCCGATGAACCCCGACGAGGCCCGCGACGTGGTCGGCCCGTTCGTCCGGAAGGGCCAGCGCACGGCCCGCGCCGTCGAGGAGAGCGACGCTATCGTCGTCGCGGGCATCGACGGCGCGGCACGCGGCGGCGGCGTGGAACTCGCGCTAGCCTGTGACATCCGCGTGGCGACGCCGGACGCGACGTTCGCCGAGCCCGGCGTCACCTTCGGCCTGTTCGGCGCGTGGGGCGGGACCGCCCGGCTCCCGAAAATCGTCGGGCAGGGCGACGCACTCGACCTCTCCGTGTCGGGCCGGGTCATCGACGCCGACGAGGCACTGCGGATGGGGCTCGTCCAGCGCGTCGTCGACGACCCGCTCGTGGTCAGCGAGACCCTCGCGGAGAACAACGCGATGGCGATGCGACTCGTCAAGGAGCGCGTCCGTGACGACCAGCCGCTGGAGGTCCAGGAGGAGCGCGAGGCGCGCGCGTTCGCGGCGCTGGTGGCGGAGTACGCGGGGGAACTGGCGGAGAGGGAGTGAGAGCCCGAGTTGCGGGTCGGGATACTCTGGTGACCAGCGCAGAGCGTTCCCGACCGGCGGTCAGTCCGGGTTCGTCGTCCCCGCGGGATTCGTCTCAGGCACCCGCTCTCAGGCCGGCGCCGCGTCGCGGTCACCGGACGACAGCGACAGTTCGATATCCAGTTCGTCGAACCTGACGACCGGCCGCTTCGCCCGCCCGTCCTGTTCGAGCGTGATGACGTTCAGCGCGTCGAGCTCGGTCAGGTTCCGGTGTACCTCCTTGAAATCGCGGTCGACCAGCTCGGCCGTGGCCCGCATGCTCTCCGGTTCGTGCTCGCGGATGGCCCCGAGGAGTTCGAGGTTCGCGGGACTCAGGAGCCGCTGGAGTGCCGTCTCGTCCTCCAGCACGAGGACGTGCCGGTCCTCCATCTCCTCGCCGCGTTCGAGCGCACGGATGCGCTCGCGAGCCTCCTGCCGGGTATCGGTGCCGTCGCCGACTCGAACGGTCAATGTCGTGGTCATGTCGGTGATTCAGGGCGGGAGTTGTTCGACCTCCCGCTGGAAGCGGTCGAGCAGTTCGAACATCCCGGGAAACTCGATACGCGTGACCCCGTCGGACCCGTGGCGTTCGTGTCCCTTGGTCCGTTCGTGGGCGTTGTCGTAGCGGAGGAGCGTCTCCCCCTCTTTCGTTCCGTAGTGGAGCGCGTAGTCCCAGCCACAGGGATACTTCTCGTCGTCGGTCCGCCGGATGCGGACGTGCTCGACGTACTCGGCGTGTTCACGGGTGTACTCCTCGACAGTGTCATAGGGGACCATCCCCAATCGATGGTCCGTCCCCCATCGGTATGAATGATGGGGTGAAACCCATCTGAACAGCCGGGACCGCTACCGCACCTTCGTCCCGAGCGGCGAGTCGCCGTGGGTCGTCAGCAGGTCGGCCTCCTCGCCCGCCGCCAGCACCATCCCGTTGGACTCGACGCCGAACAGCTCCGACTTCTCCATGTTGGCGACCAGCACCACCCGCGTGCCGGGGAGGTCGTCGACGTCGTGGAGCTGTCGGAGGCCGGCGACGACCTGCCGGGTCTCGACGCCGATGTCCACCTCCAGCCGGAGGAGCTTGTCCGCGCCCTCGATGGGCTCGGCCGATTCGATGCGCCCGACCCGGAGGTCGAGGTCCTGGAAGTCGTCGAAGCTGATGCGGTCGTCGGTGAGGGGTTCGAGGTCCATGTCGTCGGTGGTGTCGTCGGTGGTGTCGGTCGTCTCACTGTCCTCGTCGGCATCGCCGTCGTCGCTGGCGGACTCGGCGATGCGCTCCTGCAGTTTCTCGTTCAGTTCCTCGACGCGCTCGTCCTCGATCTTGGTGACGAGTTCGTCGGGCTCGTCGAAGTCGGCGGCGGGCGCGTCGTGGGCGGCCTCGAGCGTCACCTCGTGGACATCGCCGTCGGCGCCGACCTGGTCGTAGAGGCGCTCGGCCGTGTCGGGCGCGAGCGGCTCGAAGAGGACCGCGAGCGCGACCGAGAGCTGGACGCAGTCGCGGATGACCTGCTCGGCCCGGTCGGGGTCGTCGTCGACGAGGTTCCACGGCTCCTCGGACTGGATGTACTCGTTGCCGTACCGGGCGAGGTCGAGTGCGGTCTCGCCGACGCCCCGCACGGAGTAGTCGTTGACCGCCTCGCGGAAGTCCGCGAGGGCCTCGTCGATGCGCTCGCTGACCTCGGGGGAGACGGCCGTGTCGGGCGTGCCACCGTAGTTGCGCTGGGCGAACAGGAGCGAGCGGTAGGCGAAGTTCCCGTACGCGCCGACGAGCTCGCTGTTGACGCGGGACTGGAACTTGTCCCAGGAGAAGTCCACGTCCTGCTGAAGCCCGCCGTTCGTGGCGAGGTAGTAGCGCAGCAGGTCCGGGTGGAACCCCTCGTCGAGGTACTCCTGGGCCCAGATGGCCCGGTTCCGAGAGGTCGAGAGCCCCTTCCCGTTGATGGTGATGAAGCCCGTCGCGGCGACGGCCCGCGGTTCGGTGTAGCCCGCCGCGTGGAGCATCGCCGGCCAGAAGACGGTGTGGTGCTGGATGATGTCCCGGCCGATGACGTGGACGACCTCGCCCGAATCGTCGCGCCAGACGTCCTCCCAGTCGTACTCGTCGTCGCCGACGCGCTCGGAGTACTGCTCCGTCGAAGAGATGTACTCGATGGGGGCGTCGACCCAGACGTAGAGGACGAGCGCGTCCTCCTCGTCCTCGTCGCCGGGGTAGTCGATACCCCAGTCCATGTCGCGGGTGATACACCAGTCCCGGAGCTCACCCTCGATCCACTCGCGGGGCTGGTTGCGGGCGTTGTCTGTCCCCTCGAGGCGGTCGATGAACTCCTGGAGGTAGTCCTGCAGTTCGGAGACGCGGAAGAACTTGTGTGTGCGCTCGCGGTACTCGGCGGCGTTGCCGGTGACGGTGGAGACGGGGTCCTCGATCTCCCCGGGTTCGAGGTGGCGACCACATCCCTCGTCGCACTCGTCGCCGCGGGCCTGCTCCCCGCAGTACGGGCAGGTCCCCTCGACGAAGCGGTCGGGGAGCGCCTGCCCCTCCTCCGGGTCGAACGCGACCATGATCTCCTTCTCGTAGACGTACCCCTCCGACTCCAGCGTACGGACGATGTCCCGCGTGCGTTCGGTGTTGGTCTCGTCGTCCGTGTGGCCGTAGTTGTCGAAGTCGACGTCGAACTTCGGGAAGGTCTCCTGGTACTGCTCGTGGTACTCCAGCGCGAACTGCTCGGGGGAGACGCCCTGCTCGGCGGCGTTGACGGCGATGGGGGTCCCGTGCATGTCGGAGCCGCAGACGTAGGCGGTCTGCTGGCCGAGCTTGCGCAGGGCCCGGTTGTACGCGTCCGCGGCGACGTACCCCCGCAGGTGACCGACGTGGAGGTCGCCGTTCGCGTACGGCAGCCCACACGTGACGACGGCGGTCCCGTCGGTGGGGAACGACTCGTGGCTCATGTCCGGACACGGGAACGGGGGCCGCTAAAACCCGCCGGTTCCGCGAGGCTCGTCGCCGTACGCCGACGGCGTCCGGCCTCAGAGCAGTGCCAGCGTCCCCTCGACGACGGCGAGGAAGAAGACGAGGCGGCCGGCGCTCCCGGCGAACGTGGCGAGTGCGAACTTGACGTAGTCCTCCTCGAGGACGGAGAACGCGTAGATGGAGAGCGTGTCGGGAAACCCTGGCACGCAGAGCGCCAGCGCGAGGCCGGCGTAGCCGTACTCCTTCGCCAGCTGGACCGTTCGGCGCTCGGCCAGCGACACCACGTTGAACCGCGAGCGCCGGAGCAGTCTGATGACCGGGCCGGACTCCTTGGCCTCCTGCCCGAGGCCGAACGCGAGGACGCTCCCCGCGGCCTTGCCGACGCCGCTGACGACGATGATGATGGCGATCTCGATCCAGTAGGGGAGTCCCAGTCGGAGCGGCGTCGCGAGCACGACCTCGCTGGGGAGCGGGAGGATGAAGGCGATGAGGAAACTGTAGACGAAGATGATGACCAGCCCGAACGGGCCGGTCGCGGCCCGTACCGCTTCCTCCAGCGCCCGGAAGATACCGACGTGGAAGTGGCCGACCGGGAGCAGCCCGGGAAGCGCGGCGAGAGCCGCCAGCAGGCCGGCACCGGCCCACGAGGCGGACGCCGCGACGGAGGGAGCCAGGGCGAGGAGGTCGGGGACGACCGGCAGCGAGGTCACTGGGTGCGGGTAGCGTGGGGCGCGGTGTAAGTCTTGATACCCGGTTCGGCGGCCGTCGAACGCCCGGCCGCGCGGGCGCCGTCTCAGCCCGGAAACGCGGCGACCCGCGCCGGGAGCCCGGCGACCACAGCCCACGCCACCAGCTGGGCCACCGCCGCGACCACCATCGCCGCGACGGTGGGGAACGGCCACTCGTCGCGCGTGTAGGTCGCCATGCCCCACGCCACGAACGGGAGCGCGAGCAGGGTCGCCGCCGCCACGAGCGGCGGGATAGCGTGGCCCCACAGCGCAGCGAGCGACCCGAACGCGACGACGACACCGGCGACGTAGGCCACGCGGAGCCGGGCGGGTGACCACCGCGTCGGCAGGGTGTACTTTCCGACGGCAGCGTCGGCCCGCCGGTCGGGCCACTGGGTCGCGAGCAAGTTGACGAACACGAGCGCCGTGAACGGCAGGACCGCGAGACAGACCGCCAGGTCGAACGTGCCGGCGAGCGCCGCCGCGCCGTAGTGGGGGAGGAGTAGCCCGCCGAGGACGGCGTTGTCGAGTTCCCCGAGCCCGTTCCACGCCAGCGCCAGCGGTGGCAGCGAGTAGCCCCAGCCCAGTACCGCCGCGACGACCAGCACGGCGGCCGCGACCGTCGGCAGCGCGCCGGTCGCCCAGAGCAGTCCGGCCACGAGCGCGGCCACGGCGGCCGTCACGAGCGTCGCGTCGCGTGCGAGCCGCCGCGGGAGCCTGGCGGCGTGCAGCCCACCGCTCCCGCCCGAGAACGGCGTCCGGTCGGTCAGCGCGTCGGTCTCGTAGTCGGCGTACTCGTTGGCGTAGTGGATGCTCGCGGCGGTCGGCAGCAGGGCGGCCAGCCCCGCGAGCGCCGCCCCGGCCGAGAGCGCCGCGCCCTGTGCGACGGCGATGGTCGCGCCCATCGCGTAGACGGCGACGACGAGCAACAGCTGGTCCGGCCGGCTCGTGGTCCAGAGCGCCCACAGCACGGTCGAGCGGTCGGCGTCCCGCACGCGGCGCGGCGCGGGGTCGACAGCCGACGGGTCGAGGTCGTTGCCCTCCCCGAGCGCGCCGTCCGTCGTGTCCTCCATCACCCGGACCTGGGGCTGCGTGGCCGTCAACCTGTCCGTGGTCGGCAGCGCCGGCACCCGACCGTGGGGGAGTCGACGGCCTCTCCTACGCGACGAGCCGCCACTCGGGCGACCCGGCGCTGCCCCGGCCCGTCGTCTCTACGACGCCCCGACGCTCCAGTTCCGCGAGCACCTCGCCCAGCCGGTCGCCCTGGATGACCTCGAAGTGGACGCGGTCGATGTCGTGGTAGTCGTAGAACAGGTGGTAGAGTTCGTCCTCGGAGAAGCGCTCGCCCTCGGCCACCTCCATCAGCCGCGGCACGAGGTCGCACATGTCCTCGACGAAGTTCCACGGGTAGACCATCCACGCGAACTCGTCGGGGTGCGAGGCCACGAAGTCCAGCTCGGCCTCGCTGCCGGGCAGCAGCTGCAGCGTCCCCGTCCGCACCTGTGCGGGCGGCTGGCCGAGGCTCTCGAGGTGGTCGACGGTGTGCTGGAACGTCTGCCCGGTGTCGGCGATGTCGTCGACCACGAGCAGGTCCTTGTCCGCCACGGCGCCGTCGGCCAGCGGGTACTTGACCGAGGGGCCCTCGCCCGTCTCACCGGTTCCGACGTAGTGCTCGACCTTGATGCTGATGAGGTCGTCCACGTCGAGGTAGTCACAGACGATGCGAGCGGGCACGAGGCCGCCGCGCGCGATGGCCACGACGGCATCCGGGTCGTAGTCGCCACGTACCTCGTGGGCCAGGTCCCGCGCGAGGCCGTCGACGTAGTCCCAGGTGAGGAGTCGGCAGGGGAACTCGTCCGGCAGGTCGCTCATGTGTTGAGTCGTGGTTGGGGAGGGCTCGCTAAAAGTGTAGGCGGCTTGGAATATCATAGTTATGCCCGTCATTTGTTAGTTATTTTCTCAACTCAGACACAATATCGGAACTTGGAGATGGAACCCACATCTTCGTGTACAGAGTGCGCTCCGGAGACAGGGACGGCCACGAAGCCCTCGCGCAATCGAACAACCACAGCAACGACCGGGACACTCACGAAGCCCTCGCGCAATCGAACAACCACAGCAACGACCGGGACACTCACGAAGCCCTCGCGCGCTCCGGGTCCCTGACTCGCTGCGCTCCTCGGGTTCGCTTCGCTCACCCTGCGGTGCTTGCGTCGTCAGGTGACCCGGAGCCCGCTCGCCCTTCGAGTCCGCCAGGGATTGAACGTGGCACGGAGCGGGGCCCTGCCCTTCCCCAGGTCGCGCGGGCCTCGCTGCTCGCGGGGGCGCGGAGCGCCCCGCACCGCTCGGCCACGCGCTCCCGGCCCGTGGACCATCGGGCGCGCATCGCCGTCAGTCGGACGGGCACGCGCTGGCGGCCGTGCCCAGAGGGCCGGCCGCCTCTATACGTGCGAGGGCTGAGCATCGCAGCGAGCGGCGCGAGCGAGAAGCGCAAGCGGTTGGGGAGGTGTGAGGCACAGGCAGCCCGACTGACGAACAGCGGGCCTGGTGTCCTCGCGAGCGGAGCGAGCGAGGGGGTTCGAGACGGCAGAGCCGTCTCGTCGTGCCGAAAGTCGAAGATTTTCGGGCAGCTCGAGGGAGCAAGCTCCCTCGGTGGACTCGAAGGGCGAGGGCTTCGTGGCCGTCTCCATCGTCGTCGCAGTCACCCGAGCAGTCACCCGAGCAGTCACCAGAACAGCCATCACCGTACCACAGCCGACACGACTTAACCGCCCACCCCCAACACCCGACCAAACATGAGCGGCCACGACGCACCAACGAGCGGCCTCGGCCCCCGCCGACTCAGAGCCGACGGCGTCCGGGACCTCGTCAGCGAAACCGACGTGCAGGCCAGCGACCTCGTCGCGCCCGTCTTCGTCGACGCGACGACCGACGAACGCCGACCCATCCCGTCGATGCCGGGGCACGAGCGCGTCCCGGTCGAGGAGGCGGTCCCACGCGTCCGCGAGGTCATGGAGACCGGCGTCGAGGCGGTCATCGTCTTCGGCATCCCGGAGTCGAAGGACCCCCAGGGCTCGCGCGCCGACGCCGACGACGGTGTCGTCCAGCGGGCCACCCGCGCGATAACGGCCGAGACCGACGCGTACGTCATCGCAGACCTCTGTCTCTGCGAGTACACCGACCACGGCCACTGCGGCCTCCTCGAAGACGACGCCGCCGAGGACCCGCGCCTGACGGTCCGCAACGACGCCACCCTCGAACGCTACCGCTCGATTGCGGTCTCACAGGCCGCGGCCGGCGCGGACATGATCGCGCCCTCCGGGATGATGGACGGGCAGGTGGCCGCCATCCGCGCGGCGCTGGACGAGGCCGGCCACGACGACGTCCCCATCATGGCGTACGCCGCGAAGTACGCCTCCGCGTTCTACGGGCCGTTCCGCGACGCCGCGGACGGCGCACCCGCCTTCGGCGACCGCCGACACTACCAGATGGACCCCGCGAACTCGCGGGAGGCGCGACGCGAGGTCGCACGTGACGCCGCCGAGGGCGCGGACGTGCTGATGGTCAAACCCGCGCTCCCCTACCTCGATGTGGTGAGCGAAGTCCGCCGAGAGTTCGACCACCCCGTCGCCGCCTACAACGTCAGCGGCGAGTACGCGATGCTCCATGCCGCCGCCGAGCGAGGCTGGCTCGACCTCGAAGCGGCCGCCTACGAGTCCCTGCTCTCCATCAAACGGGCCGGCGCGGACCTCGTCATCACCTACTTCGCCGAGGACATCGCGGACCGACTCTGAGCCCAGCGGCCCAGCCGGTTGACGAACGGGGCTTTCCGGCAGCATTTTCCGACCGAACGGAGCGCGCACGCCAGAAAACGCGCCCGAACGCGCACACCGACACTCGACGAACGGTCAGAATCTCGGCAACGATTGACCAGATATTCCGACGAATGGCCGCATTATACACCTAATATCCTGCCCAAGATTCGACGTTCGTCCCCTCACACGCCTGACTACAGGCACATCATCAAGCCAAACCTTATGTAGTGGAGGACCACTGGCATCCAGTGCGCAGAGATACACGATGACGTGGAAATACTTCGGAAACGCTGACGAATCGGAAGCAAAGTTCGAGGTGAGTGCGTGATGATCGAACCGATACTGCTCCAGGGAGACGTGACCGCCATCGCGAACAGCATCAACGCGGTGTGGGTGCTGATGGTGTGTTTCCTGATATTCTTCATGCAGCCCGGGTTCGCGCTGCTGGAGGCCGGGCAGGTACGCGCCAAGAACGCCGGCAACGTCGTGATGAAGAACATGACCGACTGGTCGATGGGCGTGCTGGTCTTCTTCCTCGTGGGAGCGGGGGTCTCCGCGATGGCGGGGATGCTCGGCTCGCCGGGCGTCGAGTTCTCCATCTCCGGCGCGTTCTCGCACATCAACGACCCGACGGCGTGGATCGGCTGGCTGTTCGGCGCGGTGTTCGCGATGACCGCCGCCACCATCGTCTCCGGGGCCATCGCCGAGCGGATGAAGTTCTCGGCGTACGTCGTGTACGCCTTCGTGCTCGTCGCGGTCCTCTACCCGGTCATCTCCGGGTCGACCTGGGGTGGGACGGGCCTGCTCTCCTCGACCGGCTTCCTCGGGGAGGCGCTCGGCGTCGGCTACAAGGACTTCGCCGGCGCGACCGTCGTCCACGCGATGGGCGGCATCGCCGGGCTCACCGCCGCGTACATGGTCGGCCCGCGCAAGGGCCGCTTCGACGAGAACGGTGACGCACAGCCCATCCCCGGGCACAGCGTCCTGTTCGCCGTCATCGGGACGCTCATCCTGGCCTTCGGCTGGTACGCGTTCAACGTCGGCACCCAGGCGACCGTCCTGACGACGGACGGCACGTTCAACGGCGCCGCGCTGGGCCGTGTCGCGCTGAACACCACCCTCGCGATGGGCGCGGGCATGGTGTTCTCAACCATCACCACCGCCGTCTGGGAGGGCAAGCCGGACCCACTGTTCGGCGCCAACGGCCTCCTGGCCGGCCTGGTCGCCATCACCGGCGCGTGTGCCCACGTCACCTGGTGGGGAGCCCTGGTCATCGGCATCGTCGGCGGCATCCAGACGCCCATCGTCTACCGCTGGGTCGTCGACTCGCTGAAGATCGACGACGTCTGTGGCGTCTTCGCGGTCCACGGCTCGGCCGGCTTCATCGGGACCATCATGATCCCGTTCTTCGACGTGGCCGGCTTCTCGGTCAACCAGCTGATCATGCAGGTCGCCGGCTCCGCGTTCATCGGGACGTTCACCGTCCTCGGCACGATGGTGACGCTGCTGGTGGTCGACGCGGTCATCGGGCTGCGCGTCTCCGAGGAGGAGGAGGTCACCGGGCTCGACCCCTCCGAGCACGGCATGCACGCCTACCCCGAGTTCACGGACGACTCCGGCCCCGAGCGCGCGGTCGCCGACGGGGGGAGCGTGCCCGGCGCCACTGACGAGATCCGTACCGATGGCGGTGTCGCGAGCGACGATGCTCCCACCCCCGCCATCACGGAGGTGACCGACGATGAGTGACGCGCCCAACGACGGCGGCGTGAAACTGGTGACGGCGTTCATCCGCCCGGACATGCTGGGCGAGGTGAAGGCCGCGCTCGTGGACGTGGGCGCTCCCTCCATCACCGTCACGAACGTCTCCGGCCGCGGCAGCCAGCCCGCGAAGAAGGGCCAGTGGCGCGGCGAGGAGTATACCGTCGACCTGCACTCGAAGGTGAAGGTCGAGTGCTACGTCGCGGACGTCCCCGCCGACGAGGTCGCCGAGGCCATCGTCGAGGCCGCGGGGACCGGCGAGCCCGGCGACGGCAAGGTGTTCGTCTCGCCGGTCGAGGAGGCGTACCAGATCCGGACCGGGGTGACCGGACAGGACGCGGTGTAGGCCGTGGCCAACACCGACTCCGCCGACGGGGGGTCGGAGGAGCCGGACGAGACGGGGAACGAGGAACCGGCCGTGGACGCGACCCGGAGCGGTCCGCACGACCGCGCCACGGTCACCGCGGCCGACGCCGCGACCGCCGACCGGCTGGCCGCGCTCGAAGGGTCGGGCGCCGTCGACGGCTACGTCCCACTCGTCGACTACGACGCACTCGGGCTCCGGACGGCACTCCTCCGGATCGACGCCCACCACGGGAACGCCCGCACCATCGCGGACGACCTCCGCGACGGCCCCGGCGTAGCGGTCTACCTGGCCAGCGGGCGGTTCGACGTGCTGGCCGTCTGCCGGTTCCCGTCTGCCGCCGCGTTCGAGCGAACCGCGACCCGGCTGGCGAGTGACCCCCGGGTCCGTGCCCACCGCATCGCGGTCGCACGGCACGCCGTCGTCGAGGACGGGCCGCTCACCGCGCTGCACGACGGCGACTGACACCACACCGTCTACGCCGCACTTCCTTCTCCTCACGGCGACACGCCGGAGTGTCACCCGCGCACGGTCGACGGTAGCTCCGCTGTATCTCCGCTCCATGTTCCATCCCGCCCCCTACAGCCGCACGTATCACTGCCTCCATGCCCCGGCCCTACAGCCACCGCCCCCGCACCGCGACACGGGCACCGGCACGGCCCACCTCGCGACGAGGCGGTGGACGAGTGTCGTGCGCGCGGACCGAAACCCGTCCGAACGGCCAGTTCCGTGCCGGACGTTCGTCCAGAGAAGCACCGACGAGCGTCCGAGAGGTGGACGGATTACGACCTTATATCGATATTATTCTACCCCAAATCGGACAGTCGTCTATGCATACGCATGGAAATGGACATTCACAACTCAAACGTTTATGTAGGAGTATCTGCTGACGGGATGACGTGAGAGACACCATGAACGTTTCAGAATGCGAGTTCGAAATAGACAGTCGTTCGGAACTAGAGGTGGATAGCGCGTGATGGACGTACTGCTCCAGTCCGGCACGGAGCTGAGTACGCTGGTCGAGGGGGTCAACCTGCTGTGGGTGCTGACGGTGACCTTCCTCATCTTCTTCATGCACGCCGGCTTCGCGATGCTGGAGGCCGGGCAGGTCCGCTCGAAGAACGTCGCCAACCAGCTGACGAAGAACATGCTCACCTGGAGCATCGGCGTCATCGCGTTCTTCCTCGTCGGCGCGGGCGTCGCGAGCGTGACGGGCCAGTTGACCGGGCCGAACGCGCTCGTCCCGGGTGACCTCGTCGCGACCTGGAGCGCCGGGTCGGCGGGCTGGGTGAGCTGGCTGTTCGGCGCCGTCTTCGCGATGACCGCCGCCACCATCGTCTCCGGGGCGGTGGCTGGTCGCGCGAAGCTCCGCGCGTACGTCACGTACACGATACTGCTGGCCGCGGTCATCTACCCGGTCGTCGTCGGGTTCACCTGGGCGGGCCAGGGACTCCTCACCTCCGACGGCCTCATCGGGCTGGGCTTCCAGGACTTCGCGGGCGGTGTCATCGTCCACGGCATGGGCGGCGTCGCCGGCCTCACCGCGGCCTGGATCATCGGCCCGCGCATCGACCGCTACAACAGCGACGGTTCCGTGAACGTCATCCCCGGCCACTCGCTGACGTTCGCGGTGCTGGGGACGCTCATCCTCGCGTTCGGCTGGTACGGCTTCAACGTCGGCACCGCCGCGTCGGTGTTCGACGCGACGGCCGCCGCCGACCAGGGCATCCTCTCGCTGGGCGCGTTCGACTACGTCGGCCGCGTCGCGCTGACCACGACGCTGGGCATGGCGGCGGGCGCCATCGGCGCCGGCGCGATGGCCTGGTACAAGACCGGCAAGGTCGACACGCTGTACGTCGCCAACGGGATGCTCGCCGGCCTCGTCGGCATCACCTCCATCACGGACGGCATCCTCTGGGTGGGCGCGCTCGCGGTCGGTCTCATCGCCGGTGCGCAGCTACCCATCGTCTTCGGCTTCGTCGAGAAGCGGCTCAAGATCGACGACGTCTGTGCGGTCTTCCCGGTCCACGGGAGCGCGGGGCTGCTCGGCGCGCTGCTGTTCCCGTTCGTCGCGACCGACACCTGGGCGAGTGGCTTCGACGCCGCGTTCTTCGTCGACGCGCTCGTCGGACAGGTCGTGCTCGTCGTGGTCATCACGGCCTGGACGGTCGCGGCAACCGCTGCAGTCTTCGGCGCGCTGAAGGCCATCGGCCAGGCCCGTGTCTCCCGCGAGCACGAACTGGAGGGGCTCGACGTCTCCGAGCACGGCGTCGACACCTACCCCGAGTTCGGCCGCCCCGAGGCCGCCACCGACGGCGGCTACGTCCAGGACGACCGCGGCATCATCCGCCCGGACGGCGGCGTCGCCAACGACGGCGGCATCAAACTGGTGACGGCGTACATCCGCCCGGACGTGCTGGGCGAGGTGAAAGGCGCCCTCGTCGAGGTCGGCGCTCCCTCAATCACCGTCACGAACGTCTCCGGCCGCGGCAGCCAGCCCGCGAAGAAGGGCCAGTGGCGCGGCGAGGAGTACACCGTCGACCTCCACCAGAAAGTGAAGGTCGAGTGTGTCGTGGCGGACGTGCCCGCCGAGGAGGTCGCCGAGGCCATCGTCGAGGCCGCCAAGACCGGCGAGCCCGGCGACGGCAAGGTGTTCATCCTCCCGGTCGAGGGAGCACACCAGATCCGGACGGGCAAGACCGGCCGCGAGGCCGTCTAACCCCGACCGCGACGCCGACTCGAACCGCGCCGGCGCTCCGGCGTACTGACGCTGTTTTCCGTTGATTTTCATTTGGCTGGCACAGTTTCCGATATTCACTCATTACTCGCAGAATTATCGAATTAGAGGCCACGATAGCTAGTTGCGGCAGAACGACCAGAGCCTCCTACTTCGAGCGCAGTCGCTCGTCGTGAATGGTGGATAGCGGCCAGCGGGAGCAGCCCGCCAGCCGACTGCAGGAACGGGACCGACCGGGTGGAGCGGTCGGCCAGGCCGGGGTCGCGAACGAAGGAACAGCCACACGACGCACGACGCGTGGCACCAGCCGTGGTTCGCCCGGCGTCGAACCGGATGCCGATACGACACCGCCTTGGAGGTTGTTGTCCTGTCTTGCTTGCCTTGTTGTTCTCTCGTGCTTCGCATCCATCCCTATGCGGTGGTTGCATATAATACCCCGGATTAGAGGCAATAGACACACTTCTCAGAGATATCTGTGAATGTTCGTCAGATAATAATCTGCCTAGGTTCCAGATTGTAATCCAGGGCCTTCGAGCGGTGGCTCGGCCGCCGTGAAGCGGCTACGTCCCGGTTCGAGGGGGACCCGGAGCCGTGTGCGTCGCGGTGTCGGGAGGGGTACGCTGTCCTCGGCGGCGTGGCCCGGCGCCGGGCGCGGTGAGCAAGCTACTTTCGCCCCCCGGCAGTAGACCGACGTATGAATCGCGAGCGCTCTCGGGACCTCTACGACCGTGCGCTGTCCGTGCTGCCGGGCGGCGTGAACAGCTCGGTGCGGGCCGCGCCCCAGCCCTATCCCACCTTCGTCGAGCGGGGCGACGGCGGCCACGTCGTCGACGCCGACGGCAACCGGCTGGTCGACTGGGTGATGGGCCTGGGCCCGATGCTGCTGGGCCACGACATGCCCGAACCGGTGCAGGCGGCCGTGCAGTCCCACGCCAGCGAGGGCCCGATGTACGGGATGCCGACCGAAATCGAGGTGGAGCACGCGGAGTTCGTCTGCCGGCACGTCCCCTCGGTGGAGATGCTCCGCTTCGTCAACAGCGGGACCGAGGCCACGGTGTCGGCCGTGCGCCTCGCGCGTGGAATCACCGGACGCAACAAGATCGTCGTGATGCAGGGCGGCTACCACGGCGCCCAGGAATCCACGCTTGTCGAGGGAGACGCCGACCACCCCCGGCCGTCCACGAACGGCATCCCACAGTCGTTCGCACAGCATACGCTCCCGGTCCCGTTCAACGACGCCGAGGCGATGGCCGAGGTGTTCGAGGAACACGGCGACGACATCGCGGGCGTCCTCATCGAGCCGGTGCAGGCGAACATGGGCATCGTCACGCCCGAGGAGGGCTACCACGAGGCCGTCGCGGACCTCTGTGAGGGCCACGGGGCGCTGCTCATCTGGGACGAGGTCATCACGGGCTTCCGGGTCGGTGGGCTCCAGTGCGCCCAGGGCAAGTACGGAATCGACCCCGACATCACGACGTTCGGGAAGATAATCGGCGGGGGCTACCCCGTCGGCGCCATCGGCGGCAAGACCGAGTACATCGAGCAGTTCACGCCCTCGGGCGACGTGTTCCAGGCCGGGACCTTCTCCGGGCACCCCGTGACGATGGCCGCGGGGCTGGAGACGCTCCGCTACTGCGCCGAGAACGACGTGTACGACCACGTGAACGGTCTCGGCCGGGAGCTCCGCGAGGGACTCACCGACATCGTCGCGGACCAGGCACCCGCGTACACGGTGACGGGACTGGACTCCATGTTCAAGGTCATCTTCACGCGCGCGGACGGCCCGTCACAGAGCGACTGCTGTGCGAACGGCTGCCGGCAGGACCCCTCGTGCGAGCGCTACGACTCGTGTCCGAAGCGCGGTACGGACACGGACGCTGCCGCGACGGACCGCTACGCCCGCGTCTTCCGCCCGCGGATGCTGGACGAGGGCGTGCTCGTCTCCCAGAACCAGTACGAGACCAACTTCGTCTCCCACGGCCACACCGAGGACGATGTCGAGCGGACGCTGGAGGCGTACAAGGAGTGCCTCTGACGGGGCGATGCCACCGTCCGACGAGGAGTGGAACGACCCGCCACTGCCCGACGAGGAGCCCGACACTCCGGTGACGTGGCCGACCCACGGGCACACGACCGCCGCGTGGGCCGGCTGGTTGGCGCTGGGCTACGCATTCGTGGTCGGTGGGCGGGCACTGCTTGCGGGCGTCGTTCCGCTCGGGGCGCTCCCGGTTGCGGCCGTCGGGGGCGGGCTGCTGGTCGGCGTCCGGCTGACCGGAGGTGACCCGCGGGTGTGGCGGTAGGCGGGGGACACGTCGACAGTGGGAGGGCTCTCACCGGCGGTCGTCGTCCCGGCACCGCCGGTCGTTCCCGTCACGCCACCCACCCACCGCGGCGAGTAGGGCGACCAGCACCACCAGCACCACCAGGACGACGACCGTGACGACGCCAATCTGGACGCCCAGGCGGTACGGACCGTCGTACGGCAGCATCCGACCGATAGCCGAGGCGACGGAGATGGAGACGAACAGCACGAGGAATCGCGGAACGAGACCGAGCGAGCGATACTGCTCGTCGAAGCGGCGGTACCACTCGGGGACCATACGGTCCGGTCGACGCCGCGATGCAAAAGGGTTCGCCGGTCTCAGGCCGCGCCGCTGCCGTACGTCTCCTCGAGGTACTCGACGATGTCGTCGGACTCGGGCATCCCCTCGACGCCGTGTTCCTCGTCGACGAGAACGGGGACGCCGGTCTGCCCGGACACCTCCTTCACCTCGGTCCGCTCGCCGTGCGAGCGGGGGACCTCGTGGGACTCGTACTCGAGTCCGAGCTCGTCCAGCTTGTCGACGACCTTCGCGCAGTAGGGACAGCCCGCCAGTTCGTACAGTTCGAGATTCGCCATCGACCAGGCGTAGGTACGCCGCGATTAAATGCGCGACGGTGGTGTGCGCAGGAGCGCGGGGACCGCGAACCCGGTCCTACTCGGCGGGGTCGAAGACCTCGGGGTTCTCGGGCCCCTCGACGGTGACGACCGCGAGCGCGCCCTTGCGCGCGACCCGCGAGAGCGCGTGGTCGACCAGCTTGTAGCCGCCAGGCACCGGCGAGTGCATCGTCACGATGGCGGTACTCCCGGGCAGGACCGGCGTCGTCTGGACGTAGCGCTGGGGCTCGGAGGCGATGGACCCCTGGCTCCAGACCTCGTCCCACACCGAGCCGATGGCGTGGAACGAGCTGAACTGGTTGGGGCCGCCGACGCCGTAGAAGATGCGGACCGTCTCGTCCGTCTTCACGTTCATCTCGTCGTACTTTCCGGGCGTGATGGCGTACTTCTCGCCGTTGATGAGCGAGTAGGTCGGGTTCTCGTCGGCCATCTTCGCGAAGTCGAACTGGTGGTGGCCCTCCTGGCCGGTGTCACCGTTCGTGTACACCTCGTGCTGGCCGAGGTAGAACTCGTGGTCGACCTCGGGCAGCCCCTCCTCGGGCTCGACGAGGATGATGCCGAACATCCCGCTGGAGATGTGGTAGTCGACGTTCGCCACCGCACAGTGGTAGATGAACGCGCCCGGGTAGGTCACCTTGAACGTGAGGGTCGTCTCCTCGCCCGGCCCGACCGTCGTCGCCTCGGCGCCGCCGCCGGGCCCACGGCACGCGTGGAAGTCCACGTTGTGTGCCATCGTGCTCGAGGTCTTGTTCCGGAAGGTGAGGTCGACGGTGTCGCCGACCCGGGCCCGGATGAACGGGCCCGGAATCTGTCGATTGAACGTCATGTACGTGAACGTGACGCCGGGCTCGATCTCGGCGACGACCTCCTCGGTCTCCAGTGTCACCGGGACCGTCGCGGGTTCGTCGCGCGTGATGGGCGGCGGGAGGTCCCTCGGGTCGGCGGCGACGCGGTCGACGTCGACCGCCTTCGCCGGTTCGAGGTCCGCCGGTTCGTCGCTCTGCCCGCCGGTGTTCGGGTCGATGGCCTGGAGGCCAGGGCCGCTGGAACAGCCGGCCAGCGCCGCGGCGCCGCCGACGCCCATCCCCTGCAGCATCCGTCGTCGTGTGGTGTTCGGGGTCCTCATGGTTACGACCCGAAGTAGCCACTGGGACAGAATATATACACATACACATTCCTATATGTCGAGAATCGTAGTAACGTGTTACCGACGGTAACTCCGAGGGAGGAGTATGACCGACAGTACACCCACCGCGATGCCGCGGCGACGCTTCCTCCGGACGGCGGCGCTGGCGGGGGCCGTCGCTGCGACCGGAGTGAGTGCGGGCGCGGGCGTAGCGACCGCGGCCGAGGAGTTCGAGGCGTGGTTCGCGGACGTCGGCAACTACGACGGCGTCGCGGACTACCGCGGTCAGTCCGAGGTCCGCGTCGGCGTGGGGACGGCCGCGAACGGCGGCGCGTTCGGGTTCGGCCCGGCCGCCGTGCAGGTCGACCCCGGGACGACGCTGGTCTGGGAGTGGACCGGCGAGGGCGGCCTCCACAACGTCGCCGAGACCGAGGGTGCCTTCGAGAGCGAGCTGACCGACGAGGAGGGCCACACCTTCGAGCAGGCCGTCGAGACCGAGGGCATCCACTACTACGTCTGCGCGCCCCACGAGGCGATGGGGATGAAGGCCGCGGTCGTCGTCGGTGACCTCGGCGTGGGCTCGGCCCAGACGGTTGCCGAGGAGCCCATCTACGGCCACTGGCTCGACGGCGTGAGCAACTACGAGGGCACGGTCGACATGACCGGGCGCGAGGAGGTCCGCGTCGCCGTCGGCACCGAGGGCAACGGCGGAATGTACGCCTTCGACCCGCCGGCGATGAAGGTCGACTCCGGGACGACCGTCGTCTGGGAGTGGACCGGTGAGGGCGAACACGACGTGGTGGACGAGGCCCTCGGCTACGCGAGCCCTCGCTACAGCGAGGCCGGCGACACCTTCAGCCGACGCTTCGAGGGCGAGGGCATCAGCAAGTACGCCTGCTCGACGCTGGGTGACATCGGGATGAAGGGCGCCATCGTGGTCGGAGACCCGCCGGCGCCGAACGAACTCCCCCCGATGGTCGAGCGCGGGGTCTGGGGCCTGCTCGGCCTCGCGGTCCTCTCGCCGCTCGCGGCCGGGGAGTACCTCCGGCGACAACGAGCGACGGGGGGACGGGACGTTCCCGCAGCCCTCCGGTAGAGGCTACGCGTATTATCGTCATAATCACCGACATATTTGAGATATCCGAACCACTTATTTCGACGTGAGAATTTTTAGATTTCTACCCACCGTTCGTACTGTCATCGTGGTTCCGCGTACGCTACGCGGCCCGTTCGCCAGTGGAGCTGGCTCGCCGGACGCCCTGCGACCCGAACCGCTAAACGGGATGGGGGCATCACCGCGGATATGCAGCAAAGTTCGCGGAGCCACCGCCACGGCACGTCCAGGACTCGTCCGGACCGGGGGTGGACCTGGTGACCGACCTGCTCGGAGCACCGGTGGTCCCAGTCGCCGACGACGAGGACGCCCGCATGACCGCGCGGGCGCTCGCGCCGCTCCTCGAGGGAACGGCGACAGTGTCGCTCGTCTACGTGGTCGAGAAGGCCGGCGGCGCGGCGGACAAGGCCAGCGTCGAGCAGCGTGAGCTCCACGCCGAGAAGGCGTTCGACGCCTTCGAGCAGACGCTCGACGACGTGGCGGTCCCCGCGACGGTCGAAACCGAAATCGTGTACGACACGGATGTCGTCGAGGGCATCTTCGGCGCGGCCGCGGAGTACGACGCGACCGCGGTGGCGTTCGTTCCCCGCGGCGGGGGGACCCTGCTGAGCCTGTTGACCGGAAAGCGGACGGAACGACTCGTGACCGAGAACGACCTCCCCGTGGTGTCGCTGCCGGCCCCCGAATCATGAGCGGCGACGAGGAGCTCGCGAAGGACCTCGGGCCGCTAGCGGCCCTGACCATCGGCGTCGGGACGATGATCGGCGCCGGCATCTTCGTGCTACCGGGGGAGGCGGCGGTCGCGGCGGGCCCCATCGTGGCGCTCTCGTTCGTCGTCGGTGGGGTCATCTCGCTGTTCACGGCGATGTCGGCCAGCGAACTCGGCACCGCGATGCCGAAGGCGGGCGGCAGCTACTACTACGTCAACCACGCGCTCGGGCCGCTGTTCGGCTCCATCGCCGGCTGGGGGAACTGGATGGGGCTCGCCTTCGCGTCGGCGTTCTACACGCTCGGATTCGGCGAGTACCTCACGACGTTCGCGCCGATTCCCAGCATCACGCTCGTGGCTACGGAGTTGTTCTCCGCCTCGACGGGTGCGCTACGGCTGCCGCTCGGCCCGGTCGGGACGTTCACCGCCGGACCGTTCACCGCGACGGTCGGTCCGATCGGGCTCTCGGCGTTCCAGATCGGCGCCCTGCTCGCCGGCCTGACGTTCATCGGTATCAACTACGTCGGCGCGAAGGAGACCGGGCGACTCCAGACCATCATCGTCCTCGTGCTCGTCGGCATCCTGACGCTGTTCAGTGTGCTGGGGGCGCTCCAGGCCGACCTCTCGACGCTCCGCCCGTTCGCCCCGAAGGGGCCCGAGGCCATCCTCCCCGGGACGGCGCTGATCTTCGTCTCCTACCTCGGCTTCGCGAAGATCACGACCGTCGCCGAGGAGATGAAGAACCCCGGACGGAACCTCCCCATCGCCGTCATCGGGAGCGTCCTCATCGTGACGGTGATGTACGCCATCATCATGGTCGTCCTGATGGGCGTCATCAACTGGGAGCTGCTGGGGCCCGAGAACACCACGACACCGGTGCTGGACGTGGCCGAGATCTCCTTCGGGGCGGTCGGGTTCGCCGGCATCGGCATCGGGTTACTGACGTTCGCCGGGCTGCTGGCGACCGCCTCCTCGGCGAACGCCTCCATCCTCGCGTCCTCGCGCATCAACTTCGCGATGGGACGTGACAAGCTCATCAGCGCGTGGCTCAACGAGATCCACCCCCGATTCGCCACGCCCTCCCGGTCCATCGCCGTCACCGGCGGCATCATCGTCCTGTTCATCATCCTCGGCGACGTGAAGACGCTCGCGAAGGCCGGGAGCGTCCTCCACCTCATCGTCTACGGCCTGTTGAACCTCGCGCTCATCGTGATGCGCGAGGCCGACACGCCCGAGTACGACCCGGACTTCGAGGTCCCGCTCTACCCCATCGTCCCGATACTGGGCGCGATAACCTCGTTCGGCCTCATCGCCTTCGTCGACCTCGTCGAGGTGGCGCTGTCCGGCCTGTTCGTCGTCGGGGGTGTGGTCTGGTACTTCACCTATGCCCGCTCGCGCACCGAGAATCAGGGCATCCTTTCGCGATACATCCTCTCGCGGGAGGAGTCGATGCCCGACGAGGTGGTCGACGCGGCTGCCGCCGTCCAGCCCGACGGCGGCGAGTACCGCGTGATGGTGGCGCTGGCCAACCCCGAGAGCGAGCACGACCTCATCTCGCTGGGCGCGGCCGTCGCCAAGCAGCGCGGCGGCACCCTCGTCGCGGTCCACAACGTCTACGTCCCGACCCAGACCTCGCTGGAGGAGGGCCGCGAGCAGCTCGACCGGGTCGACCCCGGCGCGAAGGACCTCATCGACAGCGCCCGCGAGGACGCCGAGACGTTCGGCGTCGACGTCGAGACCCACACCGTCGTCTCGCACAAGGGGTTCGAGGAGGTGTTCGACGCCGCCACCGAGTACGATATCGACCTCGCGGTCATGGGCTGGGGCGAGACGGAGCGCTCGCGTGTCGAGATGGGCCTCGACGAGGTCACCGACTCCATCCCGTGTGACTTCCTGGTCCTGAAGGACCGCGGCTTCGACCCCGAGCGCATCCTCGTCCCGACGGCGGGTGGCCCGGACTCCGAACTGAGCGCGATGGTCGCCAAACACCTCGCGGACGAGTACGACTCCGCGGTCACGCTGTTGCACGTCGACGACGACCGCGAGGCCGGCGAGGCGTTCCTGGAGGAGTGGGCCGACAGCCACGGCCTGGCCGACGCCGACCTCCGGGTCGAAGGCGGCGACGTGGAGGCCGCCATCGAACGCGCCGCACAGGACGCCTCGATGGTTGTCATCGGCGCGACCGAGCGGGGCCTGCTCTCACGGCTCGTCGGTGGCTCGCTCGTCATGGACGTCGTCGAGGACGTGGACTGCTCCGTGCTGCTGGCCGAGACGGCCCGCAAGCGCTCGCTCCGCGAGCGTATCTTCGGGCTCGACGAGGCGTCGGAGTAGCCCCTCTCCCGGTCGAGCCGACGGCGGAACGGTTTCTGCAATGTTTTAACCCGGTAGGCCGAACAGCGCGCCATGAGCCAGCCGAACATCCTGCTGCTCGGGCCGCCGGGCGCGGGCAAGGGTACGCAGTCCAGCAACATCGTCGAGGAGTACGGCGTCGACCACGTCACCACGGGCGACGCGCTCCGTTCGAACAAGGGGATGGACATCTCCGACCTCGATGTCGAGTACGACACGCCGGGCGGCTTCATGGACGCCGGCGAACTCGTTCCGGACGAGGTCGTCAACGAGATCGTCAAGACGGCGCTTCAGGAGGCCGACGGCTACGTCCTCGACGGCTACCCGCGCAACCTCGACCAGGCGAAGTACCTCGACGAGATCACCGAGCTGGACGTCGTGGCGCTGCTGGAGGTGCCCCGGGAGGAGCTCGTCGAGCGCCTGACCGGCCGCCGAATCTGTGACGAGTGTGGTACCAACTACCACGTCGAGTTCAGCCCGCCGGAGGAGGCGGGCGTCTGCGACAAGTGTGGCGGCGAACTGATCCAGCGCGACGACGACACGGAGGAGACGGTGCGCGAGCGGCTCAACGTGTTCGACGAGAACACCCAGCCCGTCATCGACCACTACGACATCCGCGACGAACTCGTCCGCATCGACGGCGAGGGCGCCCCCGACGAGGTCTGGGAGGAGCTCCACGCCGCCATCGAGGACGAGGTCTGAGGCGACGGCGGCGGTCCGGTACCGTTCTCCGGGCGGTCGGCGACGAGGCTTTACCTGCCCGGGTGTCGTAGCGCCGGTATGGACATCGACGAGGTGGAGCTGACCATCCCGGAGCCGGTCATCGAGCTACTTCCGGGCGACGGCGAGAACGCCGCGCGCGACATGGAGCGGGCGGTGGCGGGCTTCGAGCGCCACGTCAACGCCACCATCGAGACCGCCGACGACGCGGCCGAGGTGGCCGCCGAGGTGCTGGACGTGGTCGAGCATCTCGAAGCACGCATCGAGACCTACGACGATTTCGTCCCGGAGCTGCGCGCGTGGGGCCAGTCGCCGGCCTACGCCATCGCCTGGCGGGACCTCTACGCCGCCCTGGTCCGACAGCTCACCACCCACGAGGGGCTGGCCGACCGCCTCGAACGCGAGGGGAACCGCCGACTCGTCGACGACGGCATCCGGCTGAAGGACCTGAAGAAGGACTAGCGAGCGCAGCCGTCACGGGATTTCTCACGTGAGTTCCACCTGGAGCGTCCGGAGAACGAACCCGGTTCCGTCGACGTTCGGGAGCGGGTCCACAACCATCGAACGACGACCGGAGAAAGACCGATACGTCCGCCGGTCGCACTGTCGGGTATGAGCCGGTCGGACGAACTGGAGTACGACTCCGAGGTCGACATCGACGGCCTCCTGTCGGAGGACCGAGAGCCCGACCGGAGCGACCGGGGCGACCCGGCCGAGCGGTCGTCCGACCACGAGACGGCGTCGAGCGGCGGTCTGCGGTCGCGGCTCCCGTCGTGGCCCTCGTTCTCCCGCCCCTCGCTCCCGCTGCCGCGGTTCACGATACGGGGGCTGGGGCTGTCGCTCGTCGTCTCCATCGTCGCCTTCGTGGCGGCGAGTCTCGTCGTCCCACTCGGGGGCATCGCGGGCCTCGTCGGCATCTTCGTCGCGGCCTTCGGACTGGGCCTGGTGGGGCACGGCCACTACCTCGAACTCGCGGTCGCGGGGGCGGGGACGGCGGCGGCCGGCACGCTGCTCAGTCAGCTGTTCATCGCCGCGGTGGCGGACCTGACGGTGCCGCTGGCGGCCGTCGGCGGGACGGCCGGGTTGCTGGCCGCGGTACTGGGCTGTTACTTCGGTCGGGACCTGCGCGCCGGGCTGACGCGGGGGGTCTGAGCGGCGCTGCCGCGCCGAGGTGACCCGTCGGGGAGTCAGCCCCCGGCCACCTGCCAGCCGCCCTCCGTGCGTTCGATGACCCCGTGGTCGGCGAGGAGCCGGAGCGCCTCGTCGACAGCCTCGGGGGAGGCATCGACCTGCCGGGCGATGCGCTCCGCCGACGATGCACCGTCGGCGACCGCCGCAGCCACCTCGGCGTAGAACCGGCCGTCCATCCCGCCGAGGTCGTCGAACCGCTCGCTGAGGTCGTCCATCACGTCGGTGAGCCGGCCCTGCACCCACCGCTGGGCCATCGAGAGTTCGTTCTCCAGTGCCTCCAGCCGCCCCAGTTCGCCAGCCAGCGACGCGAGGCCACCGTCCGGCCCCTCCTCGCCGTCGGCGTCACCCTCACCGTCCCCCGCGGCCGCGTCGGGGTCGAGACCCATATCCAGCGAGAGGTAGCGACAGCGCGACATATCGAACCCGCGGCTGGCGGGGTAGGCCGACTTCGTCCCGAAGCCGTACGGGGAGACCGACACCTCAAGCCGGAGGTTCCGGGCGATGGAGAAGTACTTGCGCCGCTGACTGTCGACACGCGACTCGACGAGACCCGCCTCCTCCAGTTTGCGGAGATGGTCGATGACGGCCTTCGGGCTCACGCCGAGATACTCGGATATTTCGGTGACGTAGCAGGGCTTGCGCGCCAGGAGCCGGAGGATACGCCGCCGGTTCTCGTTCCCGAGCAGGTCGAGCAGCGCCGCCGAGTCCATTACCCGGGAGGAGGTCGCCGAGAGGAAAAAGCGTGTCTACCGTTACGCGTCACCGGGACCGCCCGCGCTACTGCCACCACCGGGGCCCTCGGAGCCCTCGTCGGTCGAATCGCCACCCGAACTGTCCCCGGGGCCACCGGTGGAGTCGGAACCGTCGGAATCGCCCGTGGAGTCGTCGTCGGTACCCGTCTCGTCGCCGTCACTCCCGCTCGTGCTGGCGTCGTCGTCGCTACCGGAGTCGCCCGACGGGCCGCCACCCGCGTTCGCACCGGCGTCGTCGTTCCCACGCTCGTCCGGCGGCCCGCGCTCGCCGCCGGTCACGTTCCCGTCCTCCTCGGCACCGCTCGGACCGCGCTCCTCGGGCGGACCGGCATCACCGCCCGGACCGCGTTTCCCGGGAGGGCCCCGGTCACCACTCCGGCCGGGAGCGTCGGGCATGCCGGCCAGCCCGCGGGCCATCTCGGCGACCTCGGGGCCAGTCAGCTCGCTGGCTTCCGTCCGGAGCCGCTCCAGCCGGGTCTCGTTGACGCCGACCCGCTCGGCGACCGACTCGGTCTGGTTGACGTTCTGTTCCAGCTGGCCGGCCCGGGTCGCGAGCCGCGCGGCCCGGACCCGCTCGCCGACCGTCAGGTTGCGCTCGGCGAGCAGCTCCGCCCGCTCCGCGCGGAGCTGGGCCACGCGCTCGCTCAGCTCGGTCGTCCGCTGGCGGACCACGGCGGCCCGTTCCTGCCCGTCGGTTCGGTTGACCGCAGCCGTGAACATCCCGTGTTGCACCTCGCCCTCGGCCTCCGCAGCACTGGCCTGGGCGAAGGAGGCGACCGTCAGGCCGAAGGAGGCGTTCCCGTCGGCCTCGCTCTGGTTCGCGGTGGTCGTGCTCGTCTCGTTCCTGTCGGCCGCCGTCGGCGTCGGCGTTGCCTCCTGCGTGGCGACCGCAGGAAGAGCCCCGCTGGCGCCGGCGACCGCACCGGTCCCGACAGCAGCGAGGACCACGGCGACCGCGATCAGAATCGAGGCTCGTCTCATCACCACCACCTATCGGCTACACCGGCTAAAACCCGGCCAGTCGTTCGAACGGTTCACGGGCGGGCGGCCGCGTGAACGGAATGAACGAGGCGTAAAACGAGACGTTTAGCAGGCCCCAGACCGTTCATGTGGCCGTTTCAGCACCCATCCGCTCGAACGCGAGCGCGGCGAGTCCGACCGCGAGGACCGACGTGCAGACCGACGCGACGGCCAGTCCGACACCAGGGTCGTACCGCAGCGGGGGATGCAGCCCGAACCCGTAGTCGACGAGGTCGTTCACGAGTGCACACCCGAGCGCGAACGCGAGCGCGCCGCGCGTCGTGCGCGCCGCGTGCGGGAGCAGGTACGCGGCTGCGGCGAACGCCAGGTGGCTCCCGATGACGCCGAAGTAGGCGAACGGGTCCGGGAAGTAGGCCCCGAAGCCGAGATTGAGGGCGACGAGCGTCCAGAGCCCCGTCTCGACGAGCCAGACGAACGCCAGCGTGTGCAGGTACGCGAGTGGGCGGTTGAACGGGGCGTCCTCGAGCGGGCGCCCCAGCGCCGGCAGGAGGGTGGCGAAGGCCAGCGACCCCAGGAACGTGGCCGCGGGCGAGTCCGCGAACAGGGGCCACAGGAACGTCGACACCCCCGCCAGCCCGCGGTCGACGTACCAGCGCAGCCCGATGACGCCGATGGCGAGCGTCCCGAAGACGAGCCAGACCAGCGTCGGCGCCGCCTCCAGGTACTCGCGGGCGTACCGCCGCGGGATGGGGTTGAACCGGCGCACGACTGCCGCGTGGAGGCCAGCGGGCAAAGGCGTGCCGGGGACGGGTTCGTGGCTGTAGGGGACGTAGTTGAAGGGAGATTCAGAATGACGATACGTGAATCGAACCGATTTGGAAGCCCCTGACCGCTCGACCGGCCGGGCCTCGCTGCGCTCCTCACGTCGCTCCCTTCGGTCGCTCGTTGCGGTGCTTGCGTCGGCCGGGCCGGGTCGAGGCGGCCAGCCCCTTCCATTCCCACCCGAGATTGTCCGTTCCACGGGGCGCACACACCGAGCTAGCATGGTGTGGACGCGACCTCGGACAGCCACAGGGCGGGACTGAAAGGGGCCGCGGGCTCGGCGGGGCCCGGACGACGCAAGCACCGCAGGCCGACCGCAGGGAGGCCGAGGAGCGCAGCGAGGCCCGGCCCCCCGAGCCCGCGGGGGCTTTCAACAGCTCCCTGTCTCAACAGCTCCCTATCGGTGCTGTCAGCAGCAAACTCACCAAGCCAATCCAGTACCTACGCACCACCAACCTACCACGGAACGCAAGAGGGTTGACGCACGGCCCGCGAGAAGGGGTATGACCGACCATTTCGAGGTCCACGCGCGGGACGGGGCGGCCCGCATCGGCGAGGTCCGCCTCCCGACCCCGCTCCGGACGCCGGGGCTCGTCGGGGACCGGCTCCGCGACGCCGGGAGCGAGTGGGCCGCCGCCCGCGCGACGCCCGACGGGGACCCGGACGCGCTGACGGTGCTCCCGCACCGCGCACTGCCGCCAGGAACGCCCGACAGCGTCCGGGAGACGTTCGGCGGCGCCGGGAACGCCGCGACCGGCGACAGCCCGGACCCGGAGGACGGCGTGGCCGCCGGCGAGGACGCCCCGGACGCCGGCGACCTCGAGTTCCCGACCGCCGTCGTCGTCGGCACCGACACCGCCGTAGACCACGGGGCCGACGCGTACGTCCTCTCCGGCGGCCCGTCACTCGTGGGGCACGCCGCGGCGTTCGTCGATGCCATCACGAGCGTCCGGCGGGCGGTTCCGGACGACAGCGCCCTGTACCTGGCGGGAGCCGCCACACCCGCGAACGTCGCCGCGCTCGTCTACGCCGGCGTGGACCTCGTGGACGCCGACCGCGCGTACGTCCGCGGGACGGAGGGGTTCTACCAGACGACCGACGGGGAGTACTTCCTCGAGGACCTCGAGGAGCTGCCCTGCGCGTGCCCCGCCTGCGCGGGCGGGCGCGAGGCGTTCGACCGCGAGGCGTGTGCCGAGCACAACGTCAACGCCCTCGAGACGGCGCTGTCGACCGTCCGGACCCGCATCCGGGACGGCCGCCTGCGCGACTACCTCGAGGGGCAGGGTCGCCACGAGTCGTTCCCGACCTCGGTGCTGCGGCGACTGGACCAGGAGTACGCCTACGTCGAGGAGCGCGCCCCGCTGTTCCGGCGGGAGTCGATGCTCTCGGCGACCGACGACACGCTCCGGCGACCCGAGATACAGCGGTTCGCCGACCGCGTGACGAGCCGCTACGTCCCGCGGTTCGACGACCTGCCGCTGCTGCTGGTGCCCTGTTCGGCGACGAAACCGTACAGCGAGTCACAGAGCCACGCACAGTTCCACCGCGCCATCGACTACCGGGCGCACACGGTGTCGATGACCTCGCCCATCGGCGTCGTGCCGCAGGAGTTAGAGACCACCTACCCGGCCCAGCACTACGATTCGGTGGTGACGGGCCGCTGGACCGAGACCGAGTACGAGTTCGTCGCCACGGTCCTCGCGCGCTATCTCGACCGGGCCGACTACCCGCGCGTCGTCGCACACCTGCCCGACGATTATCGGCCTATCGTCGAGCGTGCGGTCGACCGGCTGGACGACGCGCCGCCGGTCGAGTTCACCGTCGCCGACCACCCGACGACCGACGACTCGCTGGCGAACCTCGCGGGCGCGCTGGAGGGCGCGGACCGCTTCAGCAAGCGCGAACGCGAGCACCGCACCGTCCGCGCGCTCGCGGACTACGTCTTCGGCGAGGGCGCGGGCGAGGCGTTCTTCCGCGAACTGCGGACGGGGAGTCGCTACCCCAAACTCCGCGCGATGGACGCCGGCATCGAGGCCCGTCCCGGCGACGATACGGACGACGACGGGGCCGTCCACGTCGCCACGATGGTCCCCAACTACGGCACCCTCTCGCTCACGCTCGCGGGCGCGCGCCGCTGGGCCAGCAGCGACGTGCCGACCAAGCGCGTGGAGATCGACGCGTTCGTCCCGCAGGGAAGCGTTCTCGCGCCCGGCGTGGTGGACGCCGACGACTCCATCCGCGTGGGCGACGAGGTGGTCGTCGAGGGGCCGACGGCGTTCGCGGTCGGGCGTGCGCAGGCCCACGGCCGCGCGATGGTCGATTCGACGCGCGGCGTCGTGGTGCAGGTCCGGCACTCACAGGAGAAGTAGCCGACCACGGCTGGACCCATCGGACGCGGGTCACCGCATCGCTCATCATCCCGCCGCCCGACGTCCCGAACCGATGACCGACCTCACGCCCGAGGACCTCTCCGAGGGCACCGTCGTCACGCACGAGCGGACGTTCACGCCCGGGGAGGTCCGCACGTTCACGACGGTCTCCGGCGACGAGGGAGACCACCACGTCGAGACCGACGAGGAAGGGCGCCTCCTCGTGCAGGGACTGCTCACGGCCACACTCCCGACGAAGGTGGGTGGTGACCTCAACGTGCTGGCCTCGCGGATGGAGTTCGAGTTCCGCCGCCCCGTCTACACCGGCCAGCATATCGCCTGCGAGGTGACGTTCGTCGACGTGGACCACGGGGACCGGGTCGAGGTCACCGCGGAGTTCGAGGCCGTCCGCACCGACGACGACACGACCGTCATGGCCGGACTGTTCGAGGGCATCATCCGTCGCGGATAACGCATATTCGCCGCTTATACAGCGACTAGAATTCGAAACTGTCGATTATCTCTCGAATAACCGATTTTCAGGTATCACTCGTGCTCCTCGGCAACGGTCTCGCGGCACTGTCCCGTGGTGGTATCCGACATATCGGCGGCGGAATCGGCGAGCAAATCTCTTCCGGTCGGTACGAGCGGGCGGAATCTCGGCGGCCGCCGGCGTGCACTCAGTCGTCGTCGGTCCGGTCGGCATCCGAGTCCAGGTCCGTCCCGGTGTCCGGCTCGGACGCCGGAATCCGCTGTGGACCGAGTCGCCCGTGTTCCTCGAGCGCGATCGCGTACTGGATCGCGTTCCGGATGTGGTATCTCGCCGCAGGGTCCTCGACGGTCTCCAGTAATCGGTACAGCTCGGCCGTGTCAAGCTGGCTCGTGTCCATCTGTCAGCGTCCACCCCCCACACCGTGTGGAATACTTCCGTGGGTTGCGTACCCAGCCATTTGACATCCTCCTCCGCCTGAAGGCGGAGGAATCCCGACCGCGGTTGGGATATTAGGGTTTGCAGTCTACCACTTGTTCCTGCGGTTGGAATCCGCTGGACAAGTCGTGAAGGTAGACTCCGGGCTGTGCCAACCAGCCGGTACTCCTATCCTCGTCCAAACTGGCCGAAGACTCGGAGTTACTTTCGTCGTTGATGTTGAGACGGATGTTCTCCGCCCCATTCAGGTCCGCGTTGAACGCCGCATCACACGCCTCACAAACGTACAAGCCACGTTCAACACGCTGACTCTCGTCTTCTCTACCGCACACACAACACCTCTTGCTCGTGTCGCGCTCCGAAACTTCTACGACCTCGATGCCCTCGACCGTGGCTTTGTACGTGAGAATCGAGGTGAAGCGGTCAAACGCCCACCCGTGCAGGTCAAGGTTCCCGTGACGACCCCAGTTCTTCGTCTCTCCGTTCTCGTCCTCACGGACACCAGCGAGTTCACCGACGTTAATGCGGCCAACTCCACGCTCGATACACCTCTCTACGATGTGTTTGGCGAGGCTGTGGAAGAAGTGGGTGCGGCGCTCCGACCACTTGTGGTGCAATCGGGTGGCCCGTTCGCCACCAGGATCGTCGCACTTGGCGATTTCTTTGGGGAAGTAGTAGCCGTCCTGTTTCAAGCGGTTTCCGGGGTACAGGTCGGCTTCCTCGGTGCTGTACGCGACCGCCGCGAAGTTACAGATGCCGAGGTCGATTCCAGCCGTCTCGTCACCCGGCGCGTTGGGCGTCTCGATCTCGTCTTTGCAGACGAGGTGCAGTTCCCATCGCTCTTTCTGCTTGTCGTAGACGGCGCGAACTTGTTGCAGGTTCTCGACGGTGACGCCTGGCCGGGTTTCGTATTCGACAAGGATGTATTCCCATGCTTTCGGGTGTTCCTTGTGATTCGCGCCTTTCGAGAGGCGGACACGATTGTTCTTGGTGTCGTGTTTGATGCCGTTCTGTTTCCACGTTACCGTGCTACGCGGGTGTTCTTCGTGGACTCGGCGGCCTACTGAGTCGTAGTAGTTTTTCTTGCGGTAGCCGGGCGGATTCGCTCGACCGTCTGCCTTCCTCTTTCCGTACCACGAGTTGAAGGCTTCAGCGAGTTCCTCCAGAACGCGCTGACTGGACTGCGAGTGCAATCCCTTGTACTTGTTGTGGGTCTTCAACTCGTCTTTGAGGTCGCCGTGGTCAGGAATCTCGCCCGTGTCTTCCCACTGTTGTCGAGAGTGGTAGTTGGCGACGTTCCAGAGCTTGCTGGCCGACCACCCGTGCCGGTCGAGCGGTTCCTCTACCTGTGAGTGGTTGCGGATGTTCGCTCGGTGGGTGCGGTGGATTTCCAGCATTCTGAACGCCTGTATAAGCTTTTATACGGCCTTTTCTTGTGAAGATTCGGGTTGGGACGTGGAATATCCAGGTTTGCTATCGACGGTGGATTGTGGAGGGGTTGTCGGATTCATCCCGCGCCTAAAGGCGCGGGTATTCTCCTTGTGGTTTATAATTCGTGTGGTGATTTCACACATGAGTATTCCTCCGGCCAGCGCGGTTCGAGCGAGCGGACCTCGTGAGCGCGCTCTGGACAGTGAAAGGTTGATTAGCGGGCGACGGCTACGAGCGAGCAATGGCACGGACCGCAGAACGAGTGGAGTCCCTCATCGACGAGGACCCGGAGATGCGCGACGCGCTCCAGACGGTCCTCGACCGGGCCGAGGGCGGCCGGGTGACGTGGGAGGCCGTGAGCGACGACCTCACGACCGGACAGTGGAGCCGGCTCATCCAGGAGCGCGTCCTCGAGAAGACGGGTGACGGGGGCTGCGAGGTCAACGACCCCGGCGACGTGGCGGCCGTCGTCGGCGGCGCGAGCGCGGCGAGCGTCACGGACGGCGGGACGACCACGAGCGCGTCGAGCGCGTCGAGTGCGTCGTCGGACGTGGACATCGACGACGAGGACTCCTCGTGGTCGGTGTACGACAAGATGGCCGCGGTCGGCGCGCTGGGCCTGTTCGCGGGCTACTCGCTCCCGAACGTCCGGAACACCATCGCGAGCGTCCTCGACATCGGACTGGGGCCGCTGGAGGCCGCGCTCCCGTTCTACGCCGTCATCCTCGTTCTCTCGCTGTTCACGGGGCTGTACTCGACCATCCTCCAGGACAACCTGATGGACACCTCGAAGATGGCCAAGTACCAGGAGCGACTGCAGGAGATCCAGGAGCGCGAGAAGGAGGCCCGCGAGCGCGACGACGAGGAGGAACTCGACCGCATCCAGGAGGAGAAGATGGAGGCCATGGGCGACAACCTCGGCATGTTCAAGGAGCAGTTCCGCCCGATGGTCTGGATCATGCTGTTCACCATCCCCGTCTTCCTGTGGATGTACTGGATGATCCTCGAGCATCCCGGCGAGCTGGGCACGATGGTCATCCCGCTGGTCGGCGAGCGCGAGTGGACCGCGGGCGTCGCCGGTCCCATCCAGGTGTGGATCGTCTGGTACTTCCTCTGCTCGATGGGGTTCACCCAGGTCATCCGCAAGACGTTCAACATCCAGACGACGCCGGACACGAGCTAGACGGACTCCCGCGGCGTCTCGTTCCCGGTTCCGTTGCTCCCGACCGCCTCAGAACCAGCCGCCGCCACCGCGCCGTCTCCGTCGCCGGCGGCGCACGCGCTCGCGGCGCTCGTCGACGAGCGCGAAGTACGCACCGACGACGAGCAGCGTGACCGCGACCGCCAGCCCCGCGAGCGCCTCGTCCAGCACGAACACGAAAGAGCCCATCGCGAGCGCCGCGCCCGAGAGCGTCAGGAGGACGGCCGCCTGCTCGGCTCGGCGGGGGAGCCGCCCGGGGGCGCGGCGAGTGTGGTACTCGGCCGCACCGAGGACGAGCAGGCCAGCAGCGAACGCGGCGGTACTCGTCGTCCCGGCGAGGTCGCCCGTGAACCGACCGACCGCGACGCCCCCGAGCAGCACGAGGATGCCACCGGCAGCGGCGAGCGCGAGCGTGGCGTCGGGCGAGAGCGGGTTGACCGACTCGCCGTGGGTCGCGTGGAACAGCGCCGCCGGCACGACGAGCACGAGCGCGACCAGCAGCCCGATGAAGGGGCGCAGCGTCGCCAGCCCGTACGCGAGAGCGAGCGCCCCGGCAACCGTCGCGGCCGCCAGCGTCGGGTCCGGGAGCAGGGTCGCGGCCGGGTCGTCGTCCACGGCCACGGCGTAGCCGACGAAAGCGTAGAGGACGAGGACGCTCACCAGCGCCGTCGAGAGCGGGTCACCGAACAGGACGCCGTACAGCGCGAACGAGAGCGACAACACCACCCCCACGAGGACGGCGGCCTCCGGCACGCGACGGCTCATACCCGGACTGGGAGGCCCAGCCGTCAAAGGGCGTCGGTCGCGGCAGGCCGCCGGGCTACTCCGTGCGCAGCGCGTACTGCAGCACGCCGAGCGCCGAGCGGCCGTCACGCATCCCGCCGCCCAGTGCAGCGTCACGGAGTTCGTCGAACCGCGCGGTCGTCACCCGGATGGACTCGTTCTCGTCGAGGTCCTGCTGTCCGGTCGGTTCGCAGCCGTGCGCGACGAAGTAGTGGAAGGTCGCGTCGAGGAGGCCGTTCGACGGCTCGTGGGCGACGAGGAACTCCACGGCGGCGGCCTCGTAGCCGGTCTCCTCGGCCAGCTCCCGGCGGGCCGCCTCGACGAGCGGTTCGTCGCCCTCGACGTTGCCCGCCGGGAGGCCACGGTTCACGCGCTCGACGGACTGGCGCCACTCCTCGACGAGGACCACATCGCCGTCCTCGGTGAACGGGAGGATGACCACGGAGTCGCCGTTCTCGACGCTGTGGAACGCCGTCTCGGTGCTGTCGGGAAGCCGGACCTCGTCGCGTCGCACCGTGAACCCGGGGCAGTCGTAGTCGGTCGTCGATTCGAGCGTCTCCCACGCCAGCGGGTCGGTCGCGCCCTCGGTGGCCTCGGTCGCCACCGGGTCCTCGGCACCGGGGTCGGCATCGTCGGTCATACCCGAGAGAGCGGCCGGCGTGGGGAAAAGCCCGACGGCGCGGGGAGTGGAGGGCGAGCGCGGCGGCGTCAGTCGGCTGTCGGATGGGGTTCGCCCTCGATATCCTCTCTCATCTCGGCGAACGCCTCCTCGCTCTCGGCGACACCGGTCGCCACGAGCAGTCGGACCGCCCGCGAGACCGACAGGTCCGTCTCGTGGAGGCGGTCGTCGGGGACGAAGATGCGGTGGCCGACGGTCGGGGGGGTGTGGAGAACGGCGACCGGGTCGAGCACGCTCGACAGCCGGCGCACGACGAACTGGACGACGAACAGGGTGACCGCGAGCGGTGCGACCAGCAGGAGACCGGTGACGACCCCGTCCCGGAGTTCCGACCCGAGGCTCGTACCCGCCTCGCGAAGCACGGGCGCTTGAGCTACCCACGAGTACGGGGGAGGGCGGCCGCCGCCGGGCGGCCGTCCCGAACCGTGACACGGCGGAACGGGGCTCGTGGCAGCAACAAGAACGAAGTAAGCGGGGCGCTTCGCGCCGGGCATGTCCGTCCAGCAGTATCTGGAGCGCCTGTTCACCTGGGAGAGCCTGGAGAACACGACACGCGGGGTGGAGTTCGAACTGAAGAACCGGCTCATCGAGGGGGAGCTCCACGATATCGGTGGTGGGACGCTGGACGACGAGACGGTCGACTCCGAGGACATCACGCTGGAACTGTCGAACGGGACGCTGGTCGAGGCGGCGACGGTCTCGGCCGACGAGCCCGTCCCGTTCGACCTCGCTGAGACGGTCCAGGTCATCATCGACGCCCCACGGCTCCGCAAGGGGACCCACACGCTGGGCATGGAGATGGACATCGAGGGGTTCGGGATGGTCGGGTTCGAGACGGACGACGACGTGACCGAGGCTGACCTGGTCGACGCCGACCCGGCCGACTACACGGTCGCGGAACTGGAGGACCTGGTCGCGGACCTCCGGGAGCCGGTCGAGCTGGGGCGGCTCCTCGAGCGCGAGCGCGACGGGAAGGCCCGCAAGACCGCCATCGAGGCCATCGAAGACCGCCTCGAGGTGGCCCGCGAGGAAGCCCCCGACGAGGAGAACATCGAGTACACCGCCGAGAACGCCGCCCCCGGCGGCAGTCTCGTCGAGGAACTGCTGGTCGACATCCTCGAGTCGCCCCAGCGCGTGACCGTCTACCTCACGGCCTTCCGCCAGCAGCCGACCACACCCGGAGCCATCGCCGGCCAGACGCTGTTCACCGAGGAGTCCGTCGAGGAGACGCTGGG
Source organism: Haloglomus salinum (assembly GCF_024298825.1). NCBI lineage: Archaea > Methanobacteriati > Methanobacteriota > Halobacteria > Halobacteriales > Natronomonadaceae > Haloglomus > Haloglomus salinum. The sequence goes on from NZ_CP101153.1 coordinate 1,393,918, forward strand.
GGACTTCGAGATGGAGGGCATCGCCGAGCGCAACGGTGACGGCGAGTACGAGGTGGTCTCCCCGGTGACGGTCATCCGCAAACGGCAGAACCGGCTCTGGAACCTGCTGAGCCGGGGGCTCTGAGCTTCAGGAGACGGAGCCGGCCGACTCGGGGGCGTCGGACTCGTTGCTGCTGCCCCCGTCGGCGAGGGCGGCCTCCAGTTGCTCGATTATCTCCCCCGGGTTCGCCCCCTTCTCGATGTAGCCCACCGCGCCACGCTCCTGGGCCTTCTCCACCATCCGCCCCTTCTGGAAGCCGGAGTAGATGACCACGTCCGCGTCCGGCGCGACATCGCGGATCTCCGGGAGCGCCTCCAGGCCGTCCATCCGCGGCATCGACAGGTCGAGCAGGACCACGTCCGGCCGCGTCTCCGCGGCGACCTCGATGCCCTCCTCGCCGGTGCCGGCCTCGCCGACCACCTCGTACCGGCCGGTCTTCTCCAGCACCGTCCGGACGAGCGACCGGAGCCCCTCCACGTCGTCGACGAGGATGACCGAACAGGGCTCGGAGTCCGCGTCCGACCCCGACGCGAGCTCCGACTCGGTCGCCGCCTCCGGGCTCGATTCGGCCACCCGAGCCGGCTCAGCCACCACGCCCGGGGGAACGATGACGTGGAACGACGACCCCTCGCCGGGCTCGGTCTCGACCTCGATGCGACCGCCGAGGTCGTCGACGATACCCTGACAGAGCGCGAGACCCACACCGGACCCGTCGACCTCCCGGCCGGCGCTGCCCCGCTCGAACAGGTCGAAGAGGGTGTCGACCTCGTCCGGGTCGATGCCGACGCCGTTGTCCGCGACGGTTATCCGGACGGAGTCGCCGTCCGCTCCTGCCTGCTCGGCGGAGACACGGACGCGGCGTGGGGGGTCGTCCTGGTACTTCAGTGCGTTCGAGACGAGGTTCTCGAACAGGCGGGCGAGCCGGGGACGCTGCCCCCGAATCGTCGGGAGCGACCCGACGTCTACCGACGCCGGCTCGTCCCAGCGGGCCGGGAGTGCGTCGACCACCTCGTCGAGGACGTCGTTCAGGTCGACCGCCTCGCGCTCCGGCCGTTCGGTTTCGTCGAGGCCGACCCGGGCGTACGTCAGGAGGTCCTCGAGGAGAGTCTCGGCCCGGTCGACGGCGCCGTGGGCCCCTTGCAGGTGGTCGAGAGCCTCCTCGTCGAGTTCGTCCTCGACTGCGGGCCGCAGCAGTTCCAGGTACCCCCGGATGACGCCCAGCGGCTGTTGCAGGTCGTGCGAGACGCCGGAGACGAACTGCTGGAGGTCGTCCGAGTGGCCGGAGAGCCGGTCGACGGGGACCGCGAGAAGCAGGCTCTCATGGCCGGGGGTGTCGCCGAGCGCAACCGCCACCTCGACCGGGTCGCCATCGACGGGCGTCGCCCGGACGCGCTGGAACGACGCCGTATCGTCGCCGGTGGACGCAGCCTCGGGGCCCGCCGGTCGTTCGGCGGCGTCCGTGACGGGGTCGGGCAGCCCCGCGGGGAACAGCCTGGCCAGCGGTGTCCCCTGCAGGTCGTCACCGAGCAGGTCCCTCGCGGCGGCGTTGGCGGCGGTGACCTGCCCGTCCGCGGCGACGAGCGCGGCGGCCGGGAGCGACTCGAGTGGGACCGTCGGCGTCTCGTCGGAACGGGTCACGGCTCCGTCACCTCCGGGGCAGGGTCCAGCCGGACCGTCCAGTCGGCGCTCGCGGCGCCGTGTGGCCCGTCGAGGCTAGCTTCGAGTTCCCACTCCCCGGGGCGGTCGAGGACATCGTCCGGGAGCCGCCACGCGCCGCCATCCCGGACCAGCGCGACCGAGTGGGGCGCCACCGACCCCGGCGGGTCGACAACCACCTCGGGTGTCGGCAGCGAGATGCCGGGGAGCGAGCGGCTGTCGACGCGCAACCGGACGGGCGCGTCAGCGTCGGGACGGGGCGGGTCGGGCGTCACCAGCGTGAACCGGTACTCGCCGCGCTCGACCTGCTGCCAGCGGCCCCGGTCGAGGTCGGCGTCGGCCACGTCGTGGGCGGGCCGCGGGTGGGCCGCGAGATGCGCCGCCAGCAGGAGCATCGCCGCGAGTGCCAGCGCCTCCATCGGGACCGACCGCCGGAGTCGGTCACCCCGGCCCGACGGCAGCACGCGGTAGCGGTGGTACACGGCGAAGGCCAGCGGGACGACGATGAGCCCCGCCTTCAGCAGGATGAGCCCGCCGTACCGGGTCGTCAGCAGGTCGCTCCACCGGAGCAGGTGCGCGTCGGCGTAGACGACACCGGTGACAGCCAGTGCGACGACGGCCCCGAGGCCCCACGGCGAGAACCGACGGGCCGCGGCCAGCGCGTCCGTCCGTGAGGCCCGGAGCGCCGTCAGGCTGACACCGACCAGCCCGCCGAGCCAGACCGCCGCCGCGGACGTGTGAACGAGTCCGACGAGCATGACCCAGGCCCCCTCGATACCCATCGCGCTCGCGCCCGCAAGCCCGTGGCTGGCGAACGAATCCGCCAGCAGGCCGCCGAGCGCCAGCGCCCCCGCACCGGCGAAGGCGCCGCCGTGGAAGTCACCCCCGAGTCCGGGGCGGCGTCGGGCCCAGGGTCGCCAGCGAGCGACGACCGAAGCAGCGAGCGCGGCGACGAAGAGCCCGACACCAGCCACCCGGACGGCGCCGCCAGTCGTGCCGACGGCGGTTCCGAGGTCGCCGTGGCGATAGGCGAGCGCCGCGACCACGCCCAGCCCGCCGGCGACGGCGAGACCGGCCGTTCCGACCACGGCGGAGCGCCAGGCCCGGGGGACCGTCGGCTCGACGACGGTGCCGACGAACGCCAGCCCCACGGTCACCAGCGCACCGACGAGCAGCGCCCAGCCCGCCAGCGTCTCCGCGAACAGCGCCACGGCACCGCCCGGAACCGTATCCCACGAGGGCGCCGCGCCGTCCGAAGCGCCGGCGTCGTCGCCGGCAGCACCGGCGCCACCATCCGACCCGACGGTGAACGCGAGCGTCCCGGTCGCGGGGTGGCCGTCCGTGCTCGTCACGCGCCACCGCAACTCGTACGCCCCGGGCGACAGCGACGCGGTCGTCACCCGGACCGTCCGGGCGTCGCCGGTGGTCTCGACCGACTCGACGAGGTCGGGTCCCTCACCGCCGGTCACCGTGACCTCGAGCGTCGCGGCGTCGATGGACTCGCCGAACTCCAGCATGACGACGCTGGCCCCCTCGGGGAGTGACTCGCCCGGTGCCGGGTCGCTGGAGGCGAGGAACGGGTGTGCGGCGACAGGAGTCGCGAGGAGGGCCAGCACCAGCCCCGCCAGCACCACCGTCGCGACTCTCACGACGACCCCCCATCGTCGGTGATATCGGAGAGGTCGGCGGCGTCCGGTCGGTGTATCTCACCCGCCTCGAAGGCCAGTTCCGAGCCCTCCTCGCCGAGTATCTCCGTGATGAGGTGTTTACTGTCGTCGAGGGTCTCGTCGACGAGTTCGAGCGCCAGTTCGCGGTCGCCCTGGTCGAGCGCGAGCTTCGCCTGCGAGAGGTTCTGGACGACGCTGTCGTTGATGTCCAGCGCCCGCTCCCGGCGCTCGCGCATGTCGTCGAACAGCGCGGACCCGCGCCAGATGAGTTTGAACCGGTTCCGCAACGAGAGATACCACACCGCCACGCCCCCCGCGAACACGTTGACCACGACGAGCCGGGGGTCGCCGAACACGACGCGCGCGGCCGAGCCGAGCGTGAGGTCCGTCCCGGTCACGGGGAGGAGCGCGTGCATCGTGTGCATCCCGTGGCCGGCCGCACAGGTGGCGAAGATGAGCGCGGTCGCCATCCCGAGATGGTTGGTGGCCCACTGACGACCCTCCAGCAGCCCGCGCAACAGCGTGGCCGCGATGCCGACGTAGCTCATCCACATGAGCGTCGTCGCCACCACGCCGACGACCCACAGGTCGACCCCGAACATCTCAGTCGTCCTCCCGGCGGAGCGTTCCCTTGGTCCCCTCCTCGTCGATGAGCTCGGTTATCATCGTCTTGGCCTCCTCGAGGGTCTCCTCCAGTGCCTCCTCCCCGAGTTCGTCCTGTTCGGCCTCCAGCGCGAGTTTGGTCCGCGAGAGCCCCTGGACGATGTTGTCGTGCACCGCCAGCGCCTGCCGGTTCCGGCTCCGGAGGTCCTCGAACAGCGAGGCTCCCCGCGCGAGCGTCGGATACCGCCGGCGCATCGTCCAGTACCAGAGGCCCGCGAACGCCGTCAGGAGATCCAGCACCACCATGTGCGCCCAGTTGTACTCGACGTGCGAGGCCAGCCCCGGCAGCCCGCCCACGCCCAGCACCGGTGCCAGCAGCTGCACCGTCCGGACGCCGTGGCTCCCCGCACAGGTGAGGAAGATGAGCATCGTCGCGACACCGAGCGGGTTCCCCGACCACTGCCCGGTTCGCGTCAGGTCGAGTACCAGCCGGATCGCGATCGCGGCGAACGACACCGTGATGACGGCACTCGCGACGAGGCCGGCCTGCCAGAGGTCAGGAAGCACGGCAGCCACCCCCACTCCAGTCCACCGCGGATACCCTGGGCTCTGTCACCGGATAACGCCCACAGCGCATTGCCGACAGGTACTCGCGGAGAATGATAAACTCACGGGTATTGACGGTTATCGAAGGTGAAGGTTGGGCGAGGGCAGCGGTCGTCTCGCGGAGGGACTCCGGGCGGGTGTCTTCGAGTCAGCACAGTGTGCTGATGTCTCCTCACGGTGTTCCGCCGGCAGCCGACCACGCCGGAAGCAATTGCGAGTCAGATGCTGGTTACCGAGGGGTGGTCTGGGGGTTCGAGATGGGAGAGTCGCCGAGTGCGACGAAGAGGAGCGACGGTGTGAGGGAGTCTCGCCGGTGACGGTGAGTCGGAAGCGGCAAAATCGGGTGTGGAATATTCTGAGTCGGGGGCTTTGAGTAAATGGTGCAGTTCTCTTGAGGGGCCATATAGCTTCAGTACGAGATTTGATGAGAGTGATATTGATTGCAAAATCAACCAAGATATAAGAGATATGGCGCGCTATGTCCAGAATCGTGCTAGTTTTGAACGTATTAATTGCCTTATGAGCCCGTATCCTTTTCAGGGCTAGGACCAATAAAGAATGTTTGCCGTTCGCCATCTAGTATAAAGGAGACGACAAAGAAGTCGCCTTTTTCAACTTCTACAGGATTCCCATTTTTATCTTGGAACTTAAACCTGATTACACCCTCAGAATCAGAACTGTCACCATCATTATCGTTCGGAACAGTCAATCCCATAGAACCGAAATCGTTTGTCAGTTCATATGGATTGTCGCTCGCTCCGACGACTGTGACCTGCCCGAAGTTTCCTTGTGCACTGGCGCTTTGTCTGTCGGGTTTATAGAATACGTAACGGAATTCGTCTATTTCAACATCATTCCCCGACACACTCTCAAATTTCACGTCAACTGCGCATACGGTCTTCCCACACTCGTTAGCTTTCTTGGCATTTTTTATCTTCGCAGACGTTACCTTCAGCGTATTTGGATTATTTAGCAACGGCTTTGTCTGACTAATTCGCGATGGGTTGATTACTTCCATAGAAACATCCGCATCCTCGGCCCCTCCACTTCCAAATGAACCATCGAACTTCGCCTCGACATCTACGCCGACGGGATTGGAGCTAGTAGATCCGGGAGCGACGTAGATTAATCTAATCTTCCCGTCGGGCCCCACGGGGATGTTGTCGTTCGGCTGGCCAGTGATATCGACACCCTCATGCATCAGTTTCTGTCCGGAAGGACCTCCGACAAGTCGAACGTCGACCTCGGCGTCCCCACCCGGGTTGTTGTACTTGTTACGGACCTGAAAGACGATTTCCTGTCGCCCGTTGAGCGAGACATCGGTACCGTCACCTTTCAGGTCGGTAATGTACTCGGAATCCGGTGTGGTAATTCCAGACCCAACGCCAACCTTGGCCATCTTGAGGTTGTAGGTGACCGGGTTCCCGTTCTGGTTGTCCTCTTGGAAGGTCAGCGTGAGTTCGTGAGGTGTGACCGTGTCGTCGTAGCTGCAGCTCGTGATGAAACGATCATTGGTCGGATCGGCTCCCGAAATCACATTCGGGCCAGAGCCATCACACACGTCGCCGGCCTCTGGTCCGGCCTGTCCATCGTCCGTATCGTCGATCTCCTCGGAAAGTAGCTCTTGCACCCAGACCTCCTCTGGGAGGTCCGTCGGAATAGTTACTTTCACCGGGCCGCCGTCATCTTCCACCGTGATTGTCTCGGTCGCAGCACTCACCGATGTCACGTCAACTGAGGCCGCATCCGACTGTGACGTGGACTTATCTCCATCTAATGCAGTAAAGTAGATTTGACGACCGTTAACGATATCTTGGTCGCTTTGGACGATATCCACCCCATCAGAGAACCTATGATAGAGAACAGAGTTTTGATAGACTGTCTCCGGGGCGTTCTCGTAGTAGTTGTAACTCGGATTATAGATCAGTTGTTTCGAAGGTGCATTGACAGGGTCGCCAGTCCAAAAATCGCTTACTTCCTCGTCAGTCGCTTCCGCATTCTCTATTGTTAGTTGGTCGCTCCCCTCTGTTCGTATCGTTCCGGCCCCTTCGCCTGGATTCAACAGTAACAGTCTGGTTGGATAATCGACTCCCAAATCAATCGACTCCGACTGCGAGGCACCGACAGCAGCCGACCGCTGGATGGCCCCCCGGATGTCACTCATACTCTGCTGTGCTTGCTCATTGTGACTCGCCTCCAACTCCTCGTTGCTCTGTGGAACAAGCACGACCTGTGCCGCAGCTAACGCTGCGATGATGAAGGCAAAAATCAACACAGCACCGATGACCTGAGACTGTGCCCTCCCGCCCCGAGCAAATCCGCGCGGCTTGGCGAGAAGCCGCCCGATTGTTACTTCGTACCAACCCCCCATACCATACTGTCGCGAGGTAAGGAAACGTAAATGTTCGGCCAAGGAAGGTGTCTGCGAAACCTGCCCGGTGAAACGCCTCAGAAGGCTCTAACACATGACGAAAGGTGAAGAAGTGGGCCGGCCCGGATTTGAACCGAGGTACCGAGGACCCGATCCTCGAAGGATACCAAGCTACCCCACCGGCCCGCAGTCGAGTCAAGACACCTGCCGGGTAAAACCGTTGCGGACCCCAGTCGCCGGTCAGTACGTCCGGTAGCCGCCGGTATCGAGCCAGTTGTGGGCCACCGTCACGGTCTGGTCGGCGTGGAGGCGTTCGGGTCCCACGCTGACGCGGGCGTCGGCACGCTCGGCCAGCAGGTCGGCCTCGGCGTCGGTGAAGTCGCGGTGGTCGGACAGCACGAACGTCGGGTCCTCGGGGACGGACTCCTCGGGCAGCGGCGTGCCGGCCTCGTGGCACTGGACGAGCGGGCCATCGAGGCGGTCCAGTGTCGCGGCGAGGTCGAACCGGCCGACGTGGACGCCCGGGGAGGGCTCGGCCTCCTGGTGGCCGATGGCACCGTCGCGCGCGTCGAGCGCGTCGCGGAGGCGCGCCGCGGTCGAGCGCTCGTCCGGACGCAGGTTCCGGACGGTGGCGCCGTCGACCCGGACGGTGAACTCGTCGCGGACGACGAGGTGGGCGGCGGCGTCCTCGCGGACGCCGTGGGAAGTGAGCAGGGCGCTGGTGACGAAGCGGGCGAGGAGGTCCAGCCGGCCGGCGCCGGGCAGATCGTCGAGCGAGACGGGACCCTCGAGCGGCACCTCGTGGGCGAGGCAGACGAAATCGCGCATACCCGAGCGACACCGTGGAGCCACTAAGCCGGTTCGCCACGGACGGCCCCCACACGCCAGCCCCACGGTAGCGGTGGGTTTATTCGCGCCGACGGTCGAACGCCGTCCATGACTGACGCGCGCGAGGTCCGGGCGCTGCTCGACGACCGCCCGAACCTCGAACCCGCGCTCGAGTCGCTGCTGGAGACCGACGCCAGCCACGAGACCTGGACCTTCGACGATGCCGGGGTGGACTCCGGGAGCTTCGGCGCGCTCGTCGACGAAGGCGTCGTGGAGAAGGTGGACGGGGAGTACCGGCTGGCGGACCCCGATGCGGTCGAGCGGGCGCTCGCCGGCGAGGTCGAAAGCGGCGACGAATCGAACACGGCAGCCTCGCTCTCGCTACCGGAGCTCGACATCGACCCACGAGTGGCTGCGGCGCTCACGGGCGCGCTGGCGCTGGTGTTCGTCTTCCGGGTCCTGGCGTTCGATGCGATATTCCGCAGCGGCCGAGTCGTGCTCTCGAGCAACGACCCGTACTTCTACCTCTACTGGACGGAGGAGCTGAGCCGCCAGTCGAACGGGGTACTGGACCTCAGCGCGCTGACGGCGGGCTCGTTCGGGCTCCTGAAGAGCGAACCCCTTCTCGTGGCAGTCCTCTGGGTCGCCACCGAATTGACGGGGGGCATCGAGCAGGCTCCCCTCGTGCTCGCGTGGTACCCCGTCGTGGCCGGAGTGGTGACGGGCGTCTTCACCTACCTGTTCGCGACGGGCCTCACCGACGACGAACGCGTGGGCATCGCGTCGGTGGTGATGCTCGCGGTGCTCCCCGTGCTGGCGTTCCGTTCGGGAATCGGGTTCGCGGACCACCACGCCTTCGACTACGTCTGGCTCGCGATGACGGCCGCCGCTGCGGTCCGGCTGGCACGGACGCCGGCAACTCGGAGTTCGGTGCAGAGTCAGCGGACCCTCGGCTGGGCGCTGGTGATGGGAGTCGGCATCGCCGGACAGGTGCTCGCCTGGGAAGCGGGGCCACTCCTGCTGTTCCCACTAGCCCTGTACGCGCCGCTCGCGGCGCTCGTCGCGCTCGAACGTGGTGACTCGACCGCGCTGGCGCTGGCACCCGTCGCCGCCGGCACCGCCGCCGCGGGGCTGCTGACGGCGGCGATTCATCTGTCGCTGGGCTGGCAGACGGACGTGGTCGCGTTCTCACCACTGCTGCTCGCTGGCGGCGTCGCCGGCGTCGCCGGCATCGGTGAGGCGGTTCGGCGGGCACCGACACTTCCGGTCTCGGAGGTGCGCGCCCTGGCGGCCCTCGAAGCAGCCGGGGTCGTCACCGGACTGAGCCTGCTCGTGGTCGTCCTCCCAGCGTACGGAGATCGGCTGTTCACCCAGCTCGGGCGTATCGGGACCCGGAGCGAGATTGTGGAGGGACAGTCGCTGTTCTCGACACAGACCTTCGGCTGGCTGTTCCTCTTCGGCCTCCTCCTCTTCCTGGCGATCCCGTACATGGCCCTGGCGCTCGTGCGTGCCGCGAGCGCCGATGATGGGGCGGAACGCAGGGGCTGGCTCCTCGGCGGGAGCTACGCCTGGCTGTTCCTCGTCCTCACGCTGTTCCAGATCCGGTTCGCCGGGGAGTTCTCCACGTTCGTCGCGACCTTCGCCGGGTTCGGGTTCGTCCATATCGCAGAGCGGGTCGACCTGGCTCGTCCTCCGGTCCCGTTCCGTGATGCCACCGCAGTCCGGAGCGACGGTGGGGGGCAGGAATCACCCATCGGTATCCCGAGCGCGAGAGGAGCGCTCTCCCTGTTGTTCCTCTTCCTCCTCGTATCCGGCCTCAGCATCGCGCAAGCCCCGGTCAAGGCCAACCAGGTCCCGATCGCCGAAGACAAGGTCGAAACCGCGCTGTGGATCGACGGCTACGCCGCGGAGAACGATATCGAGTATCCGGAGAACTACGTCTTCTCCCCCTGGAGCCGGAACCGGATGTACAACTACTTCGTGAGCGGGGAATCGCGGTCGTACGGGTTCGCGCTCAACAACTACGAAGCCTTCCAGCGCTCGACAGAGCCCAACGCCTGGTACGAGCAGATGCGGGAGTCGAACCGAGCCGGGTTCATCGTGTTCAATCGCGCAGAGGCCTCGGACCCCACCCTCCAGACCCGCCTCACCAGAGGACTTGGCGGCCGGTACAACGGATTCAACGGCTCGGGACACTACCGGGCGCTCTACGTGACGGACCGTCACCAGGTCCACCAGGTCGTTCCTGGTGCGAACCTCACCGGGACCATCGAGAACGGGACTGGGCCAGCCGCGAACGAGACAGTCCAGCTGTACACGACGATCTCTGTCGATGGGCGTGACAGCGACGCGACGTACCTCCGTCAGGTCCGCACCGGCGACGACGGCCGGTACCAGCTCCGCGTCGCGTACCCCGGAGAGTACGAGGTCAGCACCCAGAAGAGCAACACCACAGCGACGGTCACCGTACCGGAGGCCGCCATCGAGAACGGCGAACATGTCGACGCCGGTACCCTCGACATCGCCGGCTCGTCAAGCACGGCGGGAGGGAACCAGACCCGCCTCCGTCGCCCGGCCTACCAGGTCAGCCCCTCGTAGGTCAGCCCCTCGCGCCGTGCGATGACGCGCCGGCCGTCGACGACGACACGCTCTTCCATCGCGTCGAACTCCGTGTCCAGTGCCGCGAACTCGTCCCAGTCCGTGACCACCAGCGCACCGTGGGCGCCCTCGAGCGCGGCGGCCGCGCTCTCGACGTACTCGACATCGGGGTACTCGCTCGCCATCGCGTCGTTGGCGAGCGGGTCGTAGGCGACGACCTCGGCACCGCGCTCCTGGAGCCCCTCGATGACGGGCTTCGCCCGCGACCCGCGGATGTCGTCCGTGCCGGGCTTGAACGCCAGGCCCAGCACCGCCACCCGTTCCCCGCCGACGTCGACGTGTTCGTCGAGCAGGCCGAGCATCCGCCGGGGCTGCTTCTCGTTCACCCCGACGACCGATTCCAGCAGGTCGGGGTCGTAGTCGGCCTGCCGTGCTGCGGCCATGATGGCCGCGGTGTCCTTCGGGAAGCAGGAGCCGCCCCACCCCACCCCGCTCCGGAGGAACTTCGCGCCGATGCGCTCGTCCATGCCGATGGCGTCGGCCACGTCGTAGGAGTCGACATCGTACTCCTTGCAGATGTTCCCGAGTTCGTTGATGAGCGAGACCTTCGCCGCGAGGAAGACGTTGTTGGCGTACTTCACCATCGCGGCCTCGCGCCGGCCGGTCTCGACGACCGGCGTCTCCCACTGGGCGACGAGCGATTCGTACAGCTGTGCGAACAGGTCCAGCGCCCGCTCGTCGCCGTCGGTCCCGAGGACGATCTTGTCGGGGCTCATGAAGTCGTCGACGGCCGAGCCCTGTGCCTGGAACTCGGGGTTGACCGCGACGCCGAACTCCTCGCCCTCGGTCTTGCCCGACATCTCCTCGAGTACCGGAATCAGCTCCTCCTCGGTCATCCCGGGGATGACGGTCGACTTCACGACGACGAGCGTGTAGTCCTCCGCGTCCGCGAGCGCCGTGCCCACGTCCTCGGCCGCCGCACGCAGCGGCCCGATATCGATGCTGCCGTCCTCGCGCGCGGGCGTCTGGATGGTCAGGAAGACGACATCCGACTCGGGGACGCTGTCGTGCGTGGTACTCGCGCGGAGCGAGTTGCCCGCATACGCCGTCAACAGCGGGTCCAGCCCCGGCTCGTGGATGGGCGACTCGCCGGCGTTCAGCTGCTCGACGATGTCCTCGTCGATGTCGATGGCGGTCACGTCGTGGCCCAGGTCCGCGAGACAGGCCGCGAGCGTCGTGCCCACGTAGCCACTCCCCACGACCGAGACGTCGAGACTCATTGCCCGTGCGTGGGTCACGGCCGGGTTTAGGGGTTCGGGTAGCCGGACGTAGGTGGTCTCCGGGATGGCGGACGCTGTTCGTACCGCTGTCATCCCGGGACGGACGCGCTCGCTTGGACACGGACTCGGGTGGGAATGAAAGGGGCCGCCGGCTGCGGGAAGCACGGCGACGCAAGCACTGGACTGTATGCCCGGAACGCTGGCCGAGCGAAGCGAGGCCAGCGCACGCCCGGAACAGGAAGCGCGCAGCGAGCCGCGCGACCGCAGCCGGCGGGGGCTTTCTACCGCTTCTGGTCGTCTGCTGGTACGAGACACAAGCAGTTGTCGAAAGCCCCCGCTCGCTCGACCGTCCGGGCCTCGCTGCGGTCCTCGGTCGCTCGCGCTGCTCGCTCCCTGCGGTCCTTGCGTCGTCCGGGACGGGTCGAGCGACCGGCCTCTTTCATTCCCACCCGAATCCATCCACCGAGCGAGCCGACTCGACACGAAACGACGGTGTGTGCGAACCCATCCAGAGCGAACGGGCTGGTTCCACCCGAAACAAGGGCGTCTACGTTTCCCGCGAGCCAAAGCCTGAAGCGCGCCGCCGACCCACCGCCGGTATGGAGTGGAGACTGTTCGCCAACCTCGCCGAGACCGCCGGGACGAAGCAGGTCCAGGTCGAGGCGGGCCCCGGCGACACCTTCCGTGACGCGTTCGACCAGCTGCTGGAGAAGCATCCCGAACTGGAGGACGACATCCTCGACGAGGACGGCGACATCCGCGACCACATCCGCGTGCTGCGCAACGACAGCAACCCGTTCGTCGTCGACGATGGCTACGACACCGTGCTGGAGGAGGGCGACGACCTGGCGCTGTTCCCGCCCGTCAGCGGCGGATAAGCGATGGAATAGAACTATATTCTAATTATACCAGACACTCCTGAATAATTACTCCAGTAGTTTTCAGAATCGAGATTCTGTCTATTACTCCCCAGACAGGTCCGCCTCCAGCACGAAGTCCGGTTCGTCGCTGAACCCGACCCGTGCGGCGGCCACGTCCGAGACGTGGCGGACCGTCTCAGGAATCAGCACCCGCGTCCGGTCAACCCCGAGGTCGGCCGCGTCCCGTGCGACGGCGGCGAACAGCGCGCGTGCCGCCGCTACGTCGTCCCACACCCCGACACCGTACTCGGCGAACCGCTCGGTTCCCCCGTCGGTCTCGTGTTCGTCCGTCCGCACGCGGAACGTCATCCCGCGGACGCCGTCGTCGTCGGCGACCGCGAGCACGCGCTCGTCCGCGGCCGCGTCGTGCAGGCGCTCGGGCGTCAGTTCCGCGAGCGCCCACGACTCGTCGCTGGCGAGCGTGAGCCCTGCGAGGTGGTCACGACCCTCGGAGCGCTGCCACGCGGTCCACGCCGTCGAGGGGTCCGCGACGACCCGGAGGCCGTCGGGCCCCGTCGCGTCGGCGTCGGGGTCCGGTTCGGCCCAGCGGAACTCCGTCCGCGGGTCGAAGCCGACCGCGCGGGACTGGCCCAGGCCGGCCGCGTTCCACGAGAACACCATGTTCCGGCAGACCGTCGCGCCCTGCTCGCGCGCCCAGTCGAAGACGGCGTGGGTGAGGCGGGGACTCGCCTTCCGCCCGCGGTAGTCCGGGTTGACGCGCATCCCCTGGGCCCAGGCCTCGTGCTCGGAGAGGAGGACACCCTGGCAGATGCCCGCGATGTCGTCGCCGGCGTCGAGGACGAAGGTGCGCTGCGTGGGGCCGTCGGTCTCGACCCACTCGTCGAAGACGCGGGGGATGTAGTCGTCGCCGCGCTCGGGCCACGTCGACTCGGTGAACGCGACGACGGCCTCGCGGTCGTCGGCGCGGGCCTGCCGGACGGTCAGCTCGTCGGCGTCACTCATCGGCCTACTGCCACGGCGTCGAGCGGTCCTGAATCTCGCCCGCCACGGAGCGGCGCATCGTGGCCGCCACCGACTCGTCGTCGACGTTCGCGAGCGCCCACATCAGCTTCACCTTCGCCGTCCCGGGGAGCGTGTCCTCGGCCTCGACGACGCCCGCGTCGAGCAGGTCACGGCCGGTGTCGTAGACGCGGTCGCAGACTCGACCCTCGATGCACTGGCTGGTCATCACGACCGGCGTTCCCGAGTCGACCATCGCCTCGAACGTCGGGATGAGGTCAGTGTGGACGTGGCCGAGGCCGGTCCCCTCGACGACGAGACCCGCCGCATCGGAGAGCCGCTCGACGCGGGAGAAGTCCATCCCGGGCGTGAACTTCACCAGTTCCACGTCCGTCTCGAGGTCCGCGCGGATGTCGAGGTCGACGCCGTCGCGCTCGGCGTACTCCCGGCGGAAGTGGACGGCCTCGGCATCGTAATCCACGTACCCCAGCGGCTCGGCGCCGACCGTCTCGAAGGCGTCGCGCCGGGAGGTGTGGTTCTTCCGGACGCGCGTCCCGCGGTGGAGCGCACAGCGGTCGTCGGACTCGGTGGCGTGCATGCAGACCAGCACCTCCGCACAGTCGGATTTCGCGGCTTCGACCGCACAGACGGCGTTCATCACGTTGTCGGAGGAGGGCCGGTCCGCGGAACGCTGGCTCCCCGTGAAGACGATGGGGACGGGCGTGTCCAGCATGAACGCCAGCGCCGACGCGGTGAACTGCATCGTGTCGGTCCCGTGCATCACGACGACGCCGTCGGCACCCGCCTCGATCTCCTCGTGGACGGCCTCGGCGAGTTCCTGCCAGATGTCGGCCGTCATATTCTCCGAGAGGATGTTGGCGACGACGCGGCCCCGGTAGTTCGCGCGGCCGGCGAGGTCCGGGACGGCGCGGAGCACGTCCTCGGCGTCGAACTGGGCGGTGACGGCCCCCGTTCGGTAGTCGACGGTGGAGGCGATGGTGCCACCGGTGGAGATGAGCGAGACGGTGGGCAGGTCGTCGTCGAACTGTATCTCGGAGGCGCCCTCGTCGGTGTCCTGTGCGCTCTCGACGTCGTAGACGCCGGACTCGAGCAGTTCGGCCTCGGCGTCCGCGCGGTCGATACCGACGTTGTAGCCGCCGTCGAGCTTGACGACGAGCCGGTCGGCGTCCGTCGACGGCATGAGGACGCCCTCGTAGGTCGTCCCGCCGCGGTCGACGCGGACGCGGTCCCCTGGGTTCATATCCACGTCTCGGCGGCCGGCGGACTTCAAACCCGTCGATGGGCGTCGACACGGGAGCGTCTGTCCGCGAGCCCACCGGGAAACGCTCTTTGCGCGGCCGTGCCTCGACCCGCTCATGCAGACGGGGGACAGCAGCCGGACGGGTGGGCCCGGAGCGCACGACAGCGTCGCGTTCGTGCGGTTCCGGCTCGGCGGCTTCCCGCTGGCGCTGGAGGCCGGCCACGTCGACCGGGTGGCGCCGGCACCCGAGGGGACGCGGCTCCCGGGGGCACCCGCACCGGTGGCCGGACTGGGCTACGTCGCCGGTCGCCCGACCGTCATCGTGTCGCTGGCCGACCGCCTCGACGTCGAACCGGAGGGCGGCGAGCGCGCGGTGGTCGTGGTCCGAAGCGGGGACGGGCCATCCGTGGGCCTGCTCGCCGACGGGACGAGCGGGTTCCTGACGGCGCCGGCCGAGGCGGTGACACCGCCCGCAGAATCCGGCGACTTCTTCTTCGGGAACGCGGCCGAGAATCGGCTGTTCCGCGCCGTCGTCACGTCCGAGGAGGGGACGGCGTACGTGCTGTCGCCGGGCGGGATACGCGCCCTCGCCGGCAGTCGGGGTGAGCGGCCATGAGCGAGACCCGGCCCACGGACGATATCCCGGACGACTTCGTCCGGGAGAACCGCCAGCACGTCCGCACACTCGTCGAGTCGCTCGTGGCGATGGAGGGGACGGCGGACCGCGAGGCGGTCGACGAGGCGTTCCGCGCGGCCCACTCGCTGAAGGCGAACTGCGAACTCGCCGGACTGGACGACGCCGGGGCGGTCGCCCACGCCGTCGAGGACGTCCTCGCGGCGGCCCGGGCAGGGCACGCGACGGTCGACGAGGCGACGGCGGACGAGGCCGCGGCCGCAGTCGAGGCCATCGAGCGGGTCATCGACGCCATCTCCGACGAGGACGCTATCCCGGCCATCGATGTGGACGGGTGGACCACACGCCTCCGGAGTCAGCTCGGCGATAGCGAGGCCGTCGCCGCGGACACCGCGGCAGCGACACCCGACGGACAGACGGGGACGGCCCCGGACGCGGACGACGAGGCAGCCGCGGCAGGTGCCGACCCTGTCCCCGACCTCGACGACCTGGACCTCGACGAGGAGGCACAGGCGGCGCTCGAGGCCGCGGGCGATTACGACGACCTCGACGCGCTCGTGGCGGCGATGGACGACGAGGCCGAAGCGTACGCCGACCTGGAGGGTGGCGGCTCGTTCGACGCGGTTGAGGAGGCCCAGGCATCCACGGAGTTACCGGAGCCGGACCCGCAGCGTACGGCGACTCACGACGAGGACGCCGTCGGCGCAGGGGGCAGCGAGGGGGGCGACGAGAGGGGCGACGCACCGGCCGAGATGAAACCCGACACGCCAGTCGAGTCCACGGCCGACCGGCCCGACCTGCCGGCACCCGACCCGGACCTGGCACCGTCGACGCCCGGGACGAGGGACGCGGGCAGCGGAGCGTCCGGGCCGACCGACGGAGTCACGGTTCCGGGAGTGGGGCAGGTCACGGACGCGGCGGCGACCATCGCCGAGAGTTCGCTCGACGCCGAGCAGTTCGGCATCGACGACGACGAGGCCGCCGAGGACGCGGCGGCCCCGGAACCGCTCGGGGCGGCACGGAGTCTCGCTGTCGAGGGGCGCCGGCTGGCTGCGGCGCTCGATGAGGGTGACCTCGACGGGCAGGCCGCCGACGCGCTGGCCTCGCTCCGTACCGCCGCCGACGCGCTCGGCGGCGCGGCGGCCGGCGATCTGCGCCGACTGGACGCGCTGGCGCCGGACCTCAAGCGGGCGGTCGAGCGCGCCACACGCCACGTCGAGACGCCCGTTGAACTCGACGCCGACCTCCCACCGGTCGCGCTCGACCGGACAGTCGTCGACCGCCTCTCGGAGCCGCTGGTCCACTGCGTGCGCAACGCCATCGACCACGGCATCGAGGAGCCGCGCGAGCGTGGCGCCGCCGGGAAGCCGGAGGCCGGGACCGTCACGGTCCGGGGCCGGCGCGACGGCGAGCGGCTGGTGGTCACCGTGGAGGACGACGGGCGCGGTATCGACGCCGAGGCCGTCCGCGAGGCGGCCGTCGAGACCGGTATCGAGGGAGCAGCCGGCGTAACCGACGACGAGGCACTCGACCTGCTGTTCGAGGCCGGCCTCTCGACCGCCGACGCCAGCAGCGACCTCTCCGGGCGCGGCGTCGGGATGGACGTCGTCGGCCGGGCGATGGCCGACCTCGAGGGCGAGGTGACCGTCGACTCGACGCCCGGCGAGGGGACGACGGTTCGGCTGTCGGTCCCCGTCGGGAGTGGCGTCGAGCGGGTCCGGGTCGTCGCGGTCGGGGGCGAGACGTACGCCGTTCCCGAGTGGCCACTCGAGGAGACGGTACCGGCGAGCGAGGCACGTGTGCAGAACGGCTCGATACGGGTCGCCGCTCCCGAACTCGAGCAGGACGCGATGGGCATCGAGACGGCGTTCGGCTCGACCGTGGACTACCGGGTGGTCGACCTCGTGGTGGCGCTCGGGGTGCCGGAAGCGGCGGCTGACGGAGCCGACGAGCACGACGGGCAACGCGAACCGGCGTACCTCCTGGTCGACCCGCCGGACGGGGCCGGCGGGCGCGACCGGGACGGGCACGTGGCGCTCCGCTGTGACGGCGTCCTGAGCGAGCACGAGACGCTGGTGACGCCGCTGGCGGACGTCGACGCGAATCCGGCAGTCGACGGAGTTGTCGTCTGCGACGCCGGGCGGGTCGTGCCAGTGCTGGACCCGACGGCGTTCGTGGGCGGACGGTAGTCGCCCGCCGATACCGCCTTCCAGGCGGGCGTGTGGGCACGTACCGCCCGGAGCGCGTTCCAATACCCTTTTGCCCGTTCCACGACTCGCTGCGTGCATGGCAGACTTCCAGGTCGTCGTCGCGGACCCGGAGGACGGGACGACCTACCAGTTCGAGATCGACGGACAGGACGCGAACCGGTTCCAGGGCCGGGAGATCGGCGAGGCAGTCGACGGCGGCGCCGTCGGCCTCGACGGGTACGAGGTCGAGATCACCGGCGGCTCCGACACGGCCGGCCGCCCGATGCGTGGCGACGTGCCCGGGACGGAGCTCAAGCAGCTCCTGCTGACGGGCGGCGTCGGCTACGAGCCGCAGGTCGACGGCGAGCGCCGTCGCGTCACGGTCCGGGGTCGCGAGGTCAGCGACGAGACGCGCCAGATCAACGCCAAGATCGTCACCCGCGGCGACACCTCCATCGAGGAGCTGCTCGGCGAGGGCGACGAGGACGACGAGTAAGCCACTCGTCTGATGGACCGCATCGCACACGACAACGCTTCCGTCCGGACGGTGCGCGCCACGCTGGAACGCGTCGGCCGCACGGACCGCCCCCGCATCGACCTCCCCGACAGTGACACCGACGCCTTCCCCGTCGGCGAGGTCGTCCGGGTCGCCCTCGACGGGACCACCCGCCACGCCCGCGTCCACCGCGGGATGGACGAGGGGCTCGAACTCCGCGCCGTCTACGACAACGCACGGCAGGCCAGGACCGACGACGGCGAGGACCGGCTCCCCGAGTGGGTCGCCGAGCGCGACCTCGAGTTCGGGCGCTCGGTTCTCGTCGATGTCGTCGAGGCAGGGTTCTTCTACGGCGTCCGGGCGCCGGACGAGGCCGCGGTGTACGAGGTACCCGACCGGCCGGACGACGGGCTCGCGGCCATCGCCCGCGACCTGGAGGAACCGTGAGCGACGACCCCGACGGCACGGCGAGCGGTGACGCCGACGACGAAGCCGGCGAGGCTCGCCGGACCTTCCTCGCGGGCGACCGCCCCGACGACATCCTCATCTACCTCCGCGAGGACGGCATCGCGGACCCCGAGCAGCTGGCCGACCTCGGCGAGCGCACCGACGATGGGGTCGTGCTCGTCCTGCCGGGCGCCGAGGGCCGGCAGGCCTTCGAGTCCGCGACCGGTCTCGACCCGATGTCCTTCGCCGGGAGCGCGATGGACACCGAGGGCCACGTCCACCGCGACGCCACCGGCGGCGACTGTCCCGAGGGCGAGGGCGACGACCACGGTGCCCGCTTCATCTTCGCCTTCGCCGAGGCACAGAACGAGGAGGTCGGCGGCCGGTACGCCGAGGGCGACGTCATCCACGCGTACGTGGCGTGCGACTGCGGGACGACCTACTCAGAGAAGTGGGTTGCCGAGGCGGACAGCGGGGAATAGGCCCGGCCCCCTGTTCGATAGTGCATATTCAGAAAACCCGAGTAATTTGTTATTAGATTCAGTTGTACATAGGCAATAGCGACAGCTCGGCAGATATATCGAGAGATGCGGGCTGTGGAGATTCGGTCCCGTCCGGACGGGTATATAGGGAAACTAGCAACGAACTACCCACGGCCGGCAGTGGTCAGAGTCGAGCGACCGCCCGTCGGCGGTCTCCGACACCATGTCACGACCCGAGTCCGTACCCCGAGACGGCGAATCGGTCCACCGCGAGTACATCCTCGACGTGCGTATCGTCACGGTCGCCGACGACGGCGCCGACGCCCCCCGCTACCGGTTCGAGGCCCCACAGCACCGGGGTGTCGAGTTCGACAGTGCCGCCGACGCAGAACTGTACGCCGACGTCTACTTCGACGTGAACGGGTTCCAGGAGGCCGGCACGGGCGAGCGCGGGGTGCCACCCGAAATCATCCAGGCCGGGCGCGACACGCTGGCCGCCTACTTCCGGACCCAGCGCTACGCCGACACCGCGTGGGTCGCCTCCTTCTTCGGCAAGGAACCGGGACAGATAGAGCGGTACCTCGAGACGGTCCGCGCCCGCGCCGAGGAGGTCCGCGAGGGGGCCGTCGAGCACGGCGTGGCGTGACGGCGAGCCACGCCGACCCCCGGACAGAATGATAACAATACACTGACATAATCGGCGAGGGAGGCGTCGGTAGTCGGTCAGCGACCAGGTATAGACCTGCGGCGAATCTGTAGGACCCATCGGCTTGTATCGCCTTTCCGTCTCTCGATTTGGTACACCGGATATCGCTGCCCGGTCTATATATCCGACCCGAGCACACAGATGAATCGGGCCGTCCCTGTACGGGGTCGGACGGCTATTACAAGCGTTCATTATGCCGACAGGAGGGCATCCGTCCGTATGCCCGAGTTCACTCGGCGGAACCTGATGGCCACCTCCGTCGCGGCGGCGGTCGGCGCGAGCGTGAGCGGCGTCGCGACTGCAGACGAGGAGGAGTCCGACACCCCTGGCGCGCCCAGCGTGAAAGGCGAGTTGAAGCGGTTCTCCTCGACGGCGCTCGGCGCGGAGGTGACGGGCCCGTTCGTCTTCGACGACGGTTCGCTGCTGTACAGCCTCCAGCACCCCAGCACGGACAACCCCGCGCCGTTCGACAAAGCGGGCATCGGCTACGTCGAGGGGTTCAACTTCGAGTTCGACGGCGACAGTAGCGAGTTCGACGAGCTGTCGACGCCCCAGACCAACGAGGAGCAGGGGAAGGTCCGTGTGAGCACCGGCGAGTACGTCCTGCTGGCGAGCCAGGGGGACACCTTCGGCAACGGCGAGGAACTCGGCGTCCCGGAGACGCCCGACGGCACGCCCATCACTGAGTTCGCCGGCTCGCGGTACAGCGAGGCCGGCTACACCCCGGACTGCAACGAATTCATCGCCACGAACGGCGCTGGCACCGAGGGCTACCTCTTCACGAACTTCGAGGCCAGCCCCGGCAACGTCACGCGCATCCCGGTCAGCAAGGACGGCGAGTCCTGGGAGGCCGACCTCGAGAACGCGCTGAACCTCGCCAACACCGAGGCGATGCGCGAGGTCGGCGGCACCCGCATCAACTGCTACGGCGACCTCACCCCGTGGGATACGATGGTCTCCTCCGAGGAGAACTACGCCCACCCGCGGGTCGCGACGAAGGCGACCGTGAGCGACATCGACGAGGCGGGGACCGGGAAGGGACTCCGGGGCGGCCACGAGTTCTGGAACCGGCCGAATCCCAGCGAGGCCCAGAGCGCTATCGACGAGTACTACGGCGACGGCTCCTGGTACGTTCAGGCGACGTGGGCGCTCACGGGTGTCGAACTGCTCGCGTACTACCTCGGTGCCGACCCGGTCGACCAGAACGGCGAAGAGAACACGCTCGAACCCATCGGCGAGGGCTACCCCAACCCGTATCGCTACGGCTACCAGCTGGAGTTCCAGAACCCGACAGCCGAGGAGCCGACGCCGGTCAAGCACTACGCGATGGGCCGGGCGTCGTGGGAGGCCCCCGACTTCCAGCAGGACCGCAAGACCGTCTACCAGTGCTCGGACGGCGACAGCAAGGGCATCTACAAGTTCGTCGCCGACCGCCCCATCCCGAGCTACTCGGACCCGATGGACGTGGCGGGCACGCTGTACGCCCCGAAGGTGACGACCGACGCGGCGGCCGAGAAGAACAGCCCGGCCGACGTCACCCTCGATGTCGAGTGGGTCGAACTCGGCCACGCCTCGAACGGCG
Source organism: Haloglomus salinum (assembly GCF_024298825.1). Taxonomy (NCBI): domain Archaea; kingdom Methanobacteriati; phylum Methanobacteriota; class Halobacteria; order Halobacteriales; family Natronomonadaceae; genus Haloglomus; species Haloglomus salinum. The sequence goes on from NZ_CP101153.1 coordinate 1,415,244, forward strand.
AGGTCGACTCCTGGATCGCCGACTACGACGACCTCACCCAGCGGGACTACCTCGCGACCCACAGCGACTGGGAGCAGGGCGACGAGGTCACGGCCGAGGTCCTCGAGGCGGCCGACCGCGAGGTCGTCGAGAACGGGAACCAGGACCTCGTCACCGACCAGGAGATTCTGGACTGGGCCGAGCAGTACGAGGCGAACGGTCCGGACGGCGTGGACGAGGAGCTCCGCCGGGTCCCGTTCCTCGAGACCCGCGCCGCCGCGAAGGAGATCGGCGCCACCATCGAGTTCAACAAGGCCGAGGGCGTCGACAGCGTCCCCGGCGCCACGCCCGGCGACTACGTCTACTTCGGTATCTCCGAGTTCAACGACGACATGGCCGACGACACGGGCGACCTCCGGATGCACCGCGTCGACGGTGGCGTCGTCTATCGGGGCGAACTGGAGTCCGACTACAACATCTCGGCCCTGGAGCCGGTCATCGTCGGCCCCGACGGCACGGACACCGCCGACGTGGCCGACGACGCGCTCATCAACGTCGACAACGTCTACGTGATGGAGGACGGCCGCGTCCTCTGCTGTGAGGACGCCGACCAGTTCGGCCGCTCCTACAAGAACGACTGCCTCTACGTCTACACGCCCGAGGAGCAGCTGAACCAGCCCGGGAACGGCAACAGCGACGGGAACAACGACAACGGTACCGGCCGAAACAGCAACAGCGGCAACGCCGGGAACGGCAGCACCAACCGGATGGCCCAGTCCGGCGCGGGGTCGGGGATGTTCGCCGACAGCGACGGCGACGGCGATGTCGACCCGAGTCGTTCACAGTTCGACTCGGCGTTCCCCAACCTGAACTGGAACACCTGGTCGTCACTGTTCGGGAACTGACGGCCCCCCGCATCCCACGTGGTGGCGGCCGGCGCAGCCGCCCAGCGCTTCCGCCGGAGCCTCTCCCCGGCCGGTATCGCGGCCCTCCACGGCGGTCTCGTTTCTCGCGCGGTCGAGCCACCCCGGTGGGTCGACCGTCGTCGTCCCGACGTCCGACCAGCGGGCCGTCTCCGTCACGCCGGCCCGGCGCCCGTCGTAGGTGGTCTCGTATTCGAGCCGGTAGCGGTAGACCCGGCCGTCCGGGCCGACGAGCATCCGGACCTCGGCGTCGCGGGGGGCCGTGAGCAGGTAGGCGTCGTCGAGCGCGTCCGGTGCGACGACCGCGGTCGATTCGAGCCGGTAGCGGCGCTCGTCGCCGATGTTCAGCCGCGTCACCTCCCAGCGGAACGTTGTGAGCAGCCCCAGCACCGCGTCGCGGCCAGTCCGGTCGGCTTCGACCTCCGCGGGAGCGGCCCCCGCGTCGGCACCGTAGGTGACGTTGTCCGCCGCGACGAGCCGGTAGAACGCCGCGTCTCCGTCGTGGTAGAGCATCGTGTCGCTGTATGGCGCGTCGACATCGTAGCGGGGCGCGGAGACGGAACTCCGGGTCAGCAGGAACGGTGTGCCGCCGCGGGCGACGGCGATATCGGTCCGGGTCGCACGGAGCGTCCCGTTCCCGTCGACGACGGTCCGGCTGTCGGCCCGCGTGAACGAGCGGCCGGAGAGCCGGTCGTGGTGGGCGCTCGCGAGCGCGAACGGGTCCGCCACGCCACCCGTCCGGAGTCCGGGGGCGAGCCGGCGCCCGTCCACGAGTCGCGGACCGCCCGGACCGCTGGTGTCGGCGGCCGCCGCCCGCTCGCCGTCGGGAATCGGTGCCGGTGTCAGCGTCGGCGTCTCGTCGGGGCCGCCACCGGTGCCGATGTTACACCCCGCCAGCACCAGCATCGCGGCCAGCGCGAGCGGGGCGGCGACCGGACGAACGCGCGTCGTCACTTGTCGTCCGGGGGCGGGGCCCAGTCCGGGTTGGGCCGCGGCGGCGCGAACGTGTCGATGCCGACGACCGGTTCCTCGCCGCGGTTCTCGGCGGCGTGGGGCTCCCCGCCCGGGATGGTGAACGAGTCACCCGGACCGACATCGTACTCCTCCCCGTCGACGAGGAACGTCAGCGTCCCGGAGACGACGTAGCCGGTCTGCTCGTGATGGTGGTCGTGTTCCGGGACCTCGGCGCCGGGGTCGATGTGGAACCGCTGGATGCTCAGCTCCTCCCCCGCCGCCAGCTGGGTCAGGTGAACCCCCGGGACGGCCTCGACCGTCTCGCGCTCCCCCTCGGCCACGTGTTCCATACGCGAGGGACGGCCCGCTAGGTCGTAAATCGTCGGGCGTCCGGGTAGCGAGGGGTCCGGGCGGCGAGGCTCGCACCCGAAGGCCTCCTCAGCCGTCCCCGGCGTCGGCCTCCCGAGAGAGACGGGAGACGGGCGGGTGGTCCGCGTCCGGCGAGTTGAAGTAGTGCGGCGGCGCGAACCGCTCGACGACGACGGTCGGCTCGTCGCCGTGGTTGGCGAGAGCGTGCGGTTCGCCACGGGGGATGACGACCGCATCTCCGGGCTCGACGACGTGTGACGCGCCGTCGACGGTGACGGTCAGTTCCCCCCGGACCACGTAGCCGCACCGCTCGTAGTGGTTCTCGCGCTCCGGCCGGACCGTCCCCGGTTCGAGGCGGAGCCGCCAGCCGCTCGTCCGCTCGCCCGGGGCCAGCAGCTGGAGCTGGTGCCCGTCGAGGTCGATCGGTTCGCGCTCGTCGGCGACGCGATGCTCCATACGGGCCGCACGGGCCGGGCCGCCCTGAAGCCTCTGGCGGCGACGCCGGACACCACCTGCCGGTGACGGGCCCGTTCGGCGCGAACCGCTCGACGACGGCCGACGGCGTCCCGCGGCCGACAGCGACCCTGCCCTCCGCGACCGCAACCGGCCGTTTGATACCGCTCGGGGCGCTCTGACAGGCATGGACGATTATCTCATCGACGACGACCGACTCTCGCTCTCGCGGAAGTCGGTGCTGCCGGGTGAGGGCTTCTTCGTGCCCGACTCCGTGGACGAGGCCCGCGAGGAGGCCGAGGCCCGCGAGGCCATCGCCGGCGCCTCGACGGTGGTCATCGCGGACCCGGACGCCGACGGCCTGGCCTGCGTGGCGCTGTGCCGCGAGGCGTTCGGGTCGGCCGCACTCGTGCCCACGGGGCCGCACGAAATCGCCGACTCGCTGGAGTACGTCGCGGAGTTCGCCGAGACAGACGCCCGGGTCGTGGTCTGTGACCTCTGCCCGGACGACGAACGCGACATCGAACCGCTCGGCGACGTGGCCGACGGCCACGAGGTCCGGTGGTTCGACCACCACCAGTGGCACGACGACCTCGCGGCGCTGGTCCGGGAGGCGGGCGTCGACCTCGTGGTCGGCCCCTCGGACGAGGTGTGTACCGCGGACGTGGCGCTGGAGGCGCTCGACTACGACTTCCCCGAGCGGTTCACCGACCTCGCGGAGGTGACCCGTGACCACGACCTCTGGCTCCGCGAGGACCCCCGCAGCGACGACCTCGCCGACTACGCCTACTGGGTCGAACCCGAGGAGTACGTCGAGGTCGTCCGCGAGCACGGCGCCGACCTCCCCGAGGACGTCGAGGACTACATCGCCGAGCGCCGCGTCGAGAAGGAGGCGCTCATCGAGCAGGCCGTCGAGCGCGGGCAGATCGTCGACGTGAACGGCTGGACCGTCGGGGTGACGTACGGCCGCTGCTCGCAGAACGAGGTCGCCGAGGCGTTCCGCGAGCAGGGCGCCGACGCCTCCGTCGTGGTCAAGCCCTCCGGCTCGGCCAGCATCCGCGGCACCGACCGGTTCGAGCGCTGCCACGAGGTCGCCGCGCAGGTCAACGGCGGCGGCCACCCGAAGGCCGCCGGGTGTAAACCGGACATCTACGACGACATGCTCGATTACGCCCACCACTGGACGACTCGGGGCGCCATCACGAAGCAGGTCATCCTCGACGGGTTCCGGGCACTGGAGCCGGAGGATGAGGCGGACGTGGAATCGGAGTAGTCGCCCCCGTCCCTAGAGCATTAACAGCCTCATTATCCGATTTTCGAGCACATTATCGAGATATTCCCGAGTTATCAGTCGAATCACACGCCGTGGTCCCGGAACCGCTCCACGGTTACCTCGACCGGCAACTCGTCGAACTCCCCGTCGGCGCCGGCCAGCAGGGTCGCATCGTGCTCGTGAGCCAGCGCGACGGCGTGTGCGTCGCCGAGTGCGATTCCCCCGTGGGCCTTCACGCGACCCGCGAGGGCCCAGTCCGCACGCGCCAGCTCCAGTCCGTGGCGGGTCAGCGCGCGAACGTCCCGGTCCGCGGTGCGGAGCGACGCGTCGGTCGCTGTCCCGTCGACGCCCTCGATGCGCGCGACGAGGTAGAGCAGTTCCGAGGCGTTGACCTCCGCGAGCAGGCCGTCGGCCGCACCCGATGCGACCCGTTCGAGCACCTCGGCGACGGCCTCGTGCCCGGGTTCGTCGTAGAGGAAGGCGACCAGCGGCTCCGTGTCGAGGACGTAGTCCACCATCAGTCCCCGTCACCGTGCCGGTCGACCAGTTCGTCAGCCTCGCGCTCCTCGCGCTCGCGGTCGGCTGCCCGCAGGTCCCGCGCTTCCGCGAGGACCTCACCTGGGTCGTGGTCACCGGCGTGGATGCCGTGCAGGTCCGAGAGCGTCGGCACGGGCTCGACGACGATGCGCCCCTCGTCCTCGTAGATGAACACCTCGCCCGGCGCCTCGATGCCGAACTTCTCCCGGAGCGGCTTCGGGATGGTCGCCTGCCCCTTCCCGGAGACGTTGACGACCGTCGGTTCTGAGGTATTACTCGACATCTCGTGTTGTACAATCGTGTTCGGGTGTTACTAACTCTGTCGGCGCCCGGAGGTTTATCAGGAAGAACACCGACCGGAGAGCCGTGTCGACGGACGACCCAGGGGTGGCTGCGGCTGTTCGAAAGCAGCTGCAGGGCTGGTCGCCGGAGGGCGACGAATCCGGGCTCAACGACTACCGGACGAGCATCCGCGAGTACCTCGACGGGAAACTGAACTGCGGACCTGGGGTGGACCAGCACGTCGTGGCGTCACACCGGAGCGGTTCGGCGCCTGACGTGGTCGTGGGCGACCGTGTCGGTATCCTCGTCGAACCGGTCGTCTCCGAAGGCGGACAGGGGCGGCTCCGGACGCGGCTGGACCGGTTCGACGGGGAGTACGCGCTGGTGCTGACCGTCGCAGTCGAGGTCAGGGACGAGACGGCGTGGCAGGAACTGCAGGACGAGTACGCGACGGGTCACGAGGCTGCAGGGACGGTATACGGGTTCGTCGTCGCCAATCTCCGCCGTGAGTCTGGAGGAACCACATCCCACCGTCTGCATCCGAGGGAGGTAGAACCGAGCAAACTGCGGCAGTGGTTACGATGGGTCGTCCTCGGGCTATTCTTCGTCCCACTCACCTACGGCGTGACGCTGCTCCGGTTCGGGAACAACAACGGGATTCCGGGCGGAGGGTTCGTTCCATACGTCACGATCGGCACGGAGCTCCTGGGATTCCTCGCGGTGTTCGTCGTCGGCTCGCTGCTCTGGGTGGTGTGGCAGGACGGCCACAGCAGTTGAATCGTTATCACTCTCCCCTGACGCACGGTTCTCAGCACCTGTCCCACCGAACGACGCGGGGCGCAGTCACGAAGCAGGTCATCCTCGACGCGCTCCGGGCACTGGAGCACGAAGCCGACGCAGCGGAGGAGTGAGTCCGTTCACTTACTAGGCATACTGATAATATCTTCGAGTGCTAAAATATTATCCGGCTTTCAACTGAGTTAGAATAAATATAGCAGAGATATACCGCGTTCCAGTCCGGAACGAGTGCGCGTCAGTCAGTCCGCCGGGGAGTCACCGCTTGAACAGCGACGAGACGGTGTCGGTGAAGCGGCCCTCGGAGCGTTCGTCGGACTCCTCGTGGGTGTCGGTGCCGTCGACGGCGAGGTCGGTGTCGGCGTGGAGGCTCTCCTCGAGGTACGGCTCGAACACCTCGATGAGACCGGTCGGTTCGACGACGCCGCGGGACTGGTTGTACTCGATGACGTCGTGGTCGTCGAGCTTGGGGAGATGGGACTGGTAGAGCGCGATGTAGACCCGCTGGCGCTCGTCCGAGACGAGCTGCTGGACCGTCGTGTCGTGCTCCCACGCCGCGACCTCCTCGGCCAGGTCCCGCATCACGAACCGCTCCTCCTCCTCGTGGTCGAGCAGGTAGCGGAGCACGGCACGCCGCCGGGAGTTCTGCAGGATGTGGAACGCGTCGTCCTTCTCGATACTCGTACACGTGTGGGCGTCTGTGTCGGCCGCCTCCTGCTCGCTGGCGTCGTAGTCGGAGTCTGTCTGGACACTCATTGTGTGCATCCGAGTCCATCGGGCCAGGGGTAATAAAGAAGAATCTCGGTTCGGCCGGTTCAGGGCCGTTCACGGCTGTTGCGAACCATTTCATCGCGAAATCGGGTCCGTTTCGTTACCTATGGAAGATTCATGCTACGATGGCAGAAAAAATCACGCGTCGCAGACTCTCTCCGATATCACGACTCTTGCAGACCGTTACGCACGGGCTAAAGACCGTTTCACCGACCGTTCATCCCCGCGCCATCTTGCGGTTTTGTCGATTCAGGCGGATATGACTGGGCCTTTATATCGAGTATGTGGTGACGGAGCGTGGGAGACCGTTCCACGCGAACGCGCCACGACTGTGGCCGAGGTATCGGTGCGCAACCGAGTGTGTCGGGGACGTACCGGCAACGTCATCTGGGTCGGGGATTCGAACCGACGAAATCTCCAATATCGTGAGGACACAACACACGCCACGCAGGGAGCGACGGAGAACTGGACACTCGCCCGTCGGTTCCTGGTGGAATGGGGTGGAGCCGGCCGCGTGTGCGAGAGCCCACCGCAGCCGGACACGTCCCCGTTCTTCGGAGGGAGTCCGGACAGCGGCGGCGCTCGGGAGCGAGGAGACCTCGACCTCGCTCCGTCCGACACACAACCCTTACCGCCAGCCACCCCGCAGACGGACCAATGACCGACGTCTTCGAGGTCCGCCGCTGGGACGGCGCGGGCCGGCTCGGGAGTCTCGACGTGCCCCGCGCGGGCGTCACCGTCGAGACGCCGGCGCTGATGCCCGTCGTGAATCCCCATCTGCGGACGGTCTCGCCGGCCCGGATGGAGGAACTCGGCGCGCAGGTGCTCATCACGAACGGCTACATCCTCTACGGGAGCGAGGACTACCGCGAGCAGGCCCTCGACGAGGGGCTCCACTCCCTGTACGACTTCTCCGGCGCCATCGTCACCGACTCCGGGTCGTTCCAGCTCTCGGTGTACGGCGACGAGGAGGTCGACATCGATACCGAGGAGATACTGCAGTTCCAGTACGACATCGGCTCGGACATCGGAACGCCGGTGGACATCCCGACGCCGCCGGATGCGGCCCGTGAGCGCGCCGAGCGCGAACTCGCGACGACCCAGGAGCGTCTGGAACTCGCCTCGGGACTGGACCTCGGCGAGATGCTGCTGAACGCGCCCGTCCAGGGCTCCACCTACACGGACCTCCGCGAGCGGGCGGGCGCCGACGCCCGCGCGACCGGCGCCGACGTGTTCCCGGTCGGTGCTGTGGTCCCCCTCCTCAACGACTACCGCTACGCCGAGGCCGTCGAGGTGTCGCTCGCGGCGAAGCGAGGACTGGGGCCGGCCGCGCCGGTCCACCTGTTCGGTGCGGGCCACCCGATGATGTTCGCGCTCGCGGCCGCCGCGGGCTGTGACCTGTTCGACTCGGCCGCGTACGCGCTGTACGCGCGCGACGACCGCTACCTCACCGTCCGCAGCACGGAGCACCTCGCGGACCTAGAGTACCTCCCCTGTTCGTGCCCGGTCTGCACCGAACACGGTGCCGAGGGGCTGCAGGCGCTGGACGACATCGAGCGCGAGCGCCGACTCGCCGAGCACAACCTGCACGTCTCGTTCGCCGAGATGCGCCGGGTCCGGCAGGCCATCCGCGCCGGCGACCTGCTGGAACTGGTGGAGGCCCGGGCACGCTCGCACCCGACCGTGCTGGACGGGTATCGGGCGCTGCTGGACCACGCCGACGAGCTGGAGCGAACGGACGACGCCAGCAAGGAGACCTTCTTCCACCTCTCGACCGAGAGCGCCCGCCGGCCGGAGGTCCGTCGCCACCACGACCGCCTGACGGCGGTCCCCGTCGAGGGTGACGAGGTCCTCCTCTCGGAGGGCGGAACGAACGACTCCTACGACGAGACCTGGCGCGTCGTCCCGCCGTTCGGCCCGTTCCCGCGAGCCCTCTCGGAGACGTACCCCCTCACCGCGGAGGTCCCCGAGCGGACCGACCGCGCGGCGCAGGCAGCGGCCGCCCGGGGCGTGACCGCGCTCGCCGAGGCGAACCCCGATGTCGAGTTCACGCTCGCCCACTGGGAGTGGCCCGACGCGGTACTGGCGACGCTCCCGGAAGCGGTGACGGTGACGGCGCTGGGAGCGGACGAGGAAGGGGTCGAAGACGAGAACGAGGGGACAGCGACGGAATAGTCGAGCGGAGGGCGAGCTGTCAGTCCAGCCCGAGCAGCCGCTTCAGCCACGCGATGAAGCCGCCCGGGGAGTCGTCTTGCTGGCTCCGCCGTCGGCCGCCACGGGTGCCACCCGACTGCCCGCCAGCATTGCGGCCCGACGCGGGGGCACTGTCCGCCGCCGCGTCGCTCCCGTTCGCCCCCGCGGTCGACGGTGTGGTGGCGGACGACGTGCTGGCGTCCGCGCCGGTGCCGTCCGAGGCACTGCTCGCGGCGCTCGCACCGGCACCGGCAGTCGCGTCACGCTGCGAGGCTGCGGGCGGACTGCTGCTCCACGGCTCCTTCTCGGGCGTGGGGTCGCGGTGCTCGACATCGTCGAACCAGTCGGCGTCGTCGTAGTCGGCCGCGGGGTCCGCCGCAGCGCGCTCGGCGGGGGCCGCGTCGCCGGCACCGAACCAGTCCGGGTGGTCGGCCGTCATCGCTGGATGGAGCCCACCTCGAGCTGGCCGAGGATCTTCAGGAACGTCCGGTTGTCCGGCAGGACGTAGACGGAGGCGTCGATGTCGTACGCCGGGATGTGGAGCTGACTGGCGATGTAGATACCGAGGTCGTCGCCGGCGGCGACGGTGGCCCGCAAGATCTCGGCCTCGGTGTTGGACACCGTATCGGGCGTGGCGATGTCGATACGCTCGTCGAACATGTTGGCCCAGCTGTCGACGAAGCCGCTGGACATGATGGAGCCGAGCTCCTGGATGGTGCTCCAGGCCATCTCCTCGCCGGCCGTCTCGACCGCCTCGTCGGAATCCTCCAGCATGACCGCGGCGGCGCGGTTGGCGCTCGCGGGGTCGAACAGCACGAGGACGTAGCCGCCGGGCGCGCCCGGGAGCCGCACCCGGACGCCGACGCGGTCCTCGTCGCCGAACTGCGTATGCGCGTCGTCGGGGGTGACGTAGCCGCTCTTGACCTGCTCGGAGACGACCTCGTCGATGCCGAGCTTGTCGACGCGCTCCTCGACGCCGTCGGCGCCGACCTCGCCGAGCCGGTTCATCACCGCGAGTTTCTCTATCGGGATGGTCCAGCTCTCGCGGGCGCCCTCGCTGGGGGGCTGCACGCGGCCGCGGCTGTGGTCGCCGCCGGCCCGCTTGGCCTCCGGGTCGCGGTCGCTCATGCGGTCGACTCGGCCTCCGTGTCCGTGTCGGACCCCGCGTCGGTGTCGGTATCCGGGTCCCCGTCGTGCCCGGAATCGTCGCCCACGCGCTCTCCTGCCGCGAGCACCTCGCTGATGGCGGTCGCCACCTCCTCGTCGGTAAACGGCTTCGTCACGTAGCCGTCCGCACCGGCCTGCCGCGCGAGTTTCATCTTCTTGTGCTGGCCCACCGAGGTACACATGATGATGCTGGCGTTGGCGTCGAGTTCCTTGATGGCAGCCGTCGCCTTCACCCCGTTGGCGGTGTCCATCACGATGTCCATCAGCACCAGGTCCACGTCCTCGCGGTGTTCCTGGTAGCGTTTGACCGCCCACGCCCCGTCGGGGGCCTCCGCGACGACGTGGTACTCGTCGTCGCCGAGCGCACTCTTCAGACGGCTCCGCATGTAGTCGGAGTCGTCCACGATGAGGATGCCCAGCGACATCTATACGCAGCGAACGGTGAGCGGCGGGATAAAGTTTGCACCTGTGACCGACACACGACGATGGTTAAGAGGTCCGACCCCCAACAGCCGCCGTGGACATCGACGAACTCGACCGGGTGCTGGCCGACGCGTTCGACGCCGCGGCCGGCGAGCGACGCGCGGTAGCACGGATGGCCAGTGACCTGGCGGCGGCCGGCCACTACGGCGACGTGGCCGGCCACGACCTGACCCCGGAGCTGGTCGTGGCCAACCTCGAGGACGCACCGGACGAGGAACTCGCCTCGAAGTGGAACTGGTGGCTCGGATCGCTCGAGATCGCGTTCGGGCGCAGTGAGGACCTCGAACACGGTTTCGCCGAGTTCCAGGTCCGGCAGTACGAGGGCGACGGGGAGGACGATGGGGCGACCGGCGGCGCGGAGGACGACACGACCGGCGACGGGAACTGACCCCGACCACGACCGCGGGCCGAAGTCTGAAATGGGGGGGTGCCCTACCCCGACGTAATGCCAACCTTCGAAGTCCAGTTGCCGGACGACCTGTACGCGCGGTTCCAGCGCATCGCCGAGAGCGAGTTCATCTCGGAGGGCGAGGCCTACGAGGAGCTCATCGGGATGGGGCTCGACGCGTACAACGTCGAGGAGGACGACGGCGAGGCGGGACTCGCCGACGAGTACGCCACCGAGATGTGGGACACGGCCGAGGACCCCGCGGACATGAGCGACGAGAGCGACGAGCACACCTTCTGAAGGGATGGCCGCCCCCAGCCACGACGGGCGGGGCGGCCGCCCGACCATCGACGACGGCGAGCGACGCGTCCACCTCGTCCCCGCGACGGGCGACTGGCCGGAACGCGTTCGCCGGGACCTCGCGACGACCGACTGGACCGCCACGCCGGTCGTGGACGTGGTCCACTACGCGCCAGCGACCTCGACCGGCCTGGAGGACGGTCGACCGCACACGGAGGTCCACCGCCACGCCGGGACGCCACCACGACCGGAGCGGTACGCGACGCCCGAGCGGGCGTGTCGGGTCGAGCGCGTGACGCGGCCACTGGCCGAACGGTTCGGACTCGACAGTTAGCTCCGATACACCCCGAGAGAATGGATTATTTCCCATATATTATACCAATACAGGCATAATTAGAAATATTTCCAGAAAGTCCCAATGATAATTTCGAGTGGGGCAAAACATTTGCTTGAGCCGGTAGCAGTACCACCTGGCCATGAAGAAGGTCCTCGCGACAGTCGGAATCGGTAACGCCACCGTCGACACCGTCCTCGCCTCGGAGACGGTCCAGCCGGGGGAGACGGTCGACGCGGAAATCAGAGTCGAGGGCGGCAACGCCGAACAGGAGGTCCGCCATATCGACCTGGAGTTCGAGACGTACTACCACACCGAGGACGGTCGTCGGGAGGGGACCGTCGACACCGCACGGCTCACCGACGGGTTCATCATCGAACCCGACGAGTCCCGGGCCATCGAGACGCAGGTGGAGATTCCCTGGGGGACGCCGCTGACGATGGGTGGCGTGGACGTGTGGCTGGAGACCGAACTCGACGTGACCGGCATCGATCCCGAAGACAAGGACTACCTCGACGTCCGTCCCACGGACCGCCAGCAGGCCGTCTTCGACGCCGCGGAGTCGCTCGGTCTCTCGCTGCGGACCGCGAAGAACGAGGAGGTTCCGGGCTGGGGCAGCAACCGATTCGTCCAGGAGTTCGAATTCAAGACGAGCGGCGGCCCCTTCCGCGGCGACCTCGACGAGATCGAACTCATCTTCGACCCCGGCCCGGACCGGCTCACGGTCGCCGTCGAGGTCGACCGCCGGGGCGGCCTGCTGTCGGAGATGACCGACACGGACGAGCGCAAGGACTCGCTCGTCGTGGAGACGGCCGACGCCGGTGCCGTCGAGCGCGACCTCCGCGAGATCATCGAGCGGAACGTCTGAGTCAGCGGTCGCCGGTCGCCTCGCGGAGAACAGCCTCGTCGAACCCCTCGACGGAGCCGTCCTCGGCGGCGTACCGGTAGAGTGCGGCCTTCGTGACGCCCTGGAGGGCAGCACCGAACAGGAAGCCGACCGCCGCGAGCGCGACACCGACGAGCAACAGCGGGCCGGCCCCGGTGGGGTCCGGGACCAGCAGTGCCACCGCGACGACGGCGATGCCCGGCAGGACGAGCAGGAGACTCACCGCCTCGGTGGTGAAATCGGCGCCGAACGCCTCCCCCCAGATATCACGCACGGTGCGTCCGCTCTCGCGGAACATCTCGACCGGACCGGCGTCCTCGAAGACGACCACCGGGACGACGAAGTAGGTGAGGGCGCCCCAGGCCAGTCCGAGCAGCGCCGCCACGATGTCGCCGAGCAGGTCGCTGGAGGACTCGATGGCCCGGAGGACGAGCCCGACGACGGCGCTCGCCAGGGCCCAGACGACGAGCGCGCCGGCGTGGCCCGCCGCGGCCCGGAGCGATTCGACCACCGTCGGGTCCGCCCCACGGAACGACTCGCGGGCGGCGTACACCAGTGCGGCGTTGCCGAAGGCGGCCAGCAGGCTCGTGCCGAAGTAGACCGCGAACAGCACCCCGACGGCGACGAGGGGGGAGCCGATATCGCCGACCAGGAGCGTGCTCCCGAGGACGGCGACCAGGTAGACCAGCGTCGCGAGTCCGCTCACCAGCGGCAGGACGGCGAACCGGGGGTTCCGACGGAGGAGGCCGGCGCTCTGGCCGGTCAACCGGAATCCGGTCTGCAGACGCCTCAACAGTCCCATCGGACGGTCACCTCGCTACGCGTCTCGCGGCGGGAACCAGTCGCGCGCATCGGCCGGTTGCTGTGTCGAGACGGACATAACGGCCACGGTACCCGCGCCACGCTCGCTCAGACCGTCACGGCGTCGCCGAGTGCCGGCGCGCTCGCCTCGTAGCCCTCGACCCGCAGTTCCTCGGCGAACGTCGCGCAGCGGTCGCCGTGGTTGGCGAGGACCGGCGTGTCGCGGTAGCTGTCGAGGAACGACAGGAGCCCGTCGCGGTCGGCGTGTGCGGAGAAGTCGTACTGTTCGACCTGCGCGGCGACGGGCATCACACGGCCGTCGATCTCGGCGCTGCCCGTCTCCAGCAACTCGCGGCCCGGCGTCCCCTCGACCTGGTAGCCCGTCATCGCGATCTTGTTCGTCGGATTGCGCCGGATTTCGGGGATGTAACTCATCGCGGGGCCGCCCGAGAGCATCCCGCTCGTGGTGACGATGGCGGCGTTCTGTTCCGCGATGCGTTCGCGCTGGCCGTCACGACCGGTGACGAACCGGGCATGTGATTTCGCCCGCCGGAGTGCATCGGCGTCGCGGACGTAGTCCGGATACTGCCGGAGCATCCGGGTCACGTCCTGGCCCATCCCGTCGACGTAGCAGGGGATGTCGTAGTGTTCGCAGATGAGCAACAGCTCCTGCGTGCGGCCGATGGCGAACGCCGGGACGACGACGGTGCCACCCTCGTACAGCGTCGTCCGGACGCTCTCGGCGAAGCGTTCCTCGACCGTCGCGCGCGGTTCGTGCTGGACATCCGAGTAGGTCGACTCGCAGACCACCACGTCCGCGTCCGGGCGCGCGGTCGTGCCCGCGACGAGGCGCTGTCCACGAATCGGCTCCCCGTGGCGATCCGTGCGGCTCGCGGGAGCGTCGCTCCCGCGCTGGCTGGTGGTGTGGAAGTCGCCCGTGTAGAGCAGCCGCGTCTCCCCGTCGTCGACCAGCACGTGTGCGCTCCCGGGGATGTGACCGGCGTCGAAGAAGGTCACCTCGTAGCCCGCGGCTGCGAACGGCTCCCCGTATCCATGGGGCTGGTCGACCTCCCCGACGCGTTTGAGGTCGGTCTCGGTGAACGGACAGCGGTGGCTGCCACCGTGCAGTTTCAGCGTGTCCCGTGCGAGCGTCAGCGCCAGTTCCCGGGTCGGCGGCGTCCAGTGGATATCGGGGCGGTCGCGACCCGACAGCAGGGCGGGTACCGCGCCCGCGTGGTCGAGGTGGCCGTGCGAGACGACGACGGCCTCCGGGTCGACCGACCCGACGGGGTAGGCGGGCGGCGTGCCCGTCTTCATCCCGTAGTCCAGCAGGAGGCGGTCGTCGACGAGGACGGCACTCCGGCCGACCTCTCCGGCACCCCCGAGGAACTGGAGTTCCATGGGCCCCGGTAGACGGGGCCGGCGTTTCCCTCCGTCGGTCCGGCGGCGCCGGGCGCGTGTCAGTCGTACGGCCAGTTCGGGTCCCGCTCGGCACCCGCCGGCTCCCGCGTCTCCGCGACGGCCTCCGGCGTGCAGGCACCGTACTCGGCGAAGTTCTCGCGGGCCCGGCAGAGCGAGACATGGTTGTAGTCTCCCTCGTGGTCCGGGTGGTGGAACCCCACGAGGTCGTCCAGCCAGCCACAGACCGCACAGACCTCGTACGACCCGGGCGTGTCGGGCGCCAGCGTCCGATACCCACAGCACGGGCAGAACCCGAGTTCGCGAGAGACCGGACTGTCCGTCCGGGTGCGGCGCGGGTCACCGGTCGAACCCATACCCGGCCTTGGTGTCGCACGGACAAAAACCGTCGTAGCGTCACCCCGCAGCGTCACCCCGCAGCGTCACCCCGTCCTGCCGGCCGGCGCGGGGCCGCCCCGGCAGCGCCACACGGCTTTTGTCGAGATACGTGTAACGCTACCGTATGTCACGCACAGACGGCGACCGAGACCCCAGCGACGAGGCGCTCACGGATATCGAACGCGCGGCGCTCCACGACCTCGAACTCGGGCTCGAACACGTCCGACGGGGGTACGGCGCGCTGCTGACGTTCCACCACCAGATCGGCCGCGGGATGGACCGGTTCGAACGGGCGCGCAGCCGCCTCCGCGAGGCCGGCCACGACGCCCTCGCCGACCGTCTCCGCGACGAGGTCCTGCCGGCGGGCGCCGTCGGCGACCGCTGGTCGTACGAACTGGTGGCGGACTTCCGCGCGGGGTTCCTCGCCGACGCGACGGCCATCGAGGGCGACGCACGCGAGGCGCTCGCCGGGGGCGGCCACCACCTCACGGAACGGCGGCAGCAGCGGCGCTGGCGCGAACGGGCCGCCGGCGAGTCGTGGCGCGCGGCGAGCGACGACGAGGCGGACCGCGCGGCGGGCGACGACGGGGCGTGACCCGCTCAGGCGTCGTCCGCGTCGTCGGCCAGCGCGGCCTCGACCTTCTCGGCGTGTTTCTCGAGGTCGGCGGCGATACTCCGCGCCTGCTCGGGCGTGAGCGTCACCGTCTCGGCGTGGGCCGGCAGCTCCGTCAGCTGCGTGTTGTCCAGCTCCAGCTGCAGGGAGACGTGGTCCGGGTTCTTCCGCGGCGACGTGACGTTCAGCGTCGCGAACGCCTCCTCCTCGAACCCGTGACCCTCGGCGACGGCGTCCACCAGGTCGAGCGTGGTGTACGCGTTCACTGTCATCAGTCGGTCGACCATACCGGCCGGAGGTGGCGGCCGGGCGTAAGGGTGGCGTCCGCCGGGCGGCCCCGGGCGCAGGGCCGTCAGCCGTCGGCCCCAGCGCCCTCGCCGGCGCGCTCGCCACGCACCGTGAGGACTGGCCGCTCGCAGGTCCGGACGACGGCCTCTGCGACGCTCCCGAGGAGGAACCCGCCATCGCCGCCCCGGCCACGGGTCCCCAGTGCGACGCTGTCGGCGCCGGCCTCCTGGGCGTAGTCGACGATGGCGTCGGCGGGGTGTCCCTCACGGACGAGGGTATCCACCTCGATATCGTCGGGGGCCTGCTCGGCGACCGCGTCGACGGCATCCGAGGCGCGTTCGTGGAGTGCGGCCCGGACCGAGTCCGCGTCCTCGGCAGGCACCTCCGCCACGCGACTGGGGTCGACGACCGACAGCACGTGGACCGCCGCGTCGAACCGGTCTGCCAGGTCCAGCGCCGTGGCGACGGCGCGCTCGCCGCTCTCCGAGCCGTCCGTCGCCACGACCAGCAGGTCGAACATGCACGACCCGTCGCGCGCCGCTGGTTAAAAGCCGATGGGTCCGACCCGGACACCACCGTCGGCCGGGGGGCCCACCGGCGGCCACGCGCCGGAGCCGGCAGGTATTCGGGTCGGTCGGCCCTACGACGGCCCGTGAGCGACATCGAGAGCCTCACCGTGCAGGGCGTCGAGGTCCCCCGGCTCGGCCTCGGGACCTGGCGGCTGACCGGCGACGACTGCCGCGAGGCCGTCGAGACCGCGCTCGACCTGGGCTACCGCCACATCGACACCGCACAGGTGTACACGAACGAGCGGCAGGTCGGTGACGCGCTGGCCGCAAGCGACGTGCCCCGCGAGGACGTGTTCCTCGCCACCAAGCTCGGGCCCGAGAGCCGAGCGTACGACGACGTGCTCCGGACGACCGAGGAGAGCCTCGCCCGCCTCGGCACGGACTATCTCGACCTGCTGCTCGTCCACTGGCCCAACGGCCGGCCGCCGGGGTCGCCGCCGAACCCGCTCGCCGCGGCGCCCGACCACGAGGAGACGCTCCGCGCGATGAACGAACTCGTCGATGCCGGGAAGGTCCGGAACGTCGGCGTCTCGAACTTCAGCGTCGACGAACTTGACACGGCCCGGGAGCTGAGCGACGCGCCGGTCCTCACGAACCAGGTCCAGTACCACCCGTTCTGGGACCAGCAGGACCTGCGCTCGTACTGCCGGGTCCACGACGTGCTCCTGACGGCGTACTCGCCGCTGGGCCACGGGGGCGTGCTCGACGACCCCGTTCTGGAGCGTATCGCCCGCCGGCACGCGAAGACGCCCGCACAGGTCGCGCTCCGCTGGCTCGTCCAGCAAGAGCAGGTCGCCACCATCCCGAAGGCCACGAGCCGCGAGCATCTGGCGGCGAACATGGCGATATTCGACTTCGAGCTGACCGAGGCGGAGATGGCCGAGATCCGCCGTCCCTCGAAGTACGAGACGCTGAAAGGGTTCCTGAAGGCTCGCGTGAGCGGATAGGCTCCGCCCGGCGGCTCACTCGTCCCCGGCTTCGACTCTGGTGTCTCCATCCGCCAGCCGCAGGTCGCCGCCACATTCGCCACACCGGTACTCGTCGACCCGCCGGACCAGCTTCGACTCGCGGTACCGCGCCAGCGCCGCGTCGCAGTCCTCGCAGACCACCCACCACTCCGGTGTCGTGAACAGTTCGCAGGAGACACACGTGTCGAGGCGCTCGGCCCACCGCTCGAACCGTTCGCCGTGGGAGCCGTCGCCGTACTCGTTCAGCAGGTGGACGTGGACGAGTTCGTGCCGGACGGTCGATGCCATCGCGGCCCAGCCGCGCCGCTCGAAGTAACCCCACGTGAGCACGACCACCTCCGGCTCGTCGTCGCGGTAGCGGACCTGTCCGGCCCGACGCTTCGCGCGCCGGCTGACCTGCCAGTCGAGGCGCCCCACGTCGGCCGAGAGACCGAACGCATCGACCACCTCGCGAGCGTACAGTTTGCAGGCGGCGAGGAACTCCGCCTCGGAGGCATCCGTATCGACGGCGTAGTACGCCGGGTCGATTCGGGAGTCGCCGTCGTCCGCCGCCGCACGCTCGGTCGCGTCGGGGGCCGCGTCGTCACCCGGCGTCACTCCGCGAAGTAGCTCGTGAAGAAACCCGAGAGGAACGCCGAGACCGCCACCGACAGCAGCAGTTCCTCTGTGCTCCACCCGTCGCCGTCGGCTCCGTAGGCGGTGATTGCGACGCTGATGACCGTCGAGATGATACCGTTGACGAGGTGCTTGCTGAACCCCATACCGACACCAGCGGCGCCAGCCGCATAGGCGTCGGGGTGGCCGCCGGGACCGCCGTTGGACCGTCCGGCCGACACGCTATCTGAACATTTATTCAGCGCCGTGCGCCCATTTGTTACATGGTCCCCAGACGACGGTTCCGGCGGAGCGGACAGTACGGAGGCTGGCGATGAGTGACATCCTCGATTCCGGGCCGGACTCCGATTCCGGGTCTGACCTCGACCCGGCGCGCGTACTCCGGATGGCGGCCCTTGGACTCGGCCTCCTGGTCGTTCTCGGGCTGTTGCTCGGGGGGTACCACCAGGTCCCTGAGGGGCACGTCGGCGTGCAGAAGTCGTTCGGCGCGGTCACCGGCGACGAACTCGCGCCCGGTGCCCACCTCATCGCCCCGGTGAAGGACTCCGTCCAGGACGTGGAGATCCGTCCACGGACGTACACGATGGCGAACACGAGGGGGGAAGGCGACAGAGCCGGACGGGCCGACGCGGTGACGGTCCAGACAGTGAACGGGACGACCGTCGAGATCGATATCACGGTTCGCTACCGGGTCGAGCAGAGCAATCCCTCGCGGTTCGTGACCGAGTGGCGGACGGTGGAGCAGGCCGAACAGCGGCTCATCCGGCCGTCGATCCGGTCGCGCCTCCGCGACGAGGCGGCTGGAATCCAGACCAGCGAGATATACACCAGCAACGGCCGAGAACGGCTCGGAACGGCCGCACAGGAGAAACTCGAGTCCGCCTTCGAGAGCGAGGCGCTCGTTCTGGAGGAGGTGCAGGTCCGGGACGTCGACCTGCCGTCGTCGTACGACGAGGCCCTGAACGAGAAGGAGATCGCCAAGCAACGGGTCCAGAAGAAGGAGTTCGAGATCCAGCAGGCCCGCAAGGACAAGGAGCAACAGGAGATTCGCGCGGAGGCGGACGCCCGCGTCATCGAGATTCGGGGGCGCGCGCTCCGTGACAACCCCATCGTGCTGAAACAGCAGTACGTCAAGAGCATCGACGCATCCGACAAGGTCATCCTCGCGACCGACCGCGATGGGACACCGATAATCCTCCAGACCGACGGCGGTGGCAGCGGCAACACCTCACAGGTCGATATCGGCGGGAGCGCGTCGGTCAACACGACCGGGCCCGTCCGGGCCACACCGACGCCCTGACACCTGCCGCCGTCCGCCATGGGTAGACCCTTATCCACCCGTGGTGTACGTGAAAGCATGCTCGTGCACCTCCGTGGGGATGTCTGGCAGATAGAGTGTACCGGGGTGAACGCCTACCTCGCCGACGACGACGGCGTGCTGACCCTGGTCGACACCGGACTGTCGCGGGACGGGAGCACCATCCGGACCGCCATCCGGGAGGCGGGCTACGACGTGAACGACCTCGAGCGCATCCTCATCACGCACTACGATGTCGACCACGTGGGCGCGCTCGCCTCGCTCGCCGCCGAGACCGGCGCCGACGTCCACATGGGCGCGGCCGACGCACCGTTCCTGATGGGCAAGGAGCAGCCACCTGGCCTCACGCTGAAGGGTGCCCTCCAGCGCGCCGGGAAGCGCCTGGTCGACCGCCCGGACCACGACCCCGAACTGGTGGCCGACGGCGACGAGATCGGGAGCTTCACCGCCTACCACACGCCCGGCCACACGCCCGGCCACACCGCCTACGTCAGCGACGCCCTCGACGCCGCGTTCGTCGGTGACCTGGTCCTCGAGTCCGACGGCGAACTCGAGCCCTCCCCGTGGTTCATCACCTACGACACCGAGAGCGTCCGCGAATCCATCCACGACCTCGCCGACCGGGCCCCCGCGGTCGACGTACTGGCGATGGGCCACGGCACGCCGTTCGTCCGCGACGGCTCCATCCGGCTCGCGGAGCTGGGCGAGCGTATCGAGCAGTAGGCCAGGCGGCCCGTGCGCCGGCGGCCGAGTCCTCCGAGAACGTCGGTCCCGGGGGTGGACGTACAGGTCGCTACGCCAGTTCCTCGGCGACCGCCTCGGGCCCCAGCAGCGCGGGGTCCATCGCGATGACCTCCTGCCCACCGACGAACTCCGGCAGGGAGTCGGCAGTGTAGGCGACGATACGGATGTCGGAGGTCAGTTCGCGGGCCAGCGGGATGGCCGTCGCGAGACCGGCGTCCGTGAGGACCAACAGGTCGGCCGTCTCGATGTCGGCCTCGACGAGGTCGTCGCGGGTGGCCGTGCCGGCCGCGCGAGTGACCTCGAACCCCTCGGCCGCGAGCGCCTCGCCCAGTCCCTCCGGGTCCGCCCCAGCGATGACGGCCTCACTCATATTCGATGGTGGCGGGGGGTTTGTGCGTCACGTCGTAGACGACGCGCGAGACGTTGTCGAGTTGGCCGGTGATGCGTGACTGGATGCGCTGGAGCGTCTCCCAGTCGAGCTCCTGGGCGCGGGCGGTCATCCCGTCGCGGGACTCGACGGAACGGACCGCGACCACGTGGCCGTGGACGCGGTTGTCGCCCTTGACGCCCGTCGCACGGCCCAGCACCGCGGCGAACGCCTGCCACGGGTCGTACTCCTCGAGCTCCGCCTCGACGACGTGGGTCGCCTCGCGGGCGACCTCGACCTTCTCCTCGGTCACCTCGCCGACGATACGGACGGCGAGGCCGGGGCCGGGGAACGGCATCCGCTCGGAGATGATGGCGTCCAGCCCTAACTCCCGTGCGACCTCGCGGACCTCGTCCTTGTAGAGGTCGCGCATCGGCTCGACGATGCGGTCGAAATCGACGACGTCGGGCAGGCCGCCGACGTTGTGGTGGGACTTGATGGTCCCCTCGGACTCGATGCGGTCCGGGTAGATGGTGCCCTGGACGAGCACGTCGGCGTCCTCCTCCCTCGCGACGGTCTCGAACTCGCGGATGAACTGCTCGCCGATGACGTGGCGCTTCTCCTCGGGGTCCGTGATGCCCTCCAGCGCGCCGAGGAAGCGGTCCTGGGCCTCGACGATACGGAGCGACTCCATGTAGGAGAAGGTCTCCCGTATCTCCTCGGTCTCGCCCTTGCGCATCAGGCCCGTATCGACGTAGACGGGCGTGAGCTGGGCGCCGACGGCCTCGTACGCGAGCGCAGCGGCGGTCGAGGAGTCCACCCCGCCCGAGAGGGCGATGATGGCGTGGTCGTCCCCGACCTGCTCGTCGATCTCCGCGACGGCGTCCTCGATGAACGAGTCGACGTCGACCATCAGGCGCTCACCTCCTCGGGGTCGCGCTCGTCACGTAGCTCGCCGTGCTCGAGCGCGGCGTCCAGCAACCCGACGAACGGCGGCGACGCCCGCCCCGGCCGGGAGCGGAATTCGGGGTGGAACTGCGTCCCGACGAAGTACGGATGCTCGTCGCGGGGCAACTCGAGTATCTCCATCCGGTTGGCCGCCGTCCCGGAGAAGACGAGGCCGCTTGCCTCCAGCTGGTCGATGTACTCGGGGTTGACCTCGTAGCGGTGCCGGTGGCGTTCCGTACAGGAGTCGGCGCCGTCGTACAGGTCGGCGGCGAGTGTGTCCGGCTCGATGTCCGTCTCGTGGGCCCCCAGCCGCATCGTCCCGCCCATGTCCTCGACCTCGTACTGCTCGGGCAGGATGTCGATGACGGGGTGGGGTGTGCCCTCGTCGAACTCCGTGGAGTTGGCGTCCGCGAGGTCACAGACGTTGCGCGCGTGGTCGACGACGGCCATCTGGAAGCCCAGACAGAGCCCGAGGAAGGGCACGTCGTTCTCGCGGGCGTAGCGGATGGCGTCGATCTTCCCGTCGGTGCCGCGGGCGCCGAAGCCGCCCGGGACGATGAGCCCGTCCGCCCGTTCGAGCCGGTCGCGGTGTTCCTCGTCCATGTCCTCGGTGTCGACCCACAGCACCTCGACGTCGACGCCGTGTTCGAGGCCGGCGTGCTTGCACGCCTCGTGGACCGAGAGGTAGGCGTCCTCGAGGTCGTACTTCCCGGCGAGCGCGATCTCGACGGTCCCGGTCGTGTCGCGGGTGACGAGGTCGCGCCAGCCGTTCTTGCGCTCGGCCGGTTCGAGGGCGTCCTCGGCGATACCGAGGCGCTCCATCACGTACTGGTCGAGGCCCTCGTCCTCGACCATCAGCGGGACGTGGTAGATGTCCTCCACGTCGGGGTTCGAGAAGACGGCGTCCGTCGGTACGTCGCAGAACAGGGCGATCTTCTCCTTCGTCTCGTCGTCGAGTTTGTCCTCGCAGCGCCCGACGAGGATGTCGGGCTGGAGACCGATAGAGCGGAGCTCCTTCACCGAGTGCTGGGTCGGCTTCGTCTTCTGCTCGCCGTTCTTCGAGTACGGGACGAGCGTGACGTGCGTGAACAGGATGTCCTCGTCGTCCTCCTCGTGGGAGAACTGGCGCAGCGCCTCCAGATACGGCATCCCCTCGATGTCGCCGACGGTGCCGCCGACCTCGATGATGCAGATGTCGTGGCCCTCGGCGGCCTCGCGGATGCGCCGCTTGATGTCGTCGGTGATATGCGGGATGATCTGGACGGTCTTGCCCAGGTAGTCGCCGGCGCGCTCCTTCTCGATGACGTTCTTGTACAGCTTCCCGGTCGTGACGTTGTGGTCGAACGTCATGTCGATGTCCAGGAAGCGCTCGTAGTTCCCGAGGTCGAGGTCGACCTCGCCCCCGTCCTTCAGCACGTACACCTCGCCGTGCTGGTAGGGGTTCATCGTCCCGGCGTCGACGTTGAGGTACGGGTCGATCTTCACGGCGGTGACGTCGAACCCGGCGTTGGCGAGCAAGCGGCCGGTCGAGGCGGCCGTGATTCCCTTGCCGAGCCCGGACATGACGCCGCCGGTGACGAAGACGAACTTGTTCCCCAGTGTGGGGTCGTACTCCGCGGGCCCTGTCGGCATACCGACGGTCCGCGAGGGTCGCTCAAGAGCGTTACGGAGGGACCGACGGTGTGTGACTCCCTCCCGGAACAGCCGGCCGCGCGGGCCCCGAACTGGGCGTTCGTGGGACGGGACCGGCTGCCCGGCATCGAGTCCGGGAACGGTCGCACACGCCCGACACCCGTGGGGGAAACGGGGAAGGGGCCACGACCCCTACAGCGGGTATGAGCGAGTCAGACACGCAGCTGCCCGAGACCGACGAGGAGTGGCGCGAGGTCCTCACCGAGGAGGAGTACCGCGTGCTCCGTGAGCAGGGGACCGAGCCGAAGTTCTCCAGCGACCTCATCGACGTGAAAGGCGACGGCGCGTTCGACTGCGCGGGCTGTGGCGCCGAGCTGTTCGACGGCGACACGAAGTTCGGCTCCGGCACGGGCTGGCCCTCCTTCTACGACGCCAACGACGGCGCCGTCGAACTCCGCGAGGACCGCAGCCACGGGATGGTCCGCACCGAGGTCGTCTGTGCCGAGTGCGGCGGCCACCTGGGCCACGTCTTCGACGACGGCCCCGAGCCGACGGGCAAGCGCTTCTGCATCAACGGCGTGGCGCTGAAGTACGACGAGGAGTAGGCCGTCCGTCTCCGACCGCCGAACGGGCGGACTACCCGGAATCGGACACGTTCCACACCCCCTGCGCGCGGTCCAGCAGCGCGACCACGACGACGTGAGGGAGCGTCAGCACGGCGATGAGCACGAGATACAGCCCGACGGCCGCCTCGACGTTCGCAGGGCGCACCGGAACGAGGTAGTAGAACGCCGCGAGGAAAACGACCGAGACGGCCGTCAGGGGTGCCGCATCGCGCGCGAACCCGCGGAGCGCCGGGGCGAGCGACCCGGCCCGCAGGCCCGCCACCGCGTCCCCGTCGAGTAACACCAGGCGCGCGATGTGCCGGAGCGAGTGCCAGAGGCAGAAGTAGACACCCACCGCGAGGACGGGCGGCACGGCGAGGAAGAACGCCCAGAGCAGGGCCGTCTCGCCGGCATCGACCCGCCAGCCCGAATCGCGGAACCCGTCCGTCGCGCGTGCCAGCCCCACGGCGAGCGTCCCGAGCGTCAGGGCGGCGAAAGCCGCGCCGAGCGCGAGTCGCGTCTCGACCCGGAACAGGGGGGCCAGCGCCGACGGGGCGACGCCGAACCGGCCGGTCAACGCCCGTGCGACGCGGCGGTACTGCCCCGGATACGAGAGCAGCGGCACGAGCATCGGCAGCCCGCCGCGAACCGCCGCGGTAGCGACGCGCTGGGCCCGCGAGCGGAGGTGGCCGACATCCGCGAGCGCCAGCAGGGTGTACACGTCGCCCTGCCCCCAGTGGGCCCAGGTGATGGCGATGAACAGCAGGAACGCCGGAACGGGTGCGAGGAACCACAGCGCGAGGTAGGCGCCGCCGAGCAGCCCGTAGAGGGCGCCGACGCCCGCGAGTGCCCGGAGCGTGACCGGCCGGTCACGGACCCGCGGGACGGCGAGGTGGTCGACGGCGCCGTGGGGGAGCCCCAGGACGAGAACGCTCACAGCCAGCGGCGCGTACTGGAGCGCGAGCGGCACCTCGACGCCGAGGAGGAAGGGGACGACAAGCAGCCCGTGGGCGACCCACGCTGGCGCGAGCGCGCCGCCAGCGAGCGTCTCTCGGACCCGACCGGACACCGCCAGTTCTCTCACAGCCATCGGTCGGCCACCCAGAGCCAGAGCACGAGTCCCTGCACGACGAACACGTTCGTCAGGAGGAAGAACGCGGCCTCCTCGACTGGGAGCCCCAGCAACGGGACGGCATAGCCCGTCGTCAGGTCCGGGGAGAGTTCCCAGACGCCCAGCGCGAGCGCGACCCGGTCGGCTACCCAGAGGTACAGCGTCGGGACGGCCACGGCCAGCGCGACCACCCGCCGCCGCGCCCAGAGGTACGGCCAGCCGAACGCCCACTGGATGGCGAGCACGGGCGCCGCCCACAGCAGGAGCGTCCCGAGGTAGAACCCGCCCTCCAGCGCGAGCGCGAACCAGCCGCCGAGCGCAATCAGGCCACCGACGCCGGCGCCGAGGGCACGCTGTCCGGGCGTGGCATCGAGTCGGTCACGTGCGAGCGCCGTGCCCCCGTCCGCCCGTACCGACCGCTCGGGCGGCCCCGCGGGGAGCAGGTAGAGCCACAGCGCCGTCAGCACCGGCTGGAGGACGAAGAACAGGTACTCGCCCAGCGGTACCGCGAGGAATCGTGCGACGACGGCGCCCTCGCCGTAGCGCCACGCCCCCTGCCGGATGAGGTAGCTGTCCCACGGCGTGGTGTAGACGAACGCCAGCACCGCCATGATGAGGACACCGACGACCCGCGCGTCCAGCGATCGCCCGGCGAGTCGGACTCGTGGCGGCGCGACCGCCGGTGGGCCGACCCGAAGTGCCACCCCGCGAGCGGTGGCCGCGGCGAAGACGAGCAACGGCCCGCCGAGGAACACGAGGTGGAACTGGAGGTACGTAAGGGTCGTCATCGGGTATGGTATCGGAAAGAACGCCGTGGTGGTCGCATGAGTCCGGCGATAGCTGCCGGGCGATACGAGCCGCCGGCACCGGCGCCGGCAGGTGGTCCGTGCCGGTCGTCGTCAGTCGGCGGCCGCGGCCTCGGAGGCTGCGGCAGCCTGGTCCAGCACGTCACGGCTTCGGAGCAGGATGAAGCCGAAGCCGACCTTCGCGGCCAGGTCGAGGACCATGAACAGCACCGTCTCGACACCGAGGCCGACGAGGTCCAGCGTCCCCTCCGTGCCGATAATCCACACGATGGGGTACGCCGTCCACAGGACGATGACGAGGTTGCGGAGCGTGCTGAACAGGCTCGCGACATCACCCGAGCGCTGGGCCGCGACGCTGCTGAGCGTCGACACCAGGTAGTACAGCAGCACGACGAAGAATCCACAGCTGATGCCCCACCACGCGATTCGGGTCCCCGCCGGACTGAGCGGGCTACCCGCACCGGTCGCCAGTGCGCCGGCGAGACCGGTCACGATCATCCCGACGTCCAGGCCGACAAGCGTGGCGATGGTGTTCCGGTCGGCCCCGGCGAGCAAGCCGAGGTCGAGCAGAAGCAGCGGGGTCGTGAACAGCCAGTCGGCGTACCGGGCCCAGTAGATGGTGAGTGTCTCACCACCACCGGCCAGCGTCACCTCGATGACGCCGAACCCCTGGAACATCGAGAAGTACGCCACGGCGGCGATACCCGTGATGAACGTGGTGATGATGAAGAACTCCTGTTTCCGTTCGTTGGTCTCGCCCGACCCCATCGCGATGAACGCGAGGGTGCCGAGCGCCATGCCGAGGGTGCCGATTCCCAGTGCAATGGTCTGTATGTCGCTTGTCGGTCCCGCCATAGTGCACCCGTCTCTACGGGTGCGTCCCCCTTAATAGTAGGGTGCAGTGGGATGGAGATGAGTCTACCATGCCCCGTCCCGTGGGGACGTATGTAGGGTGGAAACGTTATCGGTAATAAACTTTCTGGTGGATAGTGTCCGTCGGGAACAGCCCACGCGGTGGCTGCCATCCCGGCGCGCGACCCCCGCGCTTATTCGCCCACTCGCCCTACGGCGGCGTATGTCACTCGACCTCACGCCGGAGCAGCTCGACCGCTACTCCCGGCACGTCATCATGGACGAGGTCGGCCCGGAGGGACAGGGCCGGCTACTGGACGCCCGGGTCCTCTGTATCGGTGCCGGCGGCCTCGGCTCGCCCGTCATCCAGTACCTCGCGGCGGCTGGCGTCGGCACGCTCGGTATCGCCGACGACGACGTCGTCGAACGCTCGAACCTCCAGCGCCAGGTCATCCACGGCGACCCCGACGTGGGGCGCCCGAAGGTCGAGTCAGCGAAGGAGTTCGTCGCCCGGCAGAACCCCGACATCGACGTCGAGCCCCACGAGACCCGCGTCACGCCCGACAACATCGAGGGCCTCCTCGACGAGTACGACCTCGTCGTCGACGGCTCGGACAACTTCGCCACCCGCTATCTGGTCAACGACGCCTGCACGCTCGCCGGCGTCCCGTTCGTCCACGGCGCCATCCTCCGGTTCGAGGGGCAGATGACCACCTTCGAGGCCCGCTCGCCGCCGGAGGCGGTGGGAGAAGACGGCGAAGCCGCCGATTCGCCGGTCGAAGGGGGCGACAACGGCCCCTGCTACCGGTGCCTGTTCCCGGAGGCCCCCGAACCCGGCACGGTCCCGGACTGCGCCACCGCCGGCGTCCTCGGGGTCCTTCCCGGGACGGTCGGCTGCGTGATGGCCACCGAGGCCGTCAAACTCGTGCTCGACCACGGGGAGACGCTCGACGGCCGGATGGTGTTCTACGACGCCGAGGACATGACCTTCCGCGAGATACAGGTCGAACCGCGGCCGGACTGCCCGGTCTGTCAGCCCGGCGGCATCGAGTCCGTCCACGAGGTCGAGTACCGAGACACCTGTTCTATCGCCGCTGATTGAGACGAGAGCCACAGACAAATAGAATACCTACAGATTATCCGGCAGAATCAGAGACTATCGTAGAAATCCGGAGCCTCACGAGTCGACGGCCCGGACCGGTTCCCGTTCGAACCGCTCGCCCGTCCAGCGCCAGGACCGCACGTCGGGGTCGGCGGCACCCAGCGAGACGATGACGTAGCTGTACCCCTCCCACGTCGCCTCGTGGGCGTCGACGTTGCTCGGGGCCGGCGGGCCGCGGGGGTGCGAGTGGTAGAAGCCGACGACCTCGTCGCCGTCCGCTTCCAGCTCGCGCATCAGTTCCAGCTGCTCGGCGGGGTCGAGTTCGTACCGGTTCCGTGGCGAGTCGGCGGCGTTGGTCGCGCGGGCCGACTCGTGGGCGGTCGAGGCCTCGCCGTCGGCCGCCGCGCCGTGTCGTCCAGCGAGGACGCCGCACACCTCCTCGGGTACGCCTCCGCGTGCGTGTGCGAGGATATCCTCGCGGACCGACGGGGCGAGACGGAGCATCAGGCCACCGTCCGCGCCAGCGGTCGGACGGCGTCGGCCGGGGGCTCGTCGAACCGCTCGGGATGCAGCACCCACGCGAGGTACTCCAGCGTCTCGACGAGGCGCGGCCCGGGGCGGTTGACGAGGTGGTGGCCATCCATCGCGAACGCCCGCTCCTCGCGGACCGCGGCCAGGTCGCCGAACCCCTCGCGACCCGTGAGGTCGTCGAGGTTCTCGAACGTCTGGTCGAGTTCGAACCCGCAAGGTGCGGCGACCAGCACCTCGGGGTCGTACTCGCGGACCTCGGCCCACTCGCGGGGGCGGGACTCGGCTCCGTGCTCGGCCATGCCGTACTCGCCGCCGGCCCACTCGACCAGTTCGGGCATCCAGTGGCCGGCGACCATCACGGGGGCGAGCCAGTCCAGCACCGCGACGCGAGGGCGCTCGTCCGTCGGAACGTCGTCCGTCAGCGCCCGCACGTGCCCGACCCGCTCGCGCAGGTCGACCACGAGGTCCGCGGCCGCCGCCGGCCGGTCCAGCGCAGCCCCGATACGCTCGATGTCGTCGAACACGTCGTCCAGCGAGTGTGGGTCCGTCGTGACGACCTCGCAGTCCAGCCCCAGTTCGTCGACGGCCTCGCGCACGAGCACGCGGTCGACGGCACACACGTCACAGATACCCTGCGAGACGACCACGTCCGGGTCGAGCCGTTCCAGCGTCGCGAGGTCGAGGTCGTAGACACCGCCGGCTCGCTCGGCCTGCGCGACCTGCTCGTTGATGTCGGCGCTCGAGGCCTCGGGGTCGACGTGCGTCTCGACGACGCTGGGCAGGTCCGCGGCCTCGGGCGGGTGGTCGCACTCGTGGGAGACGCCCACCGGCTCGATGCCGAGGGCGTAGACGATCTCCGTCGCGGACGGGAGGAGCGAGACGACGCGCATACCTCGTATTGGCGCGGGACCGGCTAAAACGTGTGGCAGCGCGACACCGATGCCGACCGGGACCGTAGGACCCCGCCACGGTATCACTTCCCAGCCGGGCGTAGCACTGACCACGGGGACACCACACGGCAGCCACATGGCCCCTGACGACAGCGAGCGGACAGCGAACGACCCTGCCACGGCGGTGCGGGAACTGACCACGGACGCGGAGTGGGACGCGGCGGTGCCGCTGCTGGGACAGCTCTGGAGCGACGCCGACCCGGCGTTCATCCGCTCGTGGCGCGGGGAGGACGACTATCGCCTGTTCGGGCTGTACGTCACCGACGGCGGCGTGGACGACGCAGACGGTACTGACGGCGCAAACGGCACGAACGGCGCGGACGGCGACCCTGACACGCTCGTCGGCGTCGTCGGGGTCTCCGTCCATCGCATCCTCCACCATCGGCGCCACGCCTGGGTCCACGACCTCGTGGTGGACGAGCCCCGGCGGTCGTCGGGGTTCGGCGCCGAACTGCTGGCGTTCGTCGAGCGCTGGGCCGACGAGCGGGACTGCGAGTACGTCGCACTCGCCAACCGTCTCGACAACGAGGACGCGCTGTCGTTCTACGAGGCCGAAGGGATGGAGCGATGGGGGTACGTGGTGGAGCGAGAGCTGTAGAAGTATATCAAACCTTGCATAGTCAATACCACTGCTGAGGCCCCTGGCTCGTCTCGGACGACGCGGGGACTGAACGGGAGAATCCATCGTTAGCTACCAAGTTCCGTTTCGGCCCAGACACACACGTCGCTCCCGTCAGGGCCCCACCACCGCCGGGTCGTAGCCACCAGGTCGTGGCCACAGGCTCGACACCGGCGCTTATCTTTCCACCCGGCCAGTGGCGGGTATGAGCCTCATCGCCGAGATATCGCTCAGCTCCCCACTCATGGAGGCGACCGCGGGGGCGGTCCCGGAGACGACCTTCCGGATGGAGGACCTCCAGCTGGTCGAGGACGGGCCCGCGAAGTACCTCTTCTGGGCCGAGGGGGGCGACCTCGGCCGGCTGGACGCCGCCCTGACCGTGGACCCGACCGTGGCCTCGTTCACCTGCCTGACGGCGCTGTCGGACCGCCGGCTCTACCGGGTGAGCTTCACCGGCGAGATGAAGACGCGGATGACCTACCTCGACGCCGCCGCCAACGACATCGTCTATCTGGAGATGCGCTCGACCCACCAGCGGACCCGCATCCGGGCGCGTGTGCCGACGCGCGCGGCGCTCCGCGAGTACGTCGAAACCTGTCAGGGGAAGGGTATCGACCTTCAGGTCGAGAGCCTCTACCGCACCGACGAGGGCGGGGCGTTCCCCCAGTACGGGCTGACCGAGCCACAGCGCGCGGCGCTCATCGCCGCGCACGAGGCCGGCTACTTCGACCCGGACCGGGGCGCGACGCTGGCGGACATCGCCGCCGACCTCGGCATCTCCCGGCAGGCACTCGCCGGGCGGCTCCGGCGCGGCCACCGGCAGCTCATCGAGGCGACCCTGCGGTGAGCCACCCGGTCGGCACGCTACGCCGGAAACGGCACGTCGAGCACCTGCTCCGCGGCGGGCGCCTCGACGGTGGCGGTGGTCCCACCGTCCGGCCACGCGACCGTGACCCGCGCCGGCGTCCGGTCGCCGAGGCCGAAGTGGGCGACCGGCTCGCCCTGCGAGAGGTAGCCGGAGCCGGCGTCGACGACGCGATGCTGGGGTGGCCCAGCCCCGGTCACTAGCGTGACGCGCGCACCGCGGGCCGGAGCGCCGTGTCGGGTACGGGGCCGGACCCGGAGCCAGCCCGCGTCGTTCGCGTCCGGCACGCCGTAGACGGCCAGCGGTTCGCCGTCCGTGCCGC
The DNA here is from genome assembly GCF_024298825.1 of Haloglomus salinum. Taxonomy (NCBI): domain Archaea; kingdom Methanobacteriati; phylum Methanobacteriota; class Halobacteria; order Halobacteriales; family Natronomonadaceae; genus Haloglomus; species Haloglomus salinum. The sequence continues at coordinate 1,445,754 of NZ_CP101153.1, forward strand.
CGTGCGCGACGAGCAGTTCGAGCGCGCCGTCGCCGTCGAGGTCCGCCGCGACGGCGCCCGTCGTCGGGCGGTCGGGGTCGGCGGCCGGGCCGGGGTCGGCGGCCACCCACCCGGTCTCGCCGTCGGCCGCCGCCCGGTCCCCGACACGCCGGAGGAGTCGGTTCGGCGCCCCGTGACAGCCCACGAACAGCTCCTGTCGGCCGTCGTTGTCGAGGTCCGCCGCCAGTATCGCCCGGACGGGCCCGGGCTCGGCGAACGCAGCCGGCGTGATGTCGACGGCGGCTCCGTCGCCCAGCCGCCACAGCCGGTTGTGGCCGTCGTCGTTGCCGAGCGCGAGCCCCAGCCCCCCACCGCAGTCGACCAGCGCGACGCCGCGGGCGTTGCCGTGCGTGTCCGAGACACCTATCTCGGGTGCGAAGTCCGTGAAGCCGCCGCCGTCGTTCCGCAGGAGCAGGTTCGGACCGCGCTCCATCCCGAGAAAGAGGTCCATCCGGACCCCCTCGTCTATCGCGGTCTCCACGGGTCGGACGGGACCGGCGAGCACCGAGCGGCCGCCGCCGAGGAAGTCGACGCCCAGGTCGCCGGCGCGGTCGGTCACGCGCCCGGTCGTAACGGTCTGGAGGCGCGCGGGGGAGGCGTCACCCGTGACGAGGAAGGCGTAGGTTCCGTCGCCGGTCCGGTCGAGCGCCGCGACCGAGCGGCCGACCCGGAGGTTCCGGCCCCGTCGATTGCGGCCGTCGGCCAGCAGGTCGAGCCAGCCGTCGAGGCCGTCCGCGCCGTGCGGGTCGAGCAGGCGGTCGGGTTCGGGCGAGCCGAGGTCGCCCTGCGCGCCCGGTTCGACCACCTCGCGGGCGAACGGACCGGCGTTGTGGACGTACCACTCCTCCTCGCCGTCCGCGTCGACATCCGCGGCGGCGATACCGACCGCGTGTCCGCTCGGGTCGGCGACCGCCTCGCCCTCACCGTACGGGTCGCCGCCGGTGGCCGTCGCGTCCCGGAGTTCGGCCACCACGTCGGCGAGTTCGGTGAGGGGGCTGCCGGCCGCGCCGGGTGCGGTGCCCCGGAACAGCCGGTTCGCTTCGCCGTAGCCCCCGACGAGGACGTACGGAGTGCCGTCGAACTCGGAGACGGCAACGCCGGTCGCGCGGATGGGTTCGCGGTCGGGCAGGATGGCAGCGCGGTCTGCGAGCACACGCCAGCGTGGTCCGGGTCGGGCTTAGCCGTGGCGGGCGGGAGACCGCCAACACACCCCCACAAGAGCCATACCGCACGCAGGCGGACCGCGGGCCGATGAGCGACGACACAGCCGGCGGCGCACTGGGGGGAATGACGGCGCTCGTGACGGGTGCCTCCTCGGGAATCGGTCGGGAGACGGTCCGAACCCTCGCGCGCGACGGCGCCGACGTGGTGCTCGCGGCCCGCCGCGAGGGACGCCTCCGCGAGGTGGCGGACGAGGTGGCCGACGCCCACGGCGTCACGGCCGAGGTGGTCCCGACGGACGTGACCGACCCCGAGCAGGTCGAGGCGCTGGTCGCGGCGGCCCGCGAGCGACTCGACGGCCTGGACGTCGTGGTCGCGAACGCCGGCGTCGCCGCGGGGTCGGCCATCGAGACGATGACCGACGACGAGTACCGCCGGATGATGGCGGTCAACACGGACGGCGTGTTCTACCTCACGCGCGCGGCGCTCCCGGCGCTCCGCGAGGCCGGCGGCCACCTGGTCTACGTCGGCTCGTTCGCCGGCAAGTACCCGCGGCCGTACAACCCGGTGTACGCCGCGACGAAGTGGTGGGTCCGCGGCTTCGCGAAGTCGGTGTCGGCGCAGGTCGGCGACGACGGGGTCGGCGTGACGGTCGTGAATCCCGCCGCGGTTCGCACCGAGTTCGAGGTCGGCGACCAGACGATGGCCGAGCGCTACGAACCGGGGGAGGTGGTCGAGCCAGCGGAAGTGGCGGACGCGATCGCCTTCGCCGCGAAGCAGTCGCCCTCGATGGTCCACGAACTGGACCTGTACGAGCGGGACAAGCTGACCGGGTTCTAGGACGGTTTCTTGGGTTCTCTGGACTCTCGCGTCGACAGCGAACGCGACTACGACGAACGCGACAACAGAACCACCTACGAAGCCCTCGCGCACTCAGGGGCCCGCGGCTCGCTGCGCTCCTCGCTCCGGTCGCTTCGCTCCCTCCACTGCGGTGCTTGCGTCGCCGGGGACCCGCTGAGCGCGCTCGCCCTTCGATTCCACCAGGACGTTGACCGTTCCACGGAGCGGCGGCCCTGCCCTTCCCCGGGTCGCGTGGGCCTCGCGTGCGCTCGGCCACGCGCTCCCGGCCCGTGGACTGGTCGGCCAGCCGGTTCCGGGACCAGGAAGCGCGCCGGTGCCACCCGCGTGTGAGACCGCGAGCGCAGCGAGCGAGTCGAACACTACCGGCGCCGGCGCGGGGAGGGGTGGGGGCACTCGCACTCCGCTGGAACCACCACGCGCCTCGCTCGACCCGAAACGGTCCCCTTGGCGGACTCGAAGCTGAGCCGAGCGAAGCGAGGCGAAGGTCGGCAGAGCTTGCTCTGCCGGAAGGCGAGCGCTCTCGAACCCTCCCGGCCGACGCAAGCACGCGAGCGTAGCGAGCGCGCGCAACGAGGCCCGGGGTGGTCGAGAGCGCGAGGGCTTCGTAGCCGGTCCTGTTGTCGATAGATATATGATTTTGAAAATCGCCCACATATTCTATTTGTTTGAATTATTATCAACTAAATTGGGTTACATTCCCATAATTTCCCGTCCGCACAAAGCTTCAAATACCAGTCCCGGCCGAAGACCCGACACGCCTATGACCGGTGACGCCCGAACCGATTTCGTGACCCAGGGGGCCGACACATCGAGCGACGAACAAAGCTGGGAAGATCCCAGAGATGGCCGACCCTGGCAGGAAGAGAGCCGGCTCAGGCGACTCTACATCAAGGAAGGACTGAGTACGTACGATATCGCTGAAAGGCTCGGATGCAGTCGGCCGACGGTTTCGAACTGGCTGGAGCGGTTCGGGATAGAGCGAACAGGGCGACAGCCCGAGCCGTGTGTGCTCTCCGACGAATCACTTCTCCGAGGTCTGTACGTGGAACGAGGACTCTCTCTTTCTGATGTCGCACAGGAAGCCGGCTGCAGCATATGGAAGACCCGGGCCTGGCTTCGGCGGCACGGAATCGAAACCAGAACACCGGGGGAGCACAACCGTAACGAGCTACTAGAAGACGAGGGATGGCTCCGCGAACAGTACGTGGAAAAAGAGCTATCAACCCCCACCATCGCCGAGAAGGCCGATTCGTCCGCCCGGACGGTCTCAGAGTGGCTTCGCAAGCACGAAATCGATATCCCGCGGCATCTGTCGGAAGAAACGAGAGAGACGTTGGCGGACCCCAGCCGAATGACCCACCTCTACACCGATCGAGGTCTCACGGGGATGGAGATCGCGGAAGAACTGGATTGTTCAGCAACAGTCGTATACGAACACCTCCAGCAGCATGGCTTGACCAACTACGAGATGGTCGGCGACGATCATCCTCGATGGAGGGGCGGAGAGTACGCCTACGGCGAAGGATGGAACGATGCGAAGCGTGAGGCCGTTCGGGACCGAGACGACAATCGCTGCTGTTTGTGCGGGATGACCCAGCGGGAACATCAAGACGAACGTGGTTCGAAGCTCCCCGTCCACCACGTCCGAAAGGCTCGAAACGTCGACGACCCGGAAAAGCGGAATGGGATGGGGAATCTAATCACGTTGTGTCACAGCTGCCACTCCATCGCCGAGAAGATGACACCAGAGCTACCGGAGGGGATAGATGACCGACGATGACGATAATCAATCGTGGGGGCCGATTTTTCCGTACGAATCCCCCTACAGGGAGCAACTAAACGGTATTGAAGAAACGATTGAAGTAGCACAAGATTCTGGCTACTCGGTCATCGAGGGGGCCTGCGGAACTGGAAAGACGCTGTTAGCGCTCACCGCGGGCATCCAGCTGGTCCGGGACCCGGACACGCAGTACGAGCGCGTCCTCGCGCTGACGAGCGTCAAACAGCAGCTCCGACAGTTCGAACAGGACCTCCGTATCATCAACGACAACCTGCCCGCGGACTGGAACCCCGTCTCCGGGCTCACGCTGGTCGGGAAGGCCGACGTCTGCGCGTACAACGTCGCCGGGACGGGCGGCATCGACGATTCGAACGTCTACGAGCGCTGCGAGGGGCTCCGCGAGCGGACGCGCGCGCTGGCGGACGACACGAGCGCGGGGGACCTCGCGTCGCAGGCTCGCTCCCAGCAGGTCGGGCTGGCCGACTCGGGCGCGAGCGGCGGCGACGCGGCGGACTACCTCGAGGCCGCGGGCGGGATGGCGCCCTATCCCGAGGGAACACCTGAATCCGGGAACGACGTTGAGTACTGCCCGTTCTACGCGCAGTTCCTCGAGGACCTGCCCGACGACGGCGAGGCCGCCGAGGCGGTCCCGTTCGACTGGACGGAGACCGGCCACATCGACGCACAGGAACTCACGCGGCTCTCGGTGGACGCCGGGACGTGCCCGCACTCCGTGATGGGGGCGCTCCTCCCGGAGGTAGAGGTCGTCGTCGGGAACTACTACCACGCGTTCGACCCGACAACGGTCGAGACGTTCACGGGCGCGCTGCTGGACGACGAGACGTTCGTCGTCTGCGACGAGGCCCACATGCTCGAACCGCGCGTGCGCGACCTCGTCAGCGACGGCATCGCGGACGTCTCGCTGCGCGACGCCGAGAGCGAACTCGCACAGGTCGTCCAGCCGCTGACGATGACCGACGAGACCGGCCGCCAGACGGGACCCGTCGACCGCATCCGCGCCGAGTTATCGGACGCCACGGTCGACCTGGAGGACCTCCAGCGGACGCGCCAGTTCCTCCGCGACCTCCGCGAGGAGCTCGCCCGGCAGGTCGAGTCGTACCTCGACCGCGAGCACCGGGGTTGGCGGGCGAATCTCAACGATCTCCCCGACGACGAGATTCCCCTGCGCGACCCCGAACGGCCCCGTACCGACGACCTCACGCAGTGGGCCGAGAACGAGGGGTACGACGAACGAGACTGGGTGCGTGCCGAGAGCGCGTGTGCCGTCGCCGCGCGCATCCTGAACAGCGTCGAGGAGGAGGACACCAAACGGACCGCGCCCGCCGTCGGGCGCGCACTGGGCGCGTGGGCGCGTGCCGACCACGTCGACCACTTCCGCGAGGTCGAACTCGAGCGGACGTGGGACGACGCCCAGCCGACGGATTCGTGGCGACGGGCGTACAACGCGCGCTTCGCGCTCCACAACTGCCTGCCAGGGGATGCCATCGCCGAGCGCCTCGACGAGTTCGGCGGCGGCGTCCTGATGAGCGCGACCCTCGAACCGCTCGACGCCTTCGCCGAGGTGACCGGACTGAACCACCTCGAACGCGAGGAGGACCGGCCCGTCATCACCCGGAGCTACGGACTGGACTTCCCGCCGGAGCACCGCGAGTCGTTCGCGGTCGCGGCGCCGCCATTCACCTTCGAGAACCGCGGTGCGCCGGGCGAGGAGACCGAGGCCCGGCGCATCCACGCGTCGGCACTCCGTGAGGTCGCCACGGTGTCGGGCAACGTCCTCGTCGGGATGCCCAACTACGCCGAGGCCGAGTGGGCCGCCGGCTACCTCCGCGACGCGGTCGACAAGCCGGTCCTGCTCGACGAGTCCTCCGCGGACGACGTGACCGAGGACCTTAAACAGGAGTTCTTCGACGGGTCCGGGAAGGTCCTCGTCACCTCGCTCCGCGGGACGCTGACGGAGGGCGTCGACTACCGCGGTGACCGGCTCAGCGCGGCCGTGGTCTGCGGGGTGCCGCTCATCAACACCGCCAGCCCCCGGACGCGGGCGCTCCGGACGGCGTACGACCGGCGGTTCGGTGACGGCTTCGAGTACGCGCTCACGGTCCCCGCCGTCCGGAAGGCCCGGCAGGCCGTGGGGCGGGTGATTCGGGGTCCCGAGGAGACGGGCGTCCGGGTGCTGCTGGACGAGCGCTACGCCCGCGACACGTGGAACAGCGTCCGTGAGTACCTCGGGCCGGACCGCGAGGAGTTCCAGCCGGTCTCGCCGGACATGCTCTCGCTCGGGCTGGACCGTTTCCGCGGGACGGCCGGCGACGGTACGGAGTGAGCAGGCCCGGAGCGACCGGGCACACCGGCGGACCGGCAGCACTCGTGCGGCCCCAGCAGGAACCCGACGCGTGACTTTTTGTCACCTGGCGCGGAACCGGAACGCGTGTCACTCGCTCGCCGTCGCCGCCGGCTGCTCGCCGCCCTCGTCGTCGGGTTGCTGTTCGTCTGTGGGGTGGTGCTGTTCGACGTCCTCCAGACGGTGTTCTTCGCGATAACGGTCGCGTACGTCCTCCACCCGGTCCATCAGCGACTCGTGGACCGTGGGATACCGGCGTACTGGGCCAGCGTGCTCGTCACCGGCGCCGCGTTCGGTGTCGTCCTCGTCGTCGTGGGGGCGCTCGGACTCGTCCTCTACAACCGACGTGAGTCGCTGTTCACTCTCCTCCGGACGGTCCCGTCGGAGGTGACGGTCCCGCTGGGGGAGTTCACCTACACCGTGGACACGACGGCAATCCTCGCAACCGCCCGGAACGCGCTGCAGGGGCTCGCCGTCGACGTGGCGACCGTCGCACCGGTGCTCGCTCTGAAGCTGTTCCTGTTCGCCATCCTGCTGTTCGCTCTCCTCGTGCGCCCCGGCTCCGTCGGTCGGACGGTGTTCTCCGTGACCCCGCCGGCCTACCACGATGTACTGGTCGCGCTGGACCGGCGTGTCCGCGAGACGCTGTACGGCATCTACGTCCTGCAGGCCGCCACGGCAGCGGGCACGTTCGCCGTCGCACTGGTCGTGTTCGAGGGGCTGGGCTACGGCGCCTCGTTCACGCTCGCCGTGCTCGCGGGCATCCTCCAGTTCATCCCCATCGTGGGGCCGGGCGTCCTCATCGCGGTGCTGGCGGGTGTGGACCTGCTCACCGGGATGCCGACGCGCGCGGTGCTGGTGGCAGTGCTGGGCGCCGTCTTCGTCGGCCTCGTCCCCGACGCCATCATCCGGCCGCGGCTGGCGAGTCGGGCGGCACACCTCCCGACCTCGCTGTACTTCATCGGCTTCACCGGCGGGCTGCTCACCGTCGGCCCCATCGGCTTCATCGCGGGGCCACTGGTGGTCGGGCTGCTGGTCGAGGCGGTCGACCTGCTCTCGCGGACCGCCGAGGGGCGACAGACCCAGCTGGATACGGACGTGGTATCCGGACCGAACGGCGACGCCGGCGACGACCCGCGGCCGAACGCGGTGGCGGACGCTGGGATGGGGGAGTCCGACGCGGGCGGGCCGGAGGGCTGACCCGGCGTCAGGCGGTCTCCAGCGTGTTCCCCTCGGCCTCCCACTCCGTCAGCGACCCCTCGTAGAACGCCAGGGTCGGGAAGCCGAGATGTCGGAGAACGGTGTACGTGTGGCTGATGCGGCGGGCGGTGTTGCAGTAGAGCAGAACGCGCTCGCCCGGTCGGATGCCACGCTGGGCGAGCAGGTCACGGATCTCGTCGTCGGGGAGCAGTCCGCGTGTCTCCATGTCGACCAGCTCCTGCCAGTCCAGCCGGACCGCCCCGGGGATGTGGCCCTCCTCGAACTCCCACTCCTCGCGCGTGTCGACGATGACGGTCCCGGGGTCGTCGACGGCGGCTTCGACCGTGGCGAGCGGCACCAGGGGGCCCCGCTCCTCGTACGCGGCGCGGTAGTCGGTCGGCTCGACATCGGGAGCTTCGCCCGTCGTCTCGTGGTCGAGATTGTAGGCGGAGAAGTCGCCGTCGAGCAGATGCAGGCGGTCGGGGTCGTGGCCGTACAGCTCGGCGGTGACGAGCAGGCGCGCGGCGAACACGCCGTTCCGGTCGTCGTAGGCCACGATGCGGTCGCCGTTCTCGATGCCGACCTCACTCATGAGGTCCGCGAACGCTCGCGAACCGGGGAGCATCCCGGCCTCGGCCTCGCCGTGCTCGGTGGCGCGGAACGAGTCGAACGGGACGTTCACGGCCCCGGGAACGTGCCCGATACCGTCGAACTCCCAGGCGTCACGGACATCCACGACGGCCACGTCCGGGGCCTCGCGGTGGGCCGCCAGCCAGTCGACGCCGACGACGACCGGCACGGTCCCGTCGGTCGTGTCGCCGGCACCATCGGAGCGTCGCTCCGGCGAGGCTCGACTCGCATCGCTCGCCGCACCCCCGTCACCCGCCGCGCGCCGTCCGGCGTCGTCGTCGGTCATACCAGTATCTCTGGCCGAGCGGGCATCAACCCGGCGAGCGCGGCGAACGGGACCCGGGATACTGGATAGCGGATTTGGTTGCCGGTTCCGTGGCAGATATTTGGACCACAATTCGACTTCCGGAGCCGAAACCGGGACGGGGACCGTCAACTGGCCGGGAAGCGACGGATTCCGCTACCACAATAACCGGCAACATCCTCTGGTAATAGCCATGGGCGGCCTGTCCTGCCGGTGGTGGTAGGGTTATCTCTCGGGTCCGGGTATAGGGGAACGAACATGGTAGAAGACAGCTACGCGAAGGACGTTCTCGTCTCCGCCGACTGGGTCGAGGACCGACTCGACGAGTTCCAGAGCGACGGCCCTGCCCACCGACTGGTGGAGGTCGACGTGGACACCGAGGCGTACGACGAGGGCCACGCCCCCGGTGCCATCGGCTTCAACTGGGAGACCCAGCTCCAGGACCAGACCGAGCGCGACATCCTCTCGAAGGAGGACTTCGAGGACCTGCTCGGCTCCCACGGCATCACCGAGGACTCCACGGTCGTCCTGTACGGTGACAACTCCAACTGGTTCGCGGCCTACACCTACTGGCAGTTCAAGTACTACGGCCACGACGACGTCCGCCTGATGGACGGTGGCCGCGATTACTGGGTCGAGAACGACTACCCGCTCAGCGACGAGGCCCCCGACTTCTCCGCACAGGAGTACACCGCCGGCGGCCCGTTCGAGGGCATCCGCGCGTACCGCGACGACGTCGAGCACGCCATCGACCGTGGCATCCCGCTCGTCGACGTCCGCTCGCCCGAGGAGTTCTCCGGCGAGATTCTCGCGCCGCCGGGCCTGCAGGAGACCGCCCAGCGCGGCGGCCACATCCCCGGCGCCGAGAACATCTCCTGGGCCGCGACGGTCAACGACGACGGGACGTTCAAGTCCAGAGAGGAGCTCGAAGAGCTGTACGGCTCGCAGGGCATCGACGACTCGCAGTCGGTCGTCGCCTACTGCCGTATCGGTGAGCGCTCCTCCATCGCGTGGTTCGCGCTCCACGAGCTGCTGGGCTACGAGAACACGACGAACTACGACGGCTCCTGGACCGAGTGGGGCAACCTCGTCGGCGCACCCGTCGAGACGGGCGGGGCTGACGACTGAGCACCGCGAAGGAGGAAGCCCCGGAGCGAGCGGGGAGAGCGGGGGCGAAGCCCCCGGCGAGCGGCACCGCCGCGAGCGAAGCGACCCGCGAGCAGGGCTCGGGCGAGTAGAACGCGCCGCGTCGGCCGAACTCTCCGCTCTTCTTTCGCCTCCGGAGCCGCAGCACTGGTCGGACACACGGGCCACCAGCAAACAGAACCCGCACACCGACAGAAAATAGATATATCTCGCAATACAGAGATATAAGGCAATATAGTACGAAAAACAGACTTATGATAGAGTCTCGGGAGTTCGAGACGGGATGGTACCGGCAGCGACTGCCGGGTGCTGGGGAGCGCAGACCCCGTCCGCGTGGCAACGGCGGGGACCGATTCACGCATTAAGGGGACGCTAAGGGCCACGAACCGTCGTTCGAGTGTCCGACGGAATCCGCATGTTTCTTGCGTCCGCACCGACAGAGGCGGGTATGAGCGAGACGGCCGACTCCGCCGGAACGGGCGACGCGGGCGGCCAGGCGGACGGGAACGTGCTGTTCGTCGTGCTGGACACGGTCCGCAAGGACCACCTGACGCCGTACGGCTACGACCGGCCGACGACCCCCGTACTGGAGGAGTTCGCCGCGGAGGCGCGGGTCTACGAGAACGCGGTCGCACAGGCACCGTGGACGCTACCCTCGCACGCCTCGATGTTCACGGGGCTGTACCCGAGCGACCACGCGGCCACGCAGGAGGACCCCTATCTCGGGGACGATATCGGGACGCTGGCCCAGGCAGTCCGGGCGAGCGGCCGTGCGACGGCCTGCTACTCCTCGAACGCGTGGATCACCCCCTACACCCGACTCACCGCGGGCTTCGACCGCCAGGACAACTTCTTCGAGGTGATGCCCGGCGAGTTCCTCTCGGGGACGCTCGCGGACCTCTGGCAGCGCATCAACGACAACGACCGGCTCCGGTCGGTGGCGGACCGTCTCGTGGAACTGGGCAACACCGTCCACGAGTACCTCGCCAGCGGCGAGGGTGCGGACACGAAGACACCCGAGGTCATCGACCGGACCATCGAGTTCACCGACGAGGCCGAGGACTGGTTCGCGTTCATCAACCTGATGGACGCCCACCTCCCCATCTACCCGCCCGAGGAGTACCGCGAGGAGTTCGCTCCCGGGGTCGACCCGACCGCAGTCTGTCAGAACTCGAAGGAGTACAACTCCGGGGCCCGGGACATCCCCGAGCAGGAGTTCGACGACATCCGCGGGCTGTACGACGCCGAGATACGGCACATCGACGCCCAGCTGGAGCGGCTGTTCGACCACCTCAAGCGGACCGACCAGTGGGAGGATACCACGGTCGTCGTCTGTGCGGACCACGGCGAACTCCACGGCGAACACGGGCTGTACGGCCACGAGTTCTGCATCTACGACCCGCTGGTGAACGTGCCGCTCATGGTCAAATCGCCCGGGCTGGCGCCGGGGCGCGACGAGACGACCGTCGAACTGCTCGATCTCTACCACACGACGCTCGATGCAGCCGGTGCGACCGACGCCGCCGGCACACCCGACCACGGTGGCGAGGCGTTCGACCCGACGCGGTCACTCCTGCGCGAGGAGGCCCGCGCGTTCGAGGGCGGCGAGTACGGCTTCGTCGAGTACCACCGCCCGGTGGTGGAGCTGAACCAGCTCGAGACGAAGGCCAGCGAGGCCGGCATCACCCTGGACGAGGACTCCCGGTTCTACTCCCGGATGCGCGCGGCGCGGCGGGCCGACGCGAAGTACATCCGCAACGAGCGCATCCCCGACGAGGGCTACCGGCTGGACGGGGACCCCGGCGAGACGGAGACCGTCGGGACCGACGACCCTGCTGTCGCCGAGGCCGAGGAGACGCTCGCCGAGTTCGAGGCGTGGGTCGGCGGCGAGTGGTCCGAGGTGGACGGCGACGACGTACTGGGCGACATGAGCGACGACGCCAAATCCCGACTGCAGGACCTGGGCTACATGGAATGACGGGCGAGGGGCGCCAGTTCGTGGAGTTCGCCACCCGCGAGACGCTGGCCAAGACCGGCATCGGCTTCCTGGTGGCGGTCGTCTTCCTCTACCTCGTGGCTGTCGGCCTCGGCGTCGAGAAGGTGTCGCAGGCGCTGGCCGGCGCCGAGTGGGAGTGGGTCGCGCTGGGCTGTCTGTCGACGGCGTTCTGTCTCGCCGCGTGGGGGAAGGCCTGGCAGATCGTCCTCCAGGTGGTCGGCATCGACGTGCCGTACCGCCGGCTCGTCGTGACGTATTTCGCGGCCACGTTCGCCAACTACGTCACGCCGCTGGGACAGGCCGGCGGCGAGCCGTTCATCGCGTACGTCCTCTCGCGGGACACGGACGCGAGCTACGAGGACTCGCTGGCGTCGGTCGTGACGGCGGACCTGCTCAACCTGCTGCCCTTCTTCAGCTTCGCGGCCGTCGGCCTGGGCGTGCTGCTGACACGGCCGTCGCTCCCGGCGGCGACGCGACCGCTCGCCTTCGGCCTGTTCGGGATGGCCGTTGGCATCCCCGCGCTCACGGGTGCGGGCTGGTTCTGGCGCGAGCGCGTCCGGAGCGGCATCCTCCGGCTGGTCGCGCCGGTCGCGAAGCGGACCAGCCGCGTCAGCGTCGCGGGCGCCGCCGAGCGCCTCGACGACCTGTACGCCGCGTTCGGCCGGGTCGCCCAGGACCCGCGCGCGCTGGTGAAGGCGGTCGGCTTCGCCTACGTCGGCTGGGTGTTCTTCGCCCTCCCCCTGTACTGTGCCGGGCAGGCGCTCGGCGTCGACATCAGTCCGCTGACGGTGCTGTTCGTCGTCCCCGCCTCGACGCTGGCCGGGATGGTCCCCACGCCCGGCGGGCTAGGCGGCGTGGAGGCCGCCCTGGTGGCGCTGCTGGTCGCCGTGGCCATCGAGTCGGCCGCACTCGCGCTCGCCATCGCGCTGGTCTACCGCGTGGTGTCGTACTGGTTCGCCCTCGGTGTCGGCGGGACGGCGGCGCTGACGGTCGTGAAACGTGCCTGAGCGATACCGGCGCGACGCTTAACCGGGTGGCGTACCTCCCGATACGTATGAGCGACACGGCGACCGCCGACAGCCCGACACATCTCGACGACGAGGCCGCGCTGGATGCCTTCCTCGCCGACCACGACCGCGCGCTGGTCGAGTTCTACACGGATGGCTGCTCGATATGCGCGTCGATGGAACCCGTCCTGGGGAACGTCGCCCGCGCGACGGACGTGGCGGTGGCGCTGGTGAACCCGCGCGACGACCCGCCGCTGGTCGAGCGGTTCGCCGTGCAGAGCGTCCCGCTGCTGGTCTACTTCGAGGACGGGGAGCCGGTCGCCCGGAAGGCCGAGGGGTTCGTCGGGGCCGACGACGTGCTGGCGTTCGTCGACGCGGCCGACGAGTGAGCGGCCACCGAAGCCTCGCCGCCGGAGTAACGAATTTGTGAATCGCCCGAAGTAGACACACACGATGTCGACGAGGACGAGCGTCCGCGGGACGATACAGGGGATGGGGAATCGGGCGAACCCGGCGTTCGCGGCCGGCGCCGTGGCCGTGCCGGTGCTGGCACTGGCGTACGTGCTGGTGAACGGGACCGTCCAGCAGCACACGTACGTCCACGTGATGGCCGGCGTGCTGTGGACGGGCATCGACCTGTTCATGGCCGCCGTGCTGGGGCCGGTGCTGGGCGGGCTGGACGTCGACGCTCGGGCGGACGTGTTCCAGCGGTTCACGCCGAAGATGACGTTCCTGATGCCGGTCCTGGCGCTGGTCACCATCGTCGGCGGTATCACGCTCGCACTGCGGCTGGGCTACTTCCCGAACGCCGACCCGTGGCTGGCGCTGCTGAACTTCGCCATCGTGGTGCCGGCGCTGCTGGCCATCGGTTACCAGTTCCGGGCGTTCGGCGACCGACGCTGGCAGGCCGTGTTCGCCGTCGCCACCGTGGCGAGCATCGCCTACCTCGCGATAACGCTGCCGGAGTTCGCCATGACCTCGACGGTCATCGCAGTGTCGCTCGGCATCGTGGTCGTGCTGAGCGTGCTGGGCTTCGGCGTCCTGATGCCCGGCGAGGTACTGATGTACAGGGAGATGACCTCCGCGGACCCCGACACCCAGCGCATCGCCGACATCGGGATGCGGAACGCGAAGCTGGCGGGCATCCAGGGGGTCTTCCAGCTCAGCATCGTCTTCGTGATGGTGTCGCTACGGTGGGGTGGCTTCTGAGACACGCCGCGAGACTCACCGCTCGCGCCACCGCAGGTCCGGGGTCCACACCTCGGGAGCCAGCCCGAGTCGGCCCGTCCGTGCCCGGACCCACCCCGCGATGGCCACGATTCCGAGCAGGATGGCCGCCACGCCCAGCAGGCCCGCCTCCGGGCCGAACCGCCCGCCGGTCACGAGGTCGGGCCCCGTCTCGCGCGTGCGGACGAGCGCGACCCCGACCCGGACACCGCTGACCGGGAAGCCGAACAGGACCCCCTGGGCGTAGTTCCACGAGAAGTGCAGGCCCAGCGGGATGTCCAGCTCCCCGCTGAGGACGTAGCCGGCCGCGAGGAACACGCCCGCGAACGCGATGGTGGCCGTGCTCGCCAGCGTCGCGTTCGGATTGGCGGCGTGGAGCAGGCCGAACAGCCCCGAGGTCAGGAGGACGGCCACCGCGAGCGCGGTACGCCCGGTGACAGGGCCGATACGGAGCCCCTCGGCGAGGTTCGTGAGCAGGTAGCCCCGGACAGCGAGTTCCTCGGTGATGGAGACGCCGGCGAAGGTGACCAGCAGCGTCGCGCCGAGGACGAGGAAGGAGGCCCCGGGCGAGGCGTAGAGGGTGTCGGTCACCCGGAACCACCCCGCGGCGACGCCCACGAGAACGATGCCCGCCATGAGCGCGACACCGAGCGCGGAGCCGAACGCGCAGTCGATCCACCACTCGCGGTCGACGTGGAACCCGAGGTCCGAGAGCCGGCGCCGGTCGAGGCCGACAGCCGCGATGCCGACCGCGAGTGCGACCGTGGCGACCGAGACCAGCGCGGCGGCCACACGGACGAGCGGGCCGACCTCCGACCCCGGGAGCGCCGACGCCAGCGCAGTCCCGCCGGCGCCGTCGGTGAGGAACCGGCCCACCGCGACCGCCCCGCGACCGAGGAGGGCGAGCAGGACCACCGCGAGCGCGAGCCGGATGGGGAGTCGGGGGCGCCGCTCCGCCCGGTTCCAGCCGAGCCAGACCACGCGGTCGAGGAGCCAGCCGAGCGGTTCGGGGAGCCTGGGGGACACGGGGGGACCGAGACACGGCTGGAAGAAGAGTCCCGGGGGCCACAGGTCGGGAGCGCCTCGAGTGCCGCCTCAGGTGCCCTCGACCAGCCGCTCCAGCTGTTCGGGTGGCACGGCACCGCGGGCCGCGTACCCCTCGTACGTGAACGTCGGGACGCCCGTGACGCCCGTCTCCCGTGCCGCGTCGAACCGTTCGGTCAGCGCCGCGCGGAGGTCCTCGTCGGCGAGCGCCTCGTGGACGACCGCGGCGTCGAGGCCCACCTCCTCGGCGATGTCGACGAGCACGTCCGCGTCGCCGATGTCACGGCCATCCGTCCAGAGTGCTGCCAGGAGCGCCTCGTCCAGCGCGAGCCAGGTCTCGTACGGTTCGGCCTGCTTCACGCGGTAGGAGACCAGTTGCGCCGGGAGGGAGTCCACCTCCATCGCGGTCTCGAGGGTCATCTCCACGTCGTAGCGCTCCTGCAGGCGCCGGACGTTCTCCTTGGCCTGCTCGAAGTACTCGTCGTCCTTCCCGTCGTCGACGGAGTGGTCGATGCTGCCGTCGGGGCGGCGCTTGTTCGACCGGAGGTCGAACGGGTGCCAGTCGATCTCGAGTGACTCCTCGCGGCCGGCCTGGTAGCGCGACAGCGACTCGCGGCCGAGGTAGCAGAACGGGCAGACGTAGTCGGAGTAGACGGTGATAGCGTCGGTCACACTCGCACGGAAGGGCCCGCGCCACAAGAGTTGGCGGGCGACCGTACGGGTCGTGCACGACCGCGTGGGCGGGCGCCGCGACCGGCCAGCCCCGGCATGACCGGGGTGTGATTCATACCGGCAGCCCTCCCGCCCGTCACCATGAGCGACCCCTATCCGGTGTCGGTGCCCGAGCCCCCGACCGACCTCGTCCGGGGGCCGACCCGCCTCGACACCCTCGACCTGTCCGAGACCGACGGGCACGACGCCGAAGCGTTCGTCAAGCGCGACGACCGGACCGGCGGCCCCGCACAGGGGAACAAGCTCCGCAAGCTGGAGTACCTCCTCGGCGACGCCGCGGACGCCGGCGCGGACGTACTCGTGACCGGCGGGGGCGTGCAGTCGAACCACTGCCGGGCGACGGCCGTCGTCGCCGCCGAGCGCGGGCTGGACTGTCACCTCGTCCTGCTGGGCGAGGAGCCCGAGGAGCCCGACGGGAACCTGCTGCTCTCGCGGGTGGCCGGGGCCGACGTGGAGTACTGCCCGTGGACGGAGTTCAGCGGCGACCTCGACAACGAACTCGGCGAGGCGGCCGACCGACTCCGGGAGGCGGGCTGCGACCCGTTCGTCGTGCCGCTGGGCGGCTCCACCGCCCGGGGCTCGCTGGGGTACGTCCGGGCGTACGCAGAGTGCCGGCGGCAGGCCGCGGGACACGCAGACGCGGACGTGGCGGCCGGCGACGCCCCGGTCGACAGTATCCACGTCGCCACCGGTTCCGGCGGGACGCTCGCTGGGCTCGTGGCGGGGGCGCTGCTCGCGGGCGACGACACCGACGTCGTGGGCGTCGACGTGACCCCGTACGGCGCGACGTACCTCGAGCAGGTCGTGACCGACCTCGTCCACGGCGTCGGCGAGGAACTGGACCACGCATTCGACGACGCGGCGGTCGAGCGGGCCGTCACCGTCCGGTCGGGTTACGTCGGGCCTGGGTACGGCGAACCGGCCGAGGCGGACGCCGAGGCCATCGTCGCCGCCGGACGCGACGTCGGGCTGGTGCTGGACCCGACGTACACGGGCAAGGCGTTCCGGGCGTTCCGCGAGCACCTCGCCGACGCCGACGCGGGTCGGCACCTGTTCGTCCACACCGGCGGCTCGTACGGGCTGTTCCCGAAACGCGAGGCGGTGGGCGCGGCGCTCGAGCGGGCCGAGCGGGAGGACGGACGCTGACGGACGGGGCACGGGGTGCCACTCGGTACCGTAGCACGCAACAGCTATATTCTCACCTGGCGTATGTGTTGTATGAACATCACCCTACTCGAGAATCACTGGTACGACGCGACGTTCAGCCCCAGCGCCCGCTTCGGACGCGCCGAGGGCGAGGAACACGAGGGCAAGCACGTGGAGGTAGAGCCGGCACCCGAGTCCGACGGCTCCCGCGGTCCCGTCATCATGCTGGGCCCGATGCTCGTCGTCGCCGGCGTCGTCGCCGCCGTCATCGCCGCCCGGCGTGCCCGAGCCCGGCGTGCGGAGCGGGCCGAGGAACTGCGACGCATCGAGGTCGACGCCATCGGGTACACCAACGACATCACCGAGTGAGCTGCTGTCGAACACTAGATATCTCGTAATCCTGCCTATAGATATCAGAGAACCCATAATAACACATATATCCAACCCCTATTCCGGTTGTGGTCGTAATTTCGCTCGAAAACCACGGTGCATCGTCACTCGCAGGTCGGGACAGGGTTAACCACCATCGGGGTCGAACAGGTGGTCAATGACCGGTGACGAGGGGGAACCAGCGGTACGGACCGAGGGACTCGCAAAGCACTACGGGGACGTGACGGCGCTGGACGACCTGTCGCTGACCGTCCCGCGGGGGGAGCTGTTCGGCTTCCTCGGTCCGAACGGGGCGGGGAAGTCGACGACCATCAACATCCTGACCGGGCAGCTCGTGCCCGACGAGGGGACCGCCGAGGTGGTAGGCATCGACCCCGTCGCGGAGCCGGTCCGGGCGCGCGAGGCGGTGGGTATCCTGCCGGAGAACGGTCGGCCGCCCTCCTTCCTCACCGTCCGTGAGTACTTCGAGTTCGTCGCGGCCACCCGCGACCTCGACGACGCGGCGGTCCAGCCCCGCGTGGACGCGTGGGCCGACCGGCTGGAGTTCGAGCACAAGCTCGACACGCTCTGTACGGACCTCTCGCAGGGCGAACGCCAGAAGGTACTCATCACGCAGGCGTTCCTCCACGAGCCCGACGTCGTGTTCATCGACGAGCCGCTGACGAACCTCGACCCCATCATGCAGGAGCGGGTGAAGCGGTTCTTCCGGGAGTACCGCGCCGACGGCAACACGCTGTTCCTCTCGACGCACTTCATCGGGACCGCCGAGGAGGTCTGCACGCAGGTCGGCATCATCAACCGCGGCCGGCTGCTCGCCGAGATCGACCCGCGCGAACTCGGGGCCGAGGAGAGCCTTCTGGACCGCTTCTTCGCCGCGGTCGACGCCGACTCGAAGGAAGGGGCCGAAATCGGCGAGGGGCTGGCGACCGACGCCGCCGACCCCGCGGCGATGGCCGAAGAGGAGGCCGTCGAGGCCGAGACGGACGGCGGCGAGGCGAGTGACGCGGGACGTGGGCCGTCGGACGGCCGGTCCGACGGCGGCGACCCCGGATACGGGGGGACGGGGGACCGGTAGATGGGCGTCTCGTACCGCTACCTGTTCGACCGGATGGTCCGCGAGGAGTGGCGGCTCCACAGCGAACTGTTCGGGGGAGCCCGGTTCGCCATGTTCCCGCTGTTCGTTGCGCTCGTCGCGGCCGGGACGGCGACGTTCTTCGCGCTGGGGAACGCCGCGGCCGACACGCTGCTCGGAGGGCTCCACCTCGTCGTCGCGCTGCTGGGACTGCAGGTCGGCACCGTCGGGCTCGTCGGCCGGGACGCGCTGGAGGACCTCCTCGGGGACACGACGCTGCTGCTGTTCGCCGCGCGCACGCTCCCCGTCTCCTTCCGCCGGCTGATGGTCGCGTTCGTGTTCAAGGACGTGCTCTACTACGCGTTCCTGTTCATCCTGCCGCTCGCGGTAGGCGTGGCGCCGCTGGCGTACTTCGGACTCGTCCCGTGGACGACGGTGCCGCTCGTGTTCGTCACGGCGGCCGGGATGTTCACGCTGGGCGTGTCGCTGTCGCTGTTCCTCGTGGGCGTCTACACGCGCTCGCGGCTCGCGTCGCTCGCGGTCACCGGCACCGTCGTCGCCGCGCTCGTGCTGCGGGGCGCGACCGTCGTCAGCGTCACGCCGTACCAGCTCGTCTCGCGGGTGACCCCCGCCGCGGTCGCCGGGAGCGTCCTGCTCCCGGTCGCCCTGACGGCGGTCGGCATCGCGCTGTTCGAGTTCGACCGGCGCACGCCCGCCCGCACGGCGCGCGACCGGTTCCGCTTCCTGCACTCGCGGCTCGGGCGGCTGGACCAGCAGGGTGCACTCACGAAGTCGCTGCTCGACGTCGGGCGGTCGTCGGGCGGCCTCTGGAAGGTCGTCTTCTCGCAGGGGCTCGTCTTCGGCGTCCTCGCCGTGTTGCTCGCGTATCTGCCAGAGGTCGTCCCCGTCCGGCCGGCGCCGGGGCTGACCATCGCCACCATCCTCGCGCTGGGGACGTTCACCACGTACAACTGGCTCTGCCAGTTCGAGGACGAGCAGTTCTACCTCCGATACCCGGTGAGCCTGCCGACGGTGTTCCGCGCGAAGCTCATCGGGTTCGCCGTCCTCGCGCTCCCGGTCGGGCTGGCCTACCTCGCGCTGGGCGGGCTCGTCTTCGGCTACGACACCGCCGTCGTCGGGCTACTCGTCTTCCCGCCGCTCTCGATGTACGTCTTCGGCGTCACATCGTACGTCGCCGGGCTGGAGCCGACCGAGCTGCTGTTCGACACGCCGACGTTCGCGCTGTTCACGCTCGCGATGATGGCCGTCCTCATGCCCTTGGTCATCCTCGCCATCGCGTACCCCCTGTATCCGCCGCTGCAGACCGGCGGCGCCGCGGTCGGCATCGGGCTGGTCGCGGGCGGCATCGGGGTGGGCCTCTACACCCGGACCGGGGCGCGCTGGGAGCGGAAGGCGCTCGCCGGAGCAGACTGAAACCCGGGCAGACGACGGGGGGGGCGCCACTCGCCGCGGCCGGAGACGACCACCACCGCTATGGTCGTCACGCCCGCAGCCATGTCCATGAGTACGCGACGCCCCGCACCCGTCGAGCGGCCGGTGGTCCTCACCATCGCGGGTTCGGATTCCGGCGGCGGCGCCGGCATCCAGGCCGACCTGAAGACCATCGAGGCCTGCGGCGGCTTCGGCACCTCCGCGGTGACGGCCGTCACCGCGCAGAACACGACCGGCGTCCACGGCACCCACGTCCTCCCCGTCGAGGAGGTCAAGGCGCAGCTGGACGCCGTCCTCGCGGACTTCGACGTGGCCGCAGTCAAGACGGGGATGCTCGCGACCACCGAGGTCGTCGAGACCGTCACGCGCTACGTCGAGGACCTGGACTGCCCGCTCGTCGTGGACCCGGTGATGGTCGCGGCGTCGGGCGACCGCCTGCTCGCCCCAGAGGCCGAGGACGCCTACGAGGCCCTCGTCGGAGCGGCGACGCTCGTCACGCCGAACGCCGACGAGGCCGCGGTGCTGACCGACGTGGACGTCGCGGACGAGGCCGGCGCGCGCCTCGCCGGCCAGCGCCTCCTCACGTGGGGCGCCGAGGGCGCGCTCGTCAAGGGGGGACACATCCCCGGCAAGGAGGTGCTGGACACGCTCGTCACCGCCGACTACATCGAGACGGCCCGGCACCCGCGCATCGACACCGAGGCGACCCACGGGTCGGGCTGTACGCTCGCCTCGGCGGCGGCCACGCATCTCGCACACGGCGAACCGCTCCGCGAGGCCGTCGGCGAGAGCGTCGACCTGCTGGAGCGGGCGGTGCGCTACCACCACGACGTGGGCGAGGGGCCCGGCGCCGTCCACCACCTCGTCGACGTACGCAACGCGGCCGCACGCGACCCGACCGCCGAACGGGTGCAGGACGTGGTGGACTGGTTCGTCGACCGGGACGTGTCGCCGCTCGTTCCCGAGGTGGGCATGAACGTCGTGGGTGCGACACCCTACGCCGAGGTGCCCGAGGAGACGGCTGCCGTCGAGGGGCGCATCACCCGCACCCTGTCGGGCGTCCAGCCCAACCGGGGCGTGCGCTTCGGCGCGTCCAGCCACGTGGCCCGCTTCCTGCTCGCCGCCCGGGAGTACGTTCCCGAGGTGCGCTGGGCGGTCAACTGCCGGTTCACGGACGACGTGGAGGCCGCCCTCTCGACGCTGGACGGACCTGTCGCGGAGTACGACCGCGACGCCCAGCCCGAGGACGTGGCCGAAATCGAGGAGTCGACGATGCAGTGGGGCGCGCGGCAGGTGTTCGGCTCGCTGGACGGAGATGAGGCGCGGCCGGTCGTGGTGCTGGACCGGGGCGCCCACGGGAAAGAGCCCATCGCGAAGTTCGTCGGGACGGACGCGCGGCGGGTGGCCGAGCGCGTGGTGAGCGTGGTCGAGACACTGGAATCCGGCGAGAGCGAATAGAACCGCCGGGCTGGTGCGCTATTCGAGATATCACCAGCAAGAGAGGACAGGAGTCCAGTCTCCGTCTAGTCCGCGCTCGCGGCGCCGGCCACCAGTTCCTCCGGCGGCCCGCCGGGCAGCTCGTCGCGGTCGTGGGCGGCCGTGAAGTCGAGGTCGGGCCCGACCGCGACGAACGCGGTCGGGTTGATGTCCGTGTGGGTCGTGTAGTAGTGCTCCTTGATGTGGGCCATGTTGACCGTCTCCGCGATACCCGGCGTCTGGTAGATGTCGCGCACGTACGGCCAGAGGTTGTCGTACTGCTCGATGAGCTGCCTGTTGCACTTGAAGTGGGTGTGGTACACCTGGTCGAAGCGGACGAGCGTCGCGAACATCCGGAGATCAGCCAGCGTCAGGCGTTCGCCGTCGGCCGCGAGGTAGCGCTGGTCCGCGAGCACGTCGTCCCAGTGGTCGAGTGCGTCGAACAGCTCGGAAATGGCGGTCTCGTAGGCCTCCTGCGTGCCCGCGAATCCGGCTCGGTAGACGCCGTTGTTGATGGGGTCGTAGATGGCGTCGACGACCTCGTCGACCTCCTCGCGGATGTCGGCGGGGTAGAGGTCGACACCGTTGCCCACGTCCGTCATCTCGGTGGCGAGCATCCGCATGATCTCGATGGACTCGTTGTTGACGATGGTCTCCTCCTGCGTATCCCATAGTACCGGGACGGTCACCCGGCCGGTGTACGAGGGGTCGGCCTCGACGTAGGCCTCGCCGAGATAGTCGAAGCCGTTGATGCGGTCGGTCGTGCAGTCGTCCTTCTCGGGGGTGAACTGCCACCCCTTCTCGTCGCGGTACGGGTCGACGATGTCCATGGTGATGGCGTCCTCCAGCCCCAGCAGCGACCGGACCATCGCCGCGCCGTGGGCCCAGGGGCAGGCCCGGGAGATATAGAGGTGATAGCGGTCGCTCTCGACGGGGAACTCCTCGCCGAGCGCGTCCCGGAAGGTCGTCGGCTGCCGGTCGAACTCGCCCTCCTCGTCGCTGAACTCGTACGTGTCGGTGCGCCACTCGCCGTCGACGAACATGTTGACCATGACTGGTCACCCCTACACGCGCGAGACATATCAGCGTCGTCGTGACACGGGTGTTACCAGCTATAGCGCCCGAAACCGACGCTCAGGACGGCCGGGCGTACAGAGGCCGGCGGTTGCCATGGACGCCGAAACCGCCGACAGGTTCAAGTCAGTGTGAGTCATTGACACCCACTGTAATGGGAGACACGAAGAAGGGCCGTGAGCGGAAGGGTCTGGTGAAGCGAGAACAGCGACGCGAGCGCGACATCGAGAAAGCGATCGAACACCAGGACGAGGACGTCGACTTCGAAGAACTGTACGAGGGCGAGGAGCTCGAACTATAACGGGACCTCTCACACCTTCTACCGTCAGCTACCACCACAGCGGCAGCCACGCGGGGAGCGGCCGACCGCGCCGACGTGGAGCGCCCAGCGCCCGCCAGGCAACTCCGGGGAGAGGCATCCGCGCCGTGCAGCCCACGACCGTCAGTCGAACGAGACGGCGTGGAGTCGGCCGTCGCCGTACGGCACCAGCACCTCGTCCCGACCGTCCGCGTCCACGTCGGCCGTGACGGCGGGCGTGTAGAGCGAGCGGTCGCCCCCGCGGTCGAACGTCGCGCGGACGGCCCCGTCGCCCGCGAGGACCGCGACGACGCCGTCGCCCGTCACCGCGACGACCTCCGGCCGGCCGTCACCGTCCACGTCACCGGCCGTCGCGGGCGGGACCGAGCGCAGCGGTGCCTCGGAGAGCGAGTCGCTCGTCCACTCGACCGCGCCCGTGTCGCCCGCCAGCGCCCGGACGCGGGCGTCCTCGCCGGTCACGTAGACCTCGACCGTGCCGTCGTCGTCGCCGTCGAGGGCAGGCCCGACCGCCGCGAGGTCACCCGGGACGCCGTAGCGCCACTCGACCGTGCCGTCACGGCCGTCGAACGCGACGGTCTCACCGTCAGCGGTCGTGACCAGGAACTCGACCGCAGCGTCGGCGTCCACGTCGGCGGTCGTGGCCCAGACGATGGCGCCGTCGACGGTGGTGTTCCAGTCGCGGACGCCGTCGCCGGTGAAGGCGACGACGTGGCCGTCCCCGGTTCCGAGGACGAGTTCGGGCGCGCCGTCGGCGTCGAAGTCGGCGACGACAGGGTCCGCGAAGGTGTAGGCGTCGAGCGAGCGCCGCCAGACCACACCGTCCGGGCGGACGACGAGCAGTTCGCCGCGGGCGTCGACCGTCACGAGCTCGGGCGCGCCGTCGCCGGTGAGGTCCGCGACGACGGGCGTGACGTAGCCGTAGTCGGTGAGTGAGACGGCAAAGCGGCGCTCCCCGCTCCGGGCGTCGTAGGCGACCGTCTCCGCCGCCGTGGTCGAGGCGATGACCTCGGGGCCGGGGCCGCCGAGGAAGTCGGCGACGACGGGGTCCGCGACGGCGTGGATGGTGCAGTGCTCGGGCGGAATCGGAGCGGTCCAGCGCTCCCCGCCGCTCCCGTTCAGGGCGAGCAGTCGGCAGCCCGCTTCGTCACCACGGCCGCCGAGGGGGTGTGCGACGACGACCCCCTCCGAGCCGTTCACGCCCGGGAGCCGACCGACACCGGGCGAGTGGTGGTTGCCCAGGACCTCGGAGTCGCCGGCGACCCAGTCGACGCTGGCCGTCAGGTCGTCGTCGCTGGCGGTGTCGCCCCCGGGGAGGGAACAGCCCGCGAGGACGAGCAGGACCGCGAGGACGAGCGCGGCGAGCACGCGAGGGGAGAGACGCAGGCGCCGGTACCCCTTCACGGGCGCGTCCGCGGACGACCACTCACCATCCAACGGCGAGTCCATATTCCGGAGTCGGCGAGCGAGCGGCAAACGCCTGTCGCTCCGGTCGGGTAACGGAAACGGGCAACCGAGGCGCCGAGCGCCGGGATTTCGACGGTCGGACCAGAACTCCTTTCGACACATCTCGCGTACCCCACGCAAGAATGGACAGACGAGAGTTCCTGCGAGCGGGCGGGGCGGCCGGAGTCCTCGCGCTGGCAGGCTGCACGGGAACAGACGGGGGGGACGGTGGCGGGGGCGCGACACCGACGCCCACGCCGGCCGGCGGCAGCGGCGAGACACCGACACAGGCCGACGACGCGTCGCTCCCCGGGGGCGTCTACGTCCAGCGCTACTCCGAGAGCATGGCGATGCAGGGAACGGAGACGGCGGACGGATACGCCGCCGGGCTCATGTACGCCGCCCCGCACGTTTTCTGGAACGTCGCCGGGTCACAGCTGGAGCAGACACCGAAGGAGCCCTCGGACAGCGTCCACCTGATGGCCGTCGTCTGGGACCCCGAGACGAACACGGTCCTCCCCGAGGCGGGAGTCTCCGTCGAAATCCTCCAGAACGGCTCGCTCGTGAGCCAGGAGGTCATCTACCCGATGCTCTCCCAGCGGATGGGATTCCACTGGGGCGGGAACTTCCCGCTCGACGGCGACGGGGAGTACGTCGCGCGGGTGAGCATCGGCGGCATGAACACCCGCCGGACGGGTGCCTTCGAGGGGCAGTTCGGTGACCCGGCGACGCTCGAGCTCCCGTTCGCGTTCAACGAGGCGGAGCGCTCGAAGGTGACCGTCGAGCCGCTGGAGCAGTACGGCCAGCGCGGCGCGGTCAAGCCGATGAGCATGGGGATGATGCCGCAGGCGTACGCGCCGAAGCAGTCGGACCTGCCGGGCGAGTTCCTCGCGAAGACGACCAGCGACGACACCGTCTTCCTGTCGACACAGCTCTCGGGCGAGGCCGCGAGCCGGTTCGACGCCACGAACTACCTCGCCGTCTCGGCCCGGACCCCCTACAACCGCATCGTCCTCCCGTCGATGGCCGTCGAGGCGACGGTCACGCGGGGGAGCGAGACCGTCTTCGACGGCGCACTGACGCGGACGCTCGACCCCGAACTCGACTACCACTACGGCACGGCCATCGCGGGCGGCCTGCAGGCTGGCGACGAGGTCGAGTTGCGGGTCCCGACCCCGCCGCAGGTCGCCCGCCACGAGGGGTACGAGCGGGCGTTCCTGCAGATGGAGCCGATGACGTTCACGGTCTGAGCGTCCGGGAGGTCGACCGGCGCGGCCGTGCGATTCTGGTCCGAATTGGGAAACAGGCTATACAGGACGAGCGACAGCGTACGGGCAGTGCAACGACGCTCCCTCGTCGCGGCGGCGCTCGCGCTGGCCTGCGTGGCGGCGCTGGCGGCGGTTCCACTGCCGGTCAGCGCCCACGTCAACGACGTCCGTGCGGACCCGCAGGTCTCAGCCGACGGGACCGTACTGGTGGAGACCGCGTACGTCGCCGACGACGCCTGGCTGGCGCTGTACAGCGACGACGGCGGCGAGCGGGGCGAGGTCATCGGGACGAGGCAGCTGGGTGACGCCGGCTTCCGCACCGACCTCGCCGTGCGCATCGACGAGGGCGCCTGGCGCGACTGGAGCGAGGGCGAGGCCCGGACGGTCCACGTCGCGCTCCACAACGACAAGGGGTCCAGCGGCTTCGACCGCGAGGAGGACCCGGTTCTGACCTTCTTCGGGCGCGAGGCGACCGACCAGTTCACCCTCGAACACGGCCAGGGCGCCTACGTCGGCACCCGGGCGTTCAGCCCGCAGGACACCGACGGCCCGAGTGTGACCGTGCGGACCGCACGACTGCCGAGCGA
This sequence comes from Haloglomus salinum, assembly GCF_024298825.1. NCBI lineage: Archaea > Methanobacteriati > Methanobacteriota > Halobacteria > Halobacteriales > Natronomonadaceae > Haloglomus > Haloglomus salinum. Next base: position 1,471,470 of record NZ_CP101153.1, read on the forward strand.
CGGGCATCTCGTCGCGCGGAACGTGACAAACGCCAGCGAGGGGAACGAGACCGCGCTGGAGCCCGTGGGCTCGACCGCGCTGGCGGCCGGCACCCACCAGGACGTGACCGTCGAACTGGACGCGGCGTACTACGAGCGCCAGGACACCCGCGCCCGCATCGGTCTCACCGTCTACCGTGACGACGGCGACGGGCGCTTCGGCCCCGGTGACGAGCCGGTTCGCGCGGGCGACGCGGCGGTCACCACCTTCGTCTTCCTCAACCGGACGGACGCCTCCGGGGGCGCTGGGGGCGAGAGTGCCGGTGGGGGCGAGAGTTCGGCCAGTGACGGCGCGGCGGTGACCACCCCGGGTGCGACCGACGGGACGGACGGCGAGGGCGGGGGGCTCGTCACGACCGCGACGGCCGAGTCGACGACGGCGCCCGGAACCACGGCGGACGGCGACACCGCGACGAAGAGTACGGACGGACAACCCGGATTCGGCGTTCTGACGGCAGCACTGGCCGTCGTGGCCGTGCTCGCGGCGGGCGGACGGCGCCGACGGACCTAAACACGAACGATGACTACCTACCCACATGGCCAACGGGCCGCTGCTCATCGCGCTGCTGGCGCTCGCGGGTGTCGCAGCGGCTACGCTGCTCGGACTGGCGCTCGCGGGCTTCGCCCGCCGGCGCTCCCGACCGTACCTGCTGGTCGCGCTCGCGCTCGCGACGCTCCTCGTCCGCGTCGCGGTGGCGTCGGCCGCGATGGCCGGCCTGCTGACGGACCCCGACCACCATCTCGCCGAGCACGTGCTGGACGTGCTGATGGCCGCGCTGGTCATCGCCGCCGTCTACACGGCCCGCTCGGTCCGCCGGCGGGCGAGCGCGGACCCCGAGCACGAGGTGGTCGACGATGACTGAAGCGACCGAGAACACGACCCGGCGGGCGATTCACGACCACATCCGGGACCGTCCGGGCGTCCATTTCAACGAGCTGACCCGGGTGCTGGACCTCGCACCCGGACAGGTCCAGTACCACCTGAAGCGGCTCACCCGTTCCGACCGCGTCGTCGCCGCGGACCTGTTCGGCCGAACCCACTACTATCCGCCCGAGTACGACGACTGGGAGCGGGCCGCGCTGGCGCTGCTCCACCGCGAGACGAGCGCGGACATCGTCGCCGAACTGCTGGCGGCGGGGCCGCTCGGCGCCGGCGAGACCGCCGAACGCGTCGGTATCGCCCGCTCGACCTGCTCCTGGCACGTTGATCGGCTGGTCGAGGCCGACGTGGTCCGGAAGGAGCGCGACGGGAACCGTGTGGTACTGACGCTCGCGGAACCGGAGCGGACGGCACGACTCCTGCAGCGGGCCGAGCCGTCGCTCCCCGAGCGGCTGGTGGACCGGTTCACGCGGCTCGTGGATTCGCTACTTGCCGAGTGAATATCACACCAGATTCAAATTTTGGTTCATGAATTGAAATTTCCGAGATTTATACGGGTATCACGTATTCCTTCTCAGCGATAACGCGACCATCTCCGAAGCCCTCGCACGCGAGAGCGGCGGCGGGCCTCCGGCACAGCCGCCAGCGCGCGCCCGGTGGACTGACAGATACCCCCCACTCGTGGAAGGCGGCAACAGCGTGCGCCCCCGGAGGTGAACCCGCAGCCTCTTGCGCCCCGGTGCCGAAGCCCCGGCCATGCGACGGGGCGCTACGACGCTGGGTCTCCTCGTGCTGGTCGCCGCGCTCGTGGGCGCGGGCGTCGCGGGCGGCCACTCCGTCAACTACGTCTCCGCCGACCCGCAGGTCACGCCCGACGGGACGGTCCTCGTCGAGGGAGCCTTCGTCGAGGAGTCCGGCTGGGCCGTGCTCCACGAGCGGACCGTGGATGGCTACGGGGAGGCGCTCGGCGCGACCCGGCTCCCCCGACGGAACGCCTTCTACACGGATATCGCGGTCACCATCGAGGCCGAGGCGTGGGCGAACTGGTCGACGCGTGAGGTCGTCGTGGTCCTCCACGGTGAGGACGGGGACGGCGAGTTCACCGACGCGGACCCGCCGCTGGCCGGGTTCGGCGTCGTCGTCACGGACCGGTTCGTCGTCGAACCGGGCCACCGCGCCGTCGTCACCGGCGAGGACGATTTCCCGCAGCGGGCCGACGGGCCGAGCGTGACCGTCCGGCGGGCGACCCTGCCCGAGCGCGGGCACCTCGTCGTCCGCAACCGGACCGCCGAGGGCCGCGTCATCGGGGCCCGGACCCTCGACGCCGGCACGTACGAGAACGTCTCGGTCGCGGTGAACGACTCGTTCCACGCGGCGACCGAGGGGTCGTTCGCGGCGCGCGTGAGCCTCCACCGCGACGACGGGGACGGGGAGTTCGACGGCGACGAGCGGGCGGTTCGTGCGGGCAACGAGACCGTCACAACCCGGTTCAGCGTCGAACCCGAGCGGGCGGGCGGCATCGTCACGACGCCGGTCCCGACGACCGCGCCACCCGACGGCGGGAGCGGCGGGACTGCCACGGGAAGCGGGACGACGGCCGGCGGGGCGACCGAGACGGGTGGTCAGCCCGGCTTCGGCCTCGCGGCGGTCGTCGCGGGGGTCCTCGTGGCCGCGCTAGCGCTCGGCGGCGGCCGGCGCCGTTGACGCCCGGCACTCCCACGCGGCTGCCCGTCTCACGACGGTTTCGACGGTCGGACCAGAATCCGTTTTGGTGGGGAGACCGGACGAGTAGCCAATGCGACGACGCGATTTCCTGCTGGGCACCGGCGCCGCGGGCGCGACCGCGCTGGCCGGCTGTGGAGGGCTCGTCGAGACCCGCTCGCTCTCCTCGCCGCCGGTGCTGTCGAACCGCCCGGATGCCGTCTACTTCCCGACCCACGTCGAGGGGATGCAGATGACGGGGATGGGCGGGTCGGGAGACTACAAGTTCGCCCTGATGTACAGCTACCCGCACCGGTTCTGGAACGTGAACGGAGACGAGGTCCAGAAGACGAGCATCGAGGACGAGGACGACGTCCACCTGATGGCGACCGTCTGGGACCCGGAGACGGGTGTCGTCCTGCCGGAGACCGGCCTCAGCCTCGAGATATCGAAGGGCGGGGACCTGGTGAGCCAGGAGGTCATCTACCCGATGCTCTCCCAGCCCATGGGCTTTCACTACGGCGGCAACTTCCCGCTCGACGGCGACGGGGCGTACGACGTGACCGTCTCGGTCGGCGGGGTGAACACCCGCCGGACGGGCGCGTTCCGGGAGAAGTTCGGCGACCCCGCGGAGACGACCATCGGCTTCGACTACAGTGAGTCGAAGCGCAACGAGATCATGTTCGAGGAGACGCCCGACCGGGCCGGCAAGCGGAGCGCTCGTGACCCGATGGAGATGGGGATGATGCCCCAGTCGACGCTCCCGCCGGCCGAGGAGTTCCCGGGCGGCGTGCGCGGGACGGCCGAGACGGGCGACGCGAACCTCGTCGTTACCACTCTCGACGCGCCGCCCGAGGGTGTCGACGCCCCCGACGGCGCACAGTACCTCGCGGTGTCGGCCCGGACGCCGTACAACCGGATGGTCCTGCCAGCGATGGCGATGGAGGGCACGCTGACCAGCGGCGGCGAGACGGTGTTCGACGGCGCACTGACCCGGACGCTCGACCCTGACCTGAACTACCACTACGGTGCGGCTGTCGAGTCGGTCCCGGCGGGTGCCGACCTCGAACTGCGCGTGACGACCCCGCCACAGGTCGCCCGCCACGAGGGGTACGAGACCGCGTTCATCGACATGCAACCGACCAGCCAGACCCTCTGAGCATGGAACGACTAAACACCTCCACCGTCAACGACGGACCATGACCGGACCGAACACCGACCGGAGCCGTCGCGACGTGCTGAAAGCCGCCGTCGCCGTGGGCGGGAGCGTCGGCCTCTCGGCGTGTCTCGACGCCGTCGGCTATCAGGGCGCGGACCGCCCACCCGTGCCGTCGGGACCGGCGGACCTCTCGACGCTCCCCACACGGCAGTTCGCATGGGGCGAGTTCATCCGTCGCGACGAGTTCGGCAACGAGCAGTTGCCACGCCACCAGACGCTCCTGTATCTGAACCTCCACGGCGAGGGGGCACCGACCGCCGACCAGCGCGCGACCGTCGAGCGCGCGCTCACGCGGCTGGACGAGGCGTACGCGTGGTCCCACGAGGGCCTGCTGCGCTCGATCGCGTACACCCCGGAGTACTTCCAGCGCTACGGCGCCATGCCGGAGGGCGTCGACATCTACCCCGCGAAGCGGCTCTCATCGTTCGAGACACCCGATTTCGACCGGCAGGACGCGCTGCTCCACCTCGCCAGCGACCGCCCGGACGCGCTGCTGGAGGCGGAACTCGCGCTCACCGGCGAGCGCGCGACGGCCAACGGCGTCGAGTTCGACGCCGCACTCACGGATGTCTTCACGGTGGACGACCGCCGGACGGGCTTCGTCGGCGCCGGCCTGCCGGCCGAGAAACAGGCCGGACTCGAGGGCGTGCCCGAGGACGGCCCCGTCCCGGAGGCGAGTCCGCTGTTCATGGGGTTCAAGGCCGGCTTCGCGAAGAACCAGGCGCCCGAGGACCGCGTGACCATCCAGGAGGGTCCGTTCGCCGGCGGCACCACGAAACACGTCGCCAACCTCCGGCAGCGGCTGTCGGACTGGTACGGCGAACAGGACTTCGCCGACCAGGTGATGGAGATGTTCTCGCCGATGCACGCCGAGAACAACTGGGTCGAGGGGGTCGGCGCGAACCTCGGCGACGGCTCCCGCGTGGACGCGACGCTCGACACCATCCGCGAGCAGGCCCGCGAACACGGTCGCGTCGGCCACGCGCAGAAGGCCGCCCGCGCGAACCGGGACGCGGACGGCGGCGTGAAGCTCAACCGCCGACACTTCGAGTCCGCCGACGACGGCATCGCCAGCCTCCACTTCCCCTCGCTCCAGCGCGAGATGAGCGAGTTCGACGCCGTCCGCGAGGCGATGAACGGCCAGGACCTGACCGAGGTGACACCCGCGGTCCGCCAGCGCGTGAACAACGGCATCCTCGAGTACATCTTCGTCCGCCATCGCGGCAACTTCCTCGTGCCGCCGCGGGAGATCCGGTCGTTGCCGACGCCGCAGGGAGAAGTTCCAGAGTAGAGGAATTTCCCCACAATATCTCCTATTTATCCATAATTCGAGGATTATATATTAAACTCTGAATCTGAGCATACATCTCGTCAGAGACGAAAGTCAGCGACAGGGATGGCTACGAAGGGCGAGCGCGCGAGGGCTTCGTAGGTCTCACCGTCGTCGCCGAAGTCGTCGTCGCCGTGGAGCGCGGGGGCTTCGCAGGTGCCGCTGTCGTCGTAAGAGCGCGAGGGCTTCGGAACCACCCCCATGCCGCCGTCGCGGACAGTTCGGGGACAACATCGACACGGCTGGTACATCGCCCGGAGTTAAGCCGCCGACCCACCAACGCCCGCTCATGACCGTCTACGAGACCGACGTGCCGGGCGTCGGCAAGAAGTTCGAGGTGGACGTGGGCGGCGGGGCCCGCGCGGTCGTCCTGCTCCATCACGACGGCCGGGTCGAACTCTTCCGCCGGCCGGACGCGGACGCCGACTCCCAGAAGGTGTTCGAGTTGACGAGCCAGCAGGCCAACTACCTCGGCTCCATCCTCGAGGGCGCGTACTTCGAGACCGTCGACATGGACCGGCTCTCCGTCCCGCTGGGCGACGCCATCATCGAGTGGGTCGACATCACCGACGCCTCACCCGTCGCCGGAAGGACGCTCGCGGAGGCCGACCTCCGGGCGGTGTCGGGCGTCTCGGTCATCGCCGTCCAGCGCGGGCCCGACACCGTCCCGAACCCGGGCCCCGACTTCCGCGTCGAGCCCGGCGACATCCTCGTGACGCTCGGCACCCGCGAGCAGCAGTCGGTCTTCGCCGACCGCTGCCAGGGCGGGGACGCGACCATCGATGGGATGGACGACGGCGCCGGTGCGGACGGCACGGACGGGGCCTGAGCGTGGCCGCGACGGAGTCGCTCCTGCTGGCCGCGGGCGTCATGTTCGCGACGCTGGCCATCGGCGGCGCACTCGCCACCCGGCTCGACCAGTCGGTCATCCCGGCGTACATCGTCGCCGGCGTCCTCGTCGGGCCGAACGCACCCGAGATCGCGGGGCAGTCGCTCACGCTCGTCCAGCAACAGGAGTTCATCACGCTCCTGCAGGAGCTGGGTATCGTCCTGCTACTCTTCTTCATCGGGCTGGAGTTCGACCTCTCGAGCCTGCTGCGCCGGCGCGAGGCCGTCACGCGCGCGGCGGGCGTCGACCTCCTGCTGAACGCGGGGGCGGGCTTCGCACTGGGCTACGCCTTCGGCTTCGGCCTCGTCGAGAGCGTCCTGCTCGCCGGCGCGACCTACATCTCCTCGTCGGCCATCATCACGAAGTCGCTCATCGAACTCGGCTGGATCGCCGACCCCGAAGCCGAGGCCATCCTCGGCGTCCTCATCGCCGAGGACCTCGTCATCGCGGTCTACCTCGCGCTCCTCACGGCGGTCGCGCTCTCGGGCGGTACCCTCGCGAGCGCGCTCGTCCCGCTCGGCATCTCGGTCGCGGTCATCGCGGCGCTGGTCGCGCTCGCCACCGTCGGGACGCCGCTGGTCGCTCGGGCGCTCGACACCGACGCCGACGAACTGTTCTTACTTCGAATCGTCGCGGCCGTCACCGTCGTCGCGGGCGTCGCGCTCGCGCTCGGGGTGAGCGAGGCCGTCGCGGCGTTCTTCCTCGGGGCCGCGGTCGGCGGGACCGAGCATGCCCACCGCGTCGAGCGCGTCATCACCTCCGAGCGCGACCTCTACGCAGCCGTCTTCTTCTTCGCCATCGGCCTGGGCACGGACCCCGGGGCGCTGGGCGCGGTGGCGGTGCCGCTCGCAGCGCTCGTGGCCGTGACCGCGGTCACCAAACTCGTCTCGGGCTACCTCGGCGCGGCCGCCTACGGCCTGACCGAGCGCCGGCGCGTCCGGATGGCGCTGGCGATGGTCGCGCGTGGCGAGTTCTCGCTCGTCCTCGCGGCACTCGCCGTGACCGCGGGGCTGGACCCGCAACTGACGGCACTCATCGTCGGCTACGTCCTCGCGATGAGCATCCTCGGGACCGTGCTGATGCGGCTCTCCGGCCGCGTGGAGGCACTCGTCGCGCGGCTGCGTGGCGGAGCGGGCGCCGCCCCGACCTGAAGACACTTGTCGGCGGCCGGACGACGGCCGGCCGTGCGACGACGCGAGATGCTGGCGGCCGCCGGAACCGCCGCTGCGGCCGGGCTGGCGGGCTGTCTCGGCCTCGGCCCCTGCGCGAGCGCCCCCGACGAGCCGCGCCGCATCGAGACGACCGTCCGGAACGAGCGACGGGTGACGCTCTCGCACGACGGCTGCCCGACGCTCCGTGACCCCGCGCCTCACGACACGACTGTCGAGAACCAGCGGACGGAACCGGCCACGGTGGCCGTCGGCATCGACCGACGCGACGGCGGGGCGCTGTTCCGCGGGACGTTCCGTCTCCGGACCGACGCCACGGTCACCGTCGAGCGCCCGGAGCCGGCAGCGTACGCCGTCACCGTCCGGGTGCCAGCACTGGACTGGCGCGAGCGCTACACGGCGACGCCCGACAGCTACGACTGCAACGAACACTGGCAGGGGGTCACGATCGACACGGGCGGGGTCGAGAGCAGGGAACTCGCGACGACGATGGGCTGCGAGACGGGACCGTTCTGACTCAGACCAGCGCCGGCAGCCGCCCGACCAGTTCCAGCCCGAGGGTCATCGCGACCGCGGCCGCGGGCGGGATAGTGAGGTTATCGTCAAGGACGTAGCCGCGGACGGTAGGCTTGACGCCGTCGGCGAGTGCAGTCGCCAGGCCGCCCAGTACCGCCGCGAGCGCCGGGACGAAGAAGCTCGCGATGCCGGTCGCGATGCCGAACGTCGCCAGCAGGACGTACCCCTGCTTCACGTCACGGAGCTCACCAGAGCCCAGCAGCCCCGAGACGGGGTCGGCGATGGCGAGCGCCAGCACGGCCGGGATGGCCACGCGGGGCTGGAAGAGGAGAACGACGACGGTGAAGCTCACCACGTACAGCGCGTACGCTGCGACGTTGTCCTGCTCGTACTCGCGGGTGAGCCGGTCGTAGATGGCGAGGTCGAGTCGGCCCGAGAGCCGACCGGCCTCCAGCAGCGCCGCCAGCATCGACCCACCCAGCAGGACGAGCCCGAGCTGGCGCCAGGTGAACACCCCGAGCAGGTAGCTCGCGGGCGCGAGCGCGCCCGTGACGTGGACCAGCCGACGCTCGACCTCGGGGTGGCGGAGCCGCGAGAAGCGGCCGCCGTCCGCGTCGGTACCGGCGTCGGCGCCGTTCGACGCTCCCCCGTCCGCACCGCCCCCGCCCCCGTCGGCGCTGGCGGTGTCGGTCATCGACCTACAGCTCGGAGATGTCGGTGCTCCCGGTCCGGAGCGCGGTCAGCGTGACGGGCAACTCCTCGATATCGACGCGGGCCTGCTCGGTCGAGTCACGCTCGCGGACGGTGACGGTGTCGTCCTCCAGCGATTCGTAGTCGACCGTCACACAGTACGGCGTGCCGACCTCGTCCTGACGGCGGTAGCGCCGGCCGATGTTGCCCGAGTCGTCGTACGCGACGGCGAAGCCGGCCTGCCGGAGGTCCGCCTCCACCTCGCGGGCGCGCTCGCCGAGGCCGTCCTTGTCCATCAGCGGGAAGACGCCGACCGTCGTCGGTGCCACCTCGGGCGGCAGGTCGAGGAACGCACGCTCCTCACCGTCCACCAGGTCGCGGTCGTACGCGTGCGTGAGAACCGTATAGACGATGCGACCGATACCGAACGACGGCTCCACGACGTGGGGCGTGATGTGCTCGCCCGACTCCGTGACCTCCTCGCGGGCGAAGTTCGCGTCCTCGACGTCGACCTCGTAGGTCTCGCCGTCGACCTCGACTGCGACGCTCTCGCCGTCGAAGGCGTCGGGGTCGCGCGCGACGAGGTCGTTGAGCGCCTCCTGCACCGCGCCGGCGTCGCCGCCGAACTCCGGTCCGAGGACGGACATATCGGGGTCGACGGTCGCACGCTCGACGGTCTTGGGCTCGTCGTACTGCTTGAACAGCGTGAAATCCTCGTCGGAGTGGGCGCCGTGCTTCGAGAGGTCGTAGTCCGAGCGGTAGGCAAAGCCCGTAATCTCGACCCAGTCGCCGCCGAGTTCGGCCTCGGCGTCCCAGCAGTCCGCGGCGTAGTGGGCGAGTTCGCCCGAGAGGTGCTGGCGGTAGCGGAACCGGTCCATGTCGACGCCGACCCGCTCGTACCAGTCCTGCGAGAGCCCCAGGTAGTAGGCGACCCAGTCGGAGGCGACGATGTTCTCGTCGACGGCCTCCTGCACCGTGCAGGTGACGTACTCCCCGTCATCGGCCTCCTGCTCGTCGGCCGGGTACAGCGTGAGTTCGACGTCCGCGACCCGGTGGAGGGGCGGCTCGTCCTCGTCGGGGTCGACGAAGTGCTCCAGCTCTGCCTGCGTGAACTCCCGGACCCGGACGAGCGCGCGACGCGGCGATATCTCGTTGCGCCACGCGGTGCCGACCTGCGCGACGCCGAACGGGAGCTGGTTCCGGGCGTACTGTTTGAGCTGCGGGAACTCCACGAAGATGCCCTGGGCCGTCTCCGGGCGGAGGTAGCCCGGCTTCGAACTACCGGGGCCGATGTTCGTCTCGAACATCAGGTTGAACTCCTCGACGGGGACATCGGTCAGCGGCTCGCCACAGACCGTACAGTCGAGGTCGTACTCCGCGATGAGTGCCTCGACCTCCGGAATCGGGAGCGACTCGGCCTCCTCGATACGGGTCGCGTCCTCGACGAGGTGGTCGGCACGGTGGTTGGTGCCACACTCCGGGCACTCGATTATCATGTCGTCGAAGCCGTCGAGGTGGCCCGACGCCTCGAAGACGGGCTCGGGCATCACGTCGGGCGCGGATATCTCCATGTGGCCCTCCTGGGTCACGAACAGGTCGCGCCAGGCGTCCTCGACGTTGCGCTTGAGGGCAGCGCCCTCGGGGCCGTACGTGTAGAAGCCGGCGACGCCGCCGTAGGCCCGCGAGGCGGGGAAGAAGAACCCCCGGCGTTTCGCGAGTTCGGCGACGGTCTCCAGCTCCTCGTCGGCCGGGACCGGCTCGAGCGCCTCCGCGTCCGCATCCGCATCCATGTCCTCACTCATCCTCGATCACCGCGGCGAGCAGGTCGATGTCCCGGAGGATGCCGACCATGTCGTCGGCCGTCATCAGCGGGAGCTGTTCGATATCGTTGGATATCATGAGCTGGGCGGCATCCTGTGCGGTCCGCTTGCGCGTGACCGTCACGAGGTCCTCGCTCATGAACCGGTGAGCCGGCTCGGCCGGAATCTCGACGTTCCGGGTCGGAAGGTAGCGGTTGCCGGTCGCCTTGATTCCCTCCCACTTCCAGTCGTCGTCCTCGTCGGCCAGGGATTCGCCGGTCTCGGCCTCGCCCTCCTCCACGCGGGCCACCTCGATGATGTCGACCTCCGTCAGCATGCCCTCGGGTTCGCCCTCGTCGTCGAGCACGGCCGCGTAGGGCACGTCGGCGTAGTCGAGTTCGGCCTGTACGACCGGGAGCGGTGTCTCGCGGTAGACCGTGTTGACCGCGTGGGTCGACAGTGGGCCCACTTCGACGTCCGTGCCGGCGATTTCGCCGTTGGCCAGCGCCCGGATGACGTCGGTCACGGTGACGATACCGGCGAGATGGTCGTTATCGACCACGGGGACGCGGTTGTGGCCGCTCTCGCGGACGAGCCGCGCCACGTCGGCCAGCGAGGCCTCGCTCGTGACGGTCGGGACTTCCTCGACCAGCAGCGCGAGCTGGTCCTCGTCGGGCCGTTCGATAAGCGCCTCGCGGGTGACGAGCCCGCGGAACTCCTCGCCGTCCTCACCGTCCTTCACCACGGGGACCGAGGAGAAGGCACCGCCCTGCAGGTATTCGAGGGCGTCCTCGCGGGTACCGGGGATGGACACCGTCACCACCTCTTCGCGCGGCGTCATGGCGTCTGCGACGTTCATACCGGCCCGAGACGGGCCGCGTACTAAGTCCTTGCAGTATCCCGGCAGGCGGCCACACGGCCGAGGGGACCACCCGGGCACCGCCAGACGCGCCCCGACCACCCCCAGACCGCCTCCGTTTCGAGTCCAGATACCGACCTGTCCGGTCGCATAGAGCGTGCACAACGCCAGGTAGCTCCCCGGTAGCCGCGAATCGACGGCTACCGTGTCATAATTTCACGGCCCCAAACCGCATCTCCACCGGAAGCGGAGGGGTTCGCGGGCGCGGGCGGAACGGTGATGTGCCCGACCGCCCCAGCCCCGCTATGCGCATCGCACCCGGTGCCGGTCGCTACGCCGTCGCCGCCACGCTCGCGGGCCTCGCGACCGCCCGACGGCTGGGACGCCGCGCGGCCGTCGCGCTCGGCCTTCTGCTGGCGGGAGCCGTCCTCGCATTCCACCGCGACCCCGAACGCACACCGCCCGATAGCGGGGCTGTCGCGCCCGCCGACGGCGTGGTGTCGGTCGTCCGCACGGAGGAACACGACGGCGACGCCCGCGTCCGCGTGGGCATCTACATGAACGCCGCGAACGTCCACGTCAACCGCGCGCCGCTCGCGGGGCGTGTCGAGGCGGTCGAGCACATCGCGGGGGGCCACCGGCTGGCGTTCTCGAAGGAGTCCGAACACAACGAACGCGTCCACGTCGACATGGCGCGCGAGACGGGTGACTACCGCGTGACCCTCATCGCGGGCGCGTTCGCCCGGCGCATCCACCCGTACGTCGAGGCCGGGCAGGAACTCGAGCGCGGCGACCGCATCGGCCACATCTCCTTCGGCTCGCGGGCCGACGTGCTGCTGCCCGCGGGCGTAACCGAGGCGGACGTGCTGGTCGAGGAGGGTAAGGCAACGCGGGCCGGGGAGACGCGAATCGCGGATATCTGATTCGCTGCGGGCGACTCGTGGCGAGAATCGGTCATGCGCGTCGTGACCGACTTAGAGGATGTAGTCAGCGGAACGAATCTGATTCTCCCGCGCCGAAATGAGCCTCCGAGTCATTACTTTCACAGAGCTATCCTGAGCTGGTGAAAAGAGCAACCACGTACCCAATCAGGACACCTAACGAGATCGTAACCAATTCCGAGCCCACAGTCACCACCCCAAAGAGACTCAGGTAATTGATGAGGAGGAAGAGGACGAACCCAAGAATCAATGCGCCAACGAGAGGGCCTATCTCCTTCAGCTGTATTGTGGGCATTGTTCGACAGGTTCTCGCCTCCGGTAAGTGTCTTCCTCCGTACCGACCAAGCCTCGGTTATCATACATCGGTTGGTCAATTCCCGACTTGCGCTCTCTATTCAGCACTACCCTCCAGATATTCCCCGCTGATGACATGGTACGTAATCATACCCGCAGCCACTGTCCTCACTAGTCACTTATTCCCAACTATCTAAACAGAAGAAACAACACGGTGTCAGAATGGGCCATTTCTAACGAACTACGGCCATAATGGCAAAATAACTCCCAGAAGTTATGGATTCGAGGTGCGACAGCTTAGTCCTCTACTTCGATGGTCTGCGTCGCGTGCTCCTCGTACGCCTCCTGTTTCAGTTCGTGGTACTGCTCGCGGGAGCCGAGCGCCCACTTGTACTCGAAGCCAGGCAGCGGATCGCCCATCCACTCGACGAGGTGCTCCGTCTCGTCGCACGTGAACCGAAGTTCGTGACGCTTGTACAGCGGGGAGAAGCCCACGTCCTCGAACAGCCCAACCAAGAACTCGGCACGCTTCTCCTCGTTGCGGGCCTTGATCTCGATTCTGGGACGACCATGCTGCCCGACATCGAGGTAGCCGTCACAGAGGTACCAGAGCTTGGCTCGGAGCGGTGTCAGTTCGAGATCATCCGGAAACTGCTTGTTACGGTCTGGATACCACCGCTCGCGCAGGTCCTCGAAGTACGGATGCGTGCGCGTCCAGATGGTGTACATGTCGTGGTACCGCTCTTCCTTCGCGTTCGGACTGAACCCGCTCTCGCGGTTGTTGCTGGCGAGTTCCGAGGCGGTCTTCTTCAGCGAGACGCCCGTCGTGAGGATGCCGAGTCGCTCGTCGATCCACTCCAGAAAGCGGCGGTTGATCATCGGGAGATGGAGTAGAGCACTATTGCCGCCGCTCTGTTTCGGTATCGACCCATCGCCAATCAGCAGGCCCTCGAACACCGCCTCCTGAATCGGAGATATCTCTGGGTACGGACAGGTGCCGTGTGACCAGTGAAGCCCCGGCTTGTCGAACTCTTCACCGCAAGACGGACAGATTCCGCTCATCCTCTGATTCAGTCGCTCTGGATACGCGGCGCTAACATATAAGTGATTTTACCTTTCCCTTCCGCGATATCGAAGTGCATCTTGACGGGGAACTCCTCGCCCAGCTCCATCCGGACCTCCGCGTCCTTCGGGATGGCCTTGTTCATGTCCTTCAGATAATCGAGCGAGAACAGCGAGCGGGCCTCGCCTGCCTCGAGGTCGATGAGGTCGTCGCGGGTGAGCGTGAGGTGGACGTCGTCGGTGTCGCCCTCGGCCTCGACGTAGAACTCCTCGGCGTCGACGTCGACACCGAGCGCGATGTGGTCGCTCACCATGTCGGCGGCCTTGACCGCGCGGTCGATGTCCTTGCCCTCGACGACGATCTCGGCGGGGAGGTCCAGGTCCGGGAGGTCGGGCTCCTGGCGGATGGAGTCGGGGTCGATGAGCGCGAGCGTGCCCTCCAGGCCCTCGATCTGGATGTGGAGCTTGCGGGTCTCCTCGTCGAGTTCGAGCTGGACGAGTTGGCCCGAATCGGCCATCCCCACGAACTCCTCCAGCCGCGCGAGGTTGACACCGATGATGCCGCCGTCGGTCTCGTAGGACTCGAAGGCGTCCGCGTCGAGCGAGAGGTCCACCATCCCGACGTTCGCCGGGTCCACCGCGCGGATGGCCAGTCCGTCCTCGTTGAGATTGATCTTGCACTCGTCGACGAGCACGCTGACGGAGTCGAGCGCGGACTCCAGCGTGTCCGCGCTCACGATGGCCTTGAACATGCGGCGGGATTCGGCGTCCCCCGATAAAAAGTCACCCCTACGCGTGCGCGGGCGCGGGTTCACCGGGGGCGGTTCCGAGGGCACGTCATCAGCGGCCGGAGCGGGCACTCACCCGCCGCCGGGACCACCGTGACCGCCGGCGTTCCGCCGGAGCTCCGTCAACGTGTTCGAGAGCCCGGCGACCTCGAAACGGGCCCCGCCGGAGGCGCTCTCGACGGCACGGACCTCCCAGCCGTGGTCCTCCGCGACGTTGCGGACGATGGGGAGCCCGAAGCTGGGGTCGGAACCACCGGTCGAGCCGTGTTCGAACAGGTCACCGCGCTCCTCGGGCGGGATGCCGGGGCCGTCGTCGGCCACGTAGAAGCCGTCCTCGTCGGGCAGCGGTCCCACCTCGACCGTGACGTCCTCGCCGCCGTGTTCGATGGCGTTGCGGAACAGCTGGTCGAACAGCGACCGGATGCGGTCCGGGTTCGCCGCGATGGTCGGCAGTCCGTCGGCCGTCTCCAGCGTCGCCCCGGGTGTCGCGGTCGCCGCCCAGCGCTCGGCGGCCGTCGTCTCGAAGTCGACGGGTGCGACGCCGTCCGCGGTGCTCAGCGAGGTGAGCCGGTGGAGCTTGTCGACGAGCGTCCCGATACGGTCGATGGCGTCGTCGATCTCGGCCAGCGCGTCCGCCGTGTCGGCGTCGCCGTCGCGGGCGAGCTGGACGTACCCCGAGGCGATACTCAACGGGTTCCGCAGCTCGTGGGAGATGAGTTCGGCGAACTCGCCGAGGCGCTCGGTGCGTAGCTCCAGCTGCTTCTCGCGGGCCTTCCGCTCGACGGCGTACCGGACCGCCCGCGCCAGCATCGGCCCCTCGATATGCTCGTTCTTGTCGAGGTAGTCCTGAGCACCGGCGCGGATGGCTTCGAGGGCGACCTCTTCGTTCTGGAGCCCCGTCAGGACGACGACCGGGACGGCAGGGTACGCGTCGAGCACCCGCTCGGCCGTCTCGAGACCGGTACTCTCCGGGAGTCCCAGGTCCAGCAGGACGACATCGAACTGGTCGGTCGCGAGCCGGTCGAGCGCCGCCGTCAGGGTCTCGACGTGCGTGAGCGAGAGCTCCGTCCCGAGCTCGTCGCCGGAGACCCGGTCGAGGTGTGTCTCGATGAGCGTCGCGTCCCCGGAGTTGTCCTCGACCAGCAGTACCTGCAGCGACCGTCCGCCGAACGCGACGGGCCCGTCCGCCTCCTCGGTGGTGTCGTCGGCGTCGGTCGCGGCCGGGCCCGTCATCTCGGGGTCGGGGTGTCCACTCATGCTCAGTCGGGTGGGAACTCCACGACGGATATCCAGAACCCCTCGACCCGGCTCACGACATCCAGGAACCCCTGGAAGTCGACCGGCTTCGTGAGGTAGGCGTTCGCGTGCTCGTTGTACGTCTTTATCATGTCCTCCTCGGCGTCCGAGCTAGTGAGGATGACGACCGGGATACGCTTGAGGTCGTCGTCGTGCTTGATATCGCTCAGCACCTCCTCGCCGCTCTTGCGCGGCAGGTTCAGGTCCAGCAACACCATATCCGGCCGGTCGGCGTCGGTGTACTCGCCCTCCTGGCGGAGGTACTCCATCGCGGCGACCCCGTCGTTGACGACGCTGAGGTTGTTGACGAGGCCGGCGTCCTCGAACGCCTTCCGGGTGAGCTGGACGTCGCCGGGGTTGTCCTCGACCAGCAGTATCTCGATGGGGTTCCCCTCCTCACCGGGGGTCATCGCGGAACACCCCCGTTCCCGCCGGGGCGTTTCGCGAGGGTGAACCGGACCGTCGTCCCCTCCCCGGGGTCGGACTCGACCCAGATGCGGCCGCCGTGGTTCTCGACAACGCGCTTGCAGATGGCCAGTCCGATACCGCTGCCGCCATCCTCGGTGCCGGCACCGCGCATGAAGATGTCGAAGATACGGTCCTGCTCCGCCTCGGGGATGCCGACGCCCTCGTCCTCGACGGCGAACTCCCAGCGGTCGTCGTGCTCTGTCGCGGCGACATGGACCCGCGGGGGCTCGTCGCCGGCGTAGCTGATGGCGTTGTCCAGCAGGTTCTGGAACAGCTGGCGAAGCTGGTGGTCGTCGACTGCGAGCGTCGGGAGGTCGTCGTGGGAGATGGTCGCGTCGGACTCGCTGATGGCGACGGCGAGGTTGTCCCGGGCCTCCTCGAGGACAGCCTCGACCGACCGGGGCTCGAACTCCTCCTCCCGGGTCTGGACCCGCGAGAACGCCAGCAGGTCGTCGATCATCTCGCGCATCCGGTCGGCCCCGTCGACGGCGTACTCGATGTACTCGTGGGCCGCCTCGTCCAGCGCGTCCTCGTACTCCAGCTCCAGCAGGTCGAGGTAGCTCGATATCATCCGGAGCGGCTCCTGCAGGTCGTGCGAGGCCACGTACGCGAACTGCTCCAGCTCCGCGTTGGTCCGCTCGAGCCGGTCGACGGTCCGTTCGAGCTCGTCGGTCTTCTCGGCCAGCTCCTGCTCCCGCTGTTTGAGTTCCGTGATGTCCCGCCCCTCCGGGATGAGCAGGACGACCTCGCCGGACTCGTCCGTGACGGGTTTCAGCGAGAAGTCGATGGGGACGGTCTCGCCCGGCTCCGCACCGTCTATCTCCATCTCGAAGCGGACGAACTCGCCCCCGCGAGCGCGCTCGGTCGCCTCGCGCACCTGGTCGCGGTTCTCCTCGGTGATCCAGGCGGCATCGACCAGATGCTTGCCGACGACATCGTCCCGTTCGATGCCGGCGAACGACAGTGCGGTATCGTTGGCCTCGAGCATCGTCCCGTCGGGTTCCATCAGTCCCGTGAACTGGTAGGTCTGGTTGAAGATGGCCTCGAACCGGCGCTCGCGCTCCTTGCGCTCCGTGACATCCCGTCCGATGCCGACCACACCCATGACCTCGCCCTCGGGGCCGCGCCACTGGCCGGCCTTGAACTCGTAGGGGATCCGGTCCCCGGCTCTGGTCTCGAGGTAGCTCTCGATGACGACTGGCTCGCCCGTCTCGAGGATGCTGCCGATGGCCTCGCCGACGGACTCCGACTCGTCCGCCGGAACGAAGTCGAGCGGCTCCATCGTCTCGATCTCGTCGTCGTCGTAGCCGGTCACCGAGGCGAATCGGTCGTTCCACCGGACGAAGTTCCCGTCGGCGTCGTACGCGTAGAAGATGTCGGGCACGGCCCCGAGCATGCTATCGGTGAAGGCCCGCTCCTCGCGAAGGTCGGCCTCCCGCTGTTTGAGTTCCGTGATGTCCCGTCCCTCCGGGATGAGCAGGACGACCTCGCCGTGCTCGTCGGTGAACGGCTTCAGCGAGAAGTCGATGGGAACGGTCCCCTCGCGCTCGGCGCTGTGGATCTCCATCTCGAAGCGGACGAACTCGCCCCCACGAGCGCGCTCGGTGGCGTCGTAGACGCGCTCGCGGTTCCCGTCGGTGATCCACGGCGACTCCGCGAGATGCTTCCCGACGGCCGCCTCGCGCTCGGCCCCGACGAACTGGAGTGCCGTCCGGTTGGCCTCGATGAGCGTGCCGTCGGGCTCCATCAGTCCCGTGAACTGGTAGGTGTTGTTGAAGACGGCATCGAACCGGCGCTCGCGCTCCTTGCGCTCCGTGATGTTCTCGAAGGCGAGGACGATGTGCTCGACCGCGCCGTCATCGTCCAGCAGTGGCGTCCCGCTGATGGAGAGCCAGATGTGCTCCCCGGTCGGCAGGTCGATGCGATAGACCCGGTTCTGGACGGGTTCGCCGGTCTCGAGGATCTCGGCCGTGATCCCCTCGCCCTCCCCGACGGGGTCGCCGTCGGCGTCGACGGCCGAGAGCGACGAGTCGTCCGTACTCAGGCCGAGGAGTTCCTCCTCTCTGAGTCCCAGTTCTCGCTTCGCTCTGTCGTTGGCGAGGACGACCTGCCGGTCGGCGTCGAGGATGGCGATGGGGACGGGACTGATCTCCAGTATCCCCTCCCGCAGCGCCCCCTCCGGCGGGAGCGCCTCTCCGACCGACGGCCCGCCACCACCTGCGGATGTGTTGTCCGCCACGATATCGAGTGATGTGTGTACTCGTACCTAAGTGTTCGGCGTGCGGCCGTGGTCGCGCCGGACACACCGGAACCACACCACCCCGACTCCGGCACGTGTCAGCTGGTGTCGTCCCTGATGCCGCCTTCGGCGTTGTTCTCGTAGACGTTGTTGCGCCCCTCGAAGGTCGCGCCCCCCTCGACGACGAGGCCCCAGGTGGCGCTGTTCGCGAGTCTGGAGTTGGTCAGGGAGAGGCGGGCACCGTTCTGCACCCAGACGTTCGCCCAGTCGCCACCGCCGCCGTAGGCCACCTCCACGTTGTCGAGGACGTTGTCGGGGTTGTTGGATTCGAACTCGATGGTCTGCCAGTAGCCCGGCGACTGCTCGGCGCCCTCGAAGACGATGGGCTCCCCGTCCCCGGCGTCCGCCGAGAGCGCGCCCTCCGGTTTGACGGTCAGCTTCCCGCCTTCGGCGAAGGTGAACTGTGCCCCGGAGTCGACCGAGACGGGGGCGAACAGTCGGCTGTTGCCCTGAAGATAGATGGGAGCGTCCGTGGCAGGCCACGTGGCCTCGCTCTCGACATCCGTTCCGTCGACTTCGATGCGGTCGGCACCGTTGTCGCCGGCGTAGGTCGACCCGGCATCGAGCGCGCCGACGAGCGTCGTGGACACCGACAGCGGCGCCGTCTCGTTCCCGGTGAACGTGTTCGTCGCGAACTCCGGGAGCGTGGCACCGTCCTCGGCCACCAGCCCCCACGTGGCGCTGTTGGCGAACGTGCTGTTCGAAACAGAGAGTCGGGCACCGCCCTGCACCCAGACGTTCGCCCAGTCGCCGCCGCCCGCGTCCCGGACGACCACGTTCGACAGTTCGTTGTCGGGGTTGTTGGATTCGAACTCGATGGTCTGCCAGTAGCCGGGGACCTCCTCGTCGCCCTCGAAGACGATCGGGCGCTCGCTCGTCCCGCTCGCGGCGAGCGACCCTTCCGGTTTGACCGTCAACTTCCCGCCTTCCGCGAAGGTGAACCGCGCCCCCCGGTCGACCGAGACAGGAGCGAGCAGCCGACTGTTCCCTTCGAAGAAGAACGGGGCGTCGGTGGCGGGCCACGTGGCCTCGCTCTCGACATCCGCAGCGCTGACCTCGATGTGGTCGGTCCCGTTGCCGCCGGCGTACAGCGAGACGCCGTCGAGCGCGCCGACGAGCGTCGTGGACACCGACAGCGGCGCCGTCTCGTTCCCGGTGAACGCGTTCCGCGCGAAATCGAGCGTGGCGCCGTCCTCGGCCACCAGTCCCCACGTCCCGCTGTTGGCGAACCAGGAGTCGGTCACCGAGAGTCGAGCGCCACCCTGCACCCAGACGTTCGCCCAGTCGCCGCCGCCCGCATCGTGGACGACCACGTTCGACAGTTCGTTGGGGTTCTCCGACTCTATCTCGATGGTCTGCCAGTGGGCCGGCACCCTCGAGTCACCGTAGAACCAGATGGGGTCGCTGGCGCTGCCGCTAGCTACGAGCGTCCCGTCGCCCTTCACCGTCAGCTTCGACCCGGGCTTGCCGACGACCTCGACGCCCGGTTCGATGGTCAGCGTCGCCCCGCTGGTGACCCTGACGTTGGTCTCGAGGGCGACCCGCGGACAGTCGCTGGCGTCCCAGGTCGTGTCCGACGTGATGTCCGACTCGATCGGCTCCGGGTCACAGTCCGCGGGGGTGAGCGGGGGCTCCGTGCCCACGCTGGTTGGGGTCGCGTCGCCGCCGCCGCCGTCACCCCCACCGTCCCCACCATCGCCGCCGTCGCCGAAGTCGCCGACATCCGTACTACACCCGGCGAGGGCGAGTCCGGCACCGACCGTCGTGGCACCCCTGAGGAACCGGCGTCGGTCGACCGGCGTTCGACTCCCCTCCGTTCCCCCCTCTGCATTGG
Source organism: Haloglomus salinum (assembly GCF_024298825.1). Lineage (NCBI taxonomy): Archaea > Methanobacteriati > Methanobacteriota > Halobacteria > Halobacteriales > Natronomonadaceae > Haloglomus > Haloglomus salinum. Next base: position 1,491,543 of record NZ_CP101153.1, read on the forward strand.
TATGCAGTCCCATGTCACGGCGCAGTGACGGGAGGGTATTCAAACTCTAGGTCGCTGGCTACCGGGGGCACATGGCTGGACGCGGTGGTCCCGGGAACTCGGCTATCACCGAGCGGTTCGACGGTGGGGGGTCCGGCCGGGAGGAGTTCGACCTGCATCAACGGGGATGGTACCGAGCCCACGTGTTATGCCCTGTGGCCGCCTACGCGGTGGTATGCGCGAACTCGTCTTCGCCCTCGAGTACGAGCCAGGGTGCAACAGGGTGGCGGACGCCCTCGCCGACCACCCCGACGCCCGCGTCCGCTCGCTCTCGCTGCACGCCACCGCCGAGCGGCTCTGGCGGGTCGACCACGCCAACGGGACCCCGGACGCGCTCGACGCCATCGAGGACGCCTTCCACAACAGCGACTACTACGCCGACTGCCTGGCGACCGAGGACTGTGGCGCCACGCAGACCACCCGCGTCCTCGACCGCACGGACGGTGCGCTCGTCCTCTACTCCGACTGGGAGCGCACGCCCACCTGTGCCTCGGTTCCCCACATCGCCCGCGACCACCTCGGGGACGGCGTGCTGTTCGAGACGCGCCACGAGGGCCGCCACTACACGTGGCGGCTCATCCACTCCGGGGAGGGGGACCTGGCGGCCTTCTTCGACGATCTGGAGGCGGCTGTCGGGGAGTGTGCCCGGCTGGAGATGCTCCGAACCGCGGATACTACGGCATCGGCTGGGGGGAGCGACGGGAAGACGAGCGGCCTGTCCCCGGAGCAGGAGGCCGCGCTCCGGGCAGCCGTCGAACACGGCTACTACGAGTCGCCCCGCGAGGTCGATGTCGGGGAGCTGGCCGAGCATCTCGACGTACCACGGTCGACGCTCACCTACCGGCTCCGCCGGGCGGAGGAACACCTGGCGAAGCAACACGTCGCAGGCGAGCGGGAAGCGAGCGAACGACTTGCGTCGCGCTGACGCCAGGGGCAGGCATCGCGCTGGCGCCCGCGAATTGGAATATTCCAACAAAGGGCTATCGAGCACCCGCTCCTACCCAGGGATATGACAGAGACCCCGAATGCGGCGGGGCCGCCACGCGGCAGCGGGCAGCGACGCGAGCTGACCGCCCGCCTCGCCGTCCCCGAGATGGACTGCCCCTCCTGCGCGCAGAAGGTCGACAAGAGCCTCGAGCGCGTCGACGGCGTGGTCGAGGTCGCTCTCCAGCCGACCACCGGCACGGCCACGGTCACCTACGACCCCGACCGCACCACCGAAGCCGATGTCGTTCGGGCCGTCGAGAACGCGGGCTACGAGGTCGTCGGTCGCGGTGCCGAGAGCGACGACGACAGGGGCGGCGGTGGGATGGAGGTCGCACCGCCGTCCGAGGTCTGGACGAGTTCCCGGGCGGTCAAGACGTGGGTCGGCGCGGTGTTCGTGTCGCTCGGCCTCCTCTTCAAGTTCGTCCTGGCCGGACAGAACCTCGCCGTCGCCAGCGTCCTCGAGCACCCACTTCACGTCGCGGACGTGCTCTTCCTCGTCGCGATCGTCACCAGCGGTATCCCGGTCGTTCGCGGCGGCTACTACTCCGCGAAGAACCTGAGCCTCGACATCGACCTGCTGATGGGGACGGCCATCATCGCCGCGACCGGCATCGGCTACTTCGTCGAGGCCGCGACGCTGGCGGTGCTGTTCAGTATCGCCGAACTGCTGGAGGACTACGCGATGGACCGGGCGCGTGACTCCCTGCGGGAGCTGATGGAGCTGTCGCCCGACGAGGCGACCGTCCGCCGCGACACCGGGTCGTCGGAGACACCCGGAACCGGCGGCGAGGAGGTGACCATCCCCGCCGACGAGGTCGAAGTCGGCGAGACGGTCATCGTCCGCCCCGGCGACAAGATCCCGCTCGACGGCACCGTCGTCGAGGGCAGGAGTGCCGTCGACGAGTCCCCCATCACCGGCGAGAGCGTCCCCGTCGACAAGGCGGTCGGCGACGAGGTGTACGCCGGCAGCATCAACGAGGACGGATATCTCGAGTTCGAGACGACCGCGCCCGCCTCGGAGTCGACGCTCTCCCAGATCATCGAGATGGTGCAGGGCGCACAGGCGAACAAGACCGAGAAGGAGCAGTTCGTCGACCGGTTCGCGGGCTACTACACCCCGGTGGTCGTCGTCCTGGCGATTCTGACCGCCGCGCTCCCGCCGCTGTTCATCAGTGGGGGGGCCACCGTCGGGGTCGCCGGCGTCTCGCACACCTTCAGCGGGAGCTGGCAGACGTGGTTCATCCGCGGGCTCACTCTGCTGGTCATCGCGTGTCCGTGTGCGTTCGTCATCTCCACGCCCGTCTCCGTGGTGTCGGGAATCACCAGCGCCGCGAAGAACGGCGTCCTCATCAAGGGTGGCAACCACCTCGAGGCGATGGGTGATGTCGACGCCATCGCCGTGGACAAGACGGGGACCCTCACCAGGGGCGAACTCGCGGTCACGGATGTGGTCTCGCTCGGTGATGCGAGCGAGGAGACAGTGCTCCGGCACGCGGCCGCGCTCGAGCAGCGGAGTGAACACCCCATCGGCGAGGCGATTCTCGCGTGTGCCGACGCGGCGGCGGTCGGCGACCTGCCGGGCATCGAAGGGTTCGAGAGCATCACGGGGAAGGGTATCCGCGCGGCTATCGGCGGCGAGACGTACTACGCGGGCAAGCCGTCCCTGTTCGAGGAACTGGGCTTCGACCTGGCGCACGCGCACCTCCGTGCCGACGGCGGGACGGTCGCCGAGGTGGCAGACGAGCAGTGCGAGCGCGAGGACTGTGCCGACATCGAGAACGGCGCTATCGCCCGGTTCGAGGACGAAGGGAAGACGGTCATCCTCGTCGGCACCGAGGACGAACTGGTCGGCGTCATCGCTATCGCCGACGAGGTGCGGCCGGCCGCCGAGCGGGCAGTCGAGCGGCTGCACGACCTCGGTGTCGCACACGTGGTGATGCTGACCGGCGACAACGAGGGCACCGCCCGCGCCATCGCCGGGCAGGTCGGCGTGGACGAGTACCGGGCCGAACTGTTGCCGGACGAGAAGGTCGACGCCGTGGCGGAGCTGCAGGCGGAGTACGGCGACGTGGCGATGGTCGGCGACGGCATCAACGACGCCCCCGCGCTGGCGACCGCCGATGTCGGAATCGCGATGGGCGCCGCCGGCACGGACACGGCCATCGAGACCGCCGACATCGCGCTGATGGGTGACGACATCGGCAAGCTCCCCTACCTCTACGCGCTCTCGAACAAGGCCAACGGCGTCATCAGGCAGAACATCTGGTCGAGTCTCGGCGTGAAGGCACTGCTCGCACTCGGCGTCCCGCTGGGGCTGGTGAGCGTCGCGCTGGCGGTCGTGGTCGGCGACATGGGGATGAGCCTCGGCGTGACGGGCAACTCGATGCGGCTCTCGCGGATGGCGCCCGACCGGTTCTTCGACACCTGAGGTCCGGTCCGGCGAACTCCAGCCCCGGTATCGTCACCGGTTCCTCCCACGGCTGACGCCGTGGTCGCTCGCCTCGCCACCGGAGACGTCTGGCGTCGGACACGACGGCGGCGGCGGACAGCACCCGTACGGGCGCATCCGATGTCCATTTCCCCATCGACGGCGTCACGACGGGTATGACCGTGGATTCGGCGGAACCGGGGAGCCGACCATCACGCTCGGAGGACAGGGAACGACCGGGGCGAGACACCCAGTGGACCCCCTCCGAGACCGTGTCGGTGAACACGGTGAGATGGACATGACGGGTCGTGACGAGTACTACAACCGCGCCAAGCAGGAGGGCTACCGCTCGCGGGCGGCGTACAAGCTCCAGCAACTCGACGAGGAGTGTGGCCTCCTCTCACAGGGCGACATCGTCGTCGACCTGGGTGCCGCTCCCGGTGGCTGGCTGCAGGTCGCGGCCCAGCGCGTCGGTGCGAGCGGCAAGGTCGTCGGCGTCGACCTCCAGAACGTCCGGAACCTCTCGGAGGACGAGGCCGGCAGCGGCGACGGTGCCGCACACGTCGAGACCGTCCGCGGGGACATGACCGAGGCCGACACCCGCGAGCGGGTCCAGGAGCTGGTCGGCGAGGGCGGCGCCGACACCGTCCTCTCGGACATGGCGCCGAACATGAGCGGGGAGTACGACCTCGACCACGCCCGCTCGGTCCACCTCGCGCGACAGGCGTTCGAGACCGCACTGACGGTGCTCCCGGCGGGCGGCGACCTCGCCGTGAAGGTGTTCGACGGACGCGACCTCGACGACCTGAAGGCCGATGTCGACGCGGAGTTCGAGTACGTCCGCGAGGTCCGGCCGCCCGCCTCGCGGGACGCGTCCTCGGAGCTCTACCTCGTCGCGAAGAACCGCCTCACGGCACCCGTCCGAGCCGGAGACGAGGTCGTCGTCGAGGTGAGCGACGAGGGCAACGAGGGCGACGGCATCGCCCGCGTCGAGGGGTACACGCTGTTCGTCCCGGGAACGAGCGTGGGCGACCGGGTTCGGGTACGGGTCGACGAGGTGAAGCCGAAATTCGGCTTCGCCGAGGTCGTGGACCGGGACCCGGACGAGTAGTGCCGCAGGCTACCCTTCTTCCTCGTCGTCCAGCCGCCCGTGGCGGGCGTCGATCTCGTCCAGCACGTCCAGCGTCTTCCGCACGGAGGCGCGGATGGCGTCGCTCCGGTTGACGAACTTCCCGTCGTCGCCGACGTGCTCGTCGAGGTCCTCGAGGAGCTCCTGGGGCATCTCGACGGATATCTTGGGCATACCGCGTCTATCGGCCGGACGATATTGACCTTCGGGGTCGGGCGCGGAGGGATGCGAAGTTACCGGGCAGGGAGGGCTGTGACGAACACTGATGTGTTTCCACGAACGATGTGGCGGTATGCCGAAGTTCGTTCCCCTGTCCGAGGTCGAGAAGGCGGCGATGCGAAGGGGGAGATTCCCGTCCGGCATCGAGACCGACGAGGATGATGTAGACAACTGTCTCTACGGGTGACGGGCGCGCTCAATCCGCCGCCTCGGCCTCCGGCGCGGGCTTCGGCGGCCCGCCGCGTCGGCCGCCCAGCGTGACGACGTACAGCAGGCCCAGCCCCGCGAAGTACGCCAGCAGGACCGGGATGCCGACGATGAACATCGAGAAGACGCTTTTCGGCGTGAACAGCGCGGCGCCGCCGAGGATGAGCACGGTCACCTCGCGCCAGCGCCCCAGCTGCGTGCGGTAGGGCACCAGCCCGCCCCGGTGGAACAGGTACATGGTGACGGGGATATCGAACAGCAGCCCGACGCCGACGGTCGTGAAGAAGACCAGCCAGCCGAAGGAGTTGATCTGGTAGGCGATGACCATGTTCGCGCCGAGCGCGTCCGCGACGAGCCAGGAGATGATGTTGGGCGCGACGTAGAGGAAGCCGACCGCACTGCCGGCGACGAGGCCGAGTGTCGTGAGCCCGCCCCACAGGAGCAGGACGTTGCGGTCGCCGGCGGCGAAGCCACGCTCCTTCAGCGCGGGCCACGCGAAGTACAGCAGCACCGGCAGCGTGGCGACCGCGGCGAAGATGACCGAGACCTTGATCTCGAAGATGAGCACCTCGACCGGATGGAGCGCGACGATGTCGATGGCGCTCGGGTCGACCACCTGCGACGGGACGCGGCTGATGAACTGCTCTTTCAGGTAACCGATACCGCCCAGATAGAGCGCGCTGAATGAGGCCGCCAGCACGACCATGAACAGCCCAACGATGAGGAACGCCTTCGAGGTGAGCGACTCGACGATGAACTGGATGTCGTAGAGGTAGCCGCCGATGTCGTCCTCGTCGGTTTCCTCGGCGGTGAAGGCGTTGGCGACGCCCGCGGCAGTGCGGGTGCCGACGCCGGCCTCCTCCGTGTCGGCGCTGACGCCGGCCTCGTTCGGGCCCGGCTCCGCCGCGCCCGCCGGGCGGCCCACGTCGTTGGCCGCGGCCGCGGTCGCCCCCTTCTCGACGGGGTCGGCCTCGGCCAGCTCCTGGGCCTCGTCGAAGCGGTCGAGGATGGCCTGGGCCGTGTCGGGGTCGTCCTCGTCCATGGCGTCGCCGGCGAGCGAAAGCGCCTCGTCCTCCTCCATATCGGCGAACGCCTCGATGGGTGCTGCACGGATGCCGCCCGCATCGAGCTCCGAGAGGTCGATATCCCCGGGCGCACCGGTCGAGGCGGGGGCGGGGCCGCCCTCGCCCGCCGTCGCCGAGCGATTGAGCCCACGCTCGACCGCTTTCAGCCCACCCTCGGCCTCGATGATGTCGTCGACGGCGGCGACCAGGAGGTACGCCAGCGCCACGAGGACGGCCCCCAGCGCGACGGCGACGGCGCCGATACCGAGCGCGACCTCGGGCGAGAGCCCGAGGATGGGGTCGGGCGTCCACTGCGAGGGCGGACGGAGCCGTCCCGTCGCGGTGTACCGGTCGAGGACGGTCAGGGCGGCGTTGACACGCGGGACCAGCGAGTCGGCCGCGCCGGCCAGCAGCGCCTGGTAGCCGAAGTAGGTCGCGGCGAAGGCGACGGCGGCCGCGCCGGCGAGCACGTTCCAGCGGGCGCGGGCGACGTTCTTGACCCCGAGGCGCTGGCTGGACACCTTCGCGGTGACGACGAACTTCGATATCTGGAGGCTGATGGCGTAGAGGACGACCAGCGGTGTCGCCCACATCAGCTGCGTGAGCGGGTCCGGCGGCGTGAAGAGGGCGCCGATGGCGTACAGCCCGACGATGGCGTGGCGCCAGTAGTCACGGAACGTCGTGTACGGGACGACACCCGAATACGAGAGTGCGCTCATCACGAGCGGGAGCTGGGCCGCGAGCCCGAACGAGGCCGAGAGCAGCATGATGAACTGCGCCCACTTGACGATGGAGTAGGTGGGCGCGAAGCCGGACTGGACGGCGTTCTCGGCGAGGAACTGGAAGGCGGTGGGGAAGAAGACGGCGTAGCCGTACGCGACGCCGCCGCAGAACAGCAGGAAGCTGAAGAACGAGACGGTGGCGATCTTCCAGCGGGGGATGCCGGTCGGCCAGATGCCACGCGCTTTCAGCGCGTCCCGGGAGTAGTAGAGCAACAGGGGGAGCGCGACGAGTATCCCGACGACGAGGCCGATCTTCACCTGGAGGAGGATGACGTCGAACGGCGTGACCGCGACGATGACGATGTCCTCCTGAACGTTGAGGTCGGCCTTCAGCTGGGCCCAGACGAAGTTCCGGAGGACGTAGATGGTCCCCATGAGCCCGACGACGAACAGGATGAACACCTTCTGCAGGTGCTTCTGGACCTGCCGGAGCATCGCGCCCGCCGTCTCACGGCCACTGTCCAGCGTCCGGGCCGTGTCCTCGTCCAGGTATGATGACACTGCCAGTCAGTTACGTGGAGGCACCTATCAATCTTTCAGATATCGGGACGAGGTCGTCGTCTGCCGAGACTCCCGCTCCCAGCGACGAACGAGGACAACAGCGACGACAGCGACCCACAGCAGCGCCGACCGAAGACAGCAAGACGGCTACGAAGCCCTCGTGCGCTCCCGGCCGGAGAGCGGTTGCTCCGTCGGCCGGTTCCGGGGCCAGGAAGCGCGCCAGCGGCCCCCCTGTGGAGGTCGTTCGCGCCAGCGAGCGGGCCGGAACACCCCGCCGCTGGCGCGGGGAGGTGTGGGGACGCTAGCACTCCGCTGGAACCACAACGCGCGAACGCTCGATGCGACCAGCAACAGGGCGGGACTGAAAGGGGCCGCCCGCTCGACGAAGCACGCCGACGCAAGCACCGCAACGAGCGAAGCGAGTGAGGAGCGCAGCGAGGCGCGCGAGTCGAGCGGGCGGGGGCTTTCAACAGGAGTCGATTGTCGCTATCGTAGCAGCCATAATAAAGAGAGTTAATTTTCTAAGAACCAGATTAGAATAATATATACCAAATAAATGATATAATTGAGTGATAATAGGATAGTTGGATGCTTGAACGCAGAATTCCCCTGCCCACGGTCCCACAACACTCAAGTTCCGTTCCCACCCATCCGGTCCCATGCCAGTCGGACGCACCGGACGGCGCGTCGCCCCGCAACCGCCAGCGGCGTCCGACCCGTTCTTCTTCGCCTGACGCGGCGGCGGACCCGCTGACCCCTCGGAAACTGGAGACGAAACGAAGGGGTCGGCGGGGAAACCGTCGCGCAGGTCGGAACCGTTAGTTGACCGGCCGCCGCAGGCATCGACGACGACCATCCGGGCGGCCATCCGCCGGCCGCTCGCACGCACGACACCCAATCACCACAACATGCGACTTCCGGCAACACAGGTCGCGCTGCTCGAGGCCGCCAGCGCGACCGAGACGAAGACGGTCGAATCGCTCGCCGAACAGGTAGACGCCGACACGACCGCGGTCACGAACGCCGCGTTCGAACTCGAGGCCGAGAGCCTCGTCGAGGTCGACGAGTACGCCGCCGAGGACGTCGACCTCACCGAGGAGGGCGAGCGCTACCGCGAGGACGGGCTGCCCGAGTTGCGGCTGTATCGGGCGGCCGTCGATGCGGGGGCCGAGGACGACCCCGTCGGCATCGGCCAGCTGGTCGGCGCCGCCGAACTGGACGGCCCCGAGGTCGACATCGCACTCTCGAACTTCGCGCGGAAGGGCTTCGGCGACATCGAGGAGGGCGCCGTGACGGTGGACCTCGAGGGCGGCCCGGACGTGGACCCCGACGACGACCCGGAGGAGGGTGCGCTGGACGCCATCGCCGGCGGGAACGCCGGCTACCTCGACGGGAACGTCCTCGACCGGCTGGTCGACCGTGGCCTCGCCACCCGGCACGAGACGACCGTGCGCTCCGTGACGCTCACGGACGAGGGCGTGACGGCGCTGATGGAGGGCGTCGAGGTGGCCGAGACCGTCGGCGCGCTCACGCCCGAACTCCTCACGAGCGGTGAGTGGGAGGACGTCGAGTTCGCCGAGTACAACGTCGCGGCCGACGCCGAGGCCGAGTACGGCGGCCGCAAGCACGTCCTCCGGCAGACCGCCGACCGGGTGAAGGACGTCCTCGTGGGGATGGGGTTCCAGGAGATGGAGGGCCCCCACGCCGACGCGGAGTTCTGGATCAACGACTGCCTGTTCATGCCACAGGACCACCCCGCCCGGACCCACTGGGACCAGTTCGCGCTGGACGTGCCGCCGATGCGTGACCTGCCCGACGACCTCGTGGACCGGGTCGAGTCCGCCCACCGGGAGGGCGTCGGCGACGACGGCGACGGCTACCACTCCCCCTGGACCGAGGACGTCGCGAAGGGCGTCGACCTGCGGGGCCACACCACCTCACTGTCGATGCGCTACCTCTCCGGCGAGCAGGTGGGCGAGCTGGAGCCGCCCCAGCGGTGGTTCTCCGTCGAGAAGGTGTACCGCAACGACACGCTCGACCCGACGCACCTGCTGGAGTTCTTCCAGATCGAGGGCTGGGTGATGGCCGAGGACCTCTCCGTGCGGGACCTGATGGGGACGTTCACGGAGTTCTACGAGCAGTTCGGCATCACGGACATCGAGTTCAAGCCCCACTACAACCCGTACACGGAGCCCTCGTTCGAGCTGTTCGGCACGCATCCGAAGACGGGCGAGATCGTCGAGATCGGCAACTCGGGTATCTTCCGCGAGGAGGTGCTCCGGCCGCTCGGCGTGGAGTGCGACGTGATGGCCTGGGGACTGGCGCTGGAGCGACTGCTCATGCTCATGTACGGCTTCGAGGACATCCGCGACGTGCACGGGACGCTGTGTGACCTGGACCTCCTGCGGACCGCGGAGGTGGTGAACTGATGCCCGTCGTCGACGTGGACCCGGACGAGCTGCGGCACCTGACCGGGCACGACGAGAAGGACGACGAGGAACTCAAGGACGACCTGTTCGCGCTCGGCCTGGAGTACGAGGGCGAGACCGAGGACGGCCTGATGCAGCTGGAGTTCGCGCCCGACCGCCTCGACCGCCTGTCGGTCGAGGGGGTGGCGCGCTCCCTGCGCTACCAGTACGGCGACGACCGCGGCGTCTACCTCCCGAACACGAACGACGCCGACTGGACCATCGAGGTCGAGGAGTCCGTTCCCGCCGAGCGCCCGTACGTCACGGGCGCCATCGTCCGCGGCCTGGACATGGACGAGGCGGGCCTGGACTCACTCATCCAGTTGCAGGAGAAGCTCCACGCCACGATGGGCCGCAAGCGCGCGAAGGGCGCCATCGGCGTCCACGACCTGACGATGCTGAAGGGAGGACCGGCCGCGGGAGACGGGGACGGCCAGAAGTCCATCCGCTACGTCGGCATCGAGCCCGACGGCGACACGTTCGTCCCGCTGGACTCGAACCGGGAGCTGACGCCCGGAGAGGTCCTCACCGAGCACGACACCGGCGAGACGTACGCCGACCTCGTGGCCGACTACGAGCGCTACCCGGCCATCTACGACGACGTGGGGCTGTTCTCGTTCCCGCCCGTCATCAACGGGAAGCGCACGGAGGTCGAGACCGACAGCCGGGACCTGTTCATCGAGATGACGGGGACCGACCAGTGGACCATCGACAAGATGCTCAACATCGTCTGCTACGCGCTCGACGCGCGTGGTGGACGGGTCGAGCGCGTCGACGTCGAGTACCCCGACCGCACCCTCGACCGGCCGGACCTCTCGGTCTCGGAGAAGTCGGTCAGCCACCAGCGCATCGAGTCGCTGCTCGGCATCTCGCTGGAGGCCCGCGAGGTCGTCGACCTGATGGAGCGCGCGGGGCTGGACGCGACGGCCGAGGGGGTCGACGACCCCGACGACATCGACACCGACGAGGTCGTCTACGACGCCGAGGTACCGCCCTACCGCGTGGACGTGCTCCATCCGCTCGACCTCGTGGACGACGTGGGGCGGGCGTACGGCTTCAACGACCTCGAGCCGCGCTACCCCGAGATCGGCACCATCGGTGGCCGCCACGAGCGCTCCCGCGTCGAGGACGCCGCCCGCGACGCCTTGGTCGGCCTGGGCTTCGAGGACATGCTCGACTTCCACATGATAAGCGAGGGCGAAAACTACGAGCGGATGGGCCTCTCCGTGCCCGAGACAGACGGCGACGACGAGGTCACGCCCGACCCCGACGCCCCGGTCGGTGCGTCACCCCCCGTGACCATCACCGAACCGTACAGCGAGGACTACACGATGGTCCGGACGTGGGCACTCCCGTCGCTGGTGATGGTCCTCGAACGGAACACGCACCGCGCGTACCCGCAGGACCTCGCGGAGATAGGCCTCGCCGCCCACCGCGACGACTCGGAGAACACCCGCGTCAGCGAGCACCGCACCGTCGCCGGCGTGCTGGCGCGGACGGACGCCACCTACGAGGACGCGAAGGGCAAGCTCCAGGCGCTCACGCGGGCGTTCGACGTGGACCTGGAGACGCCGCCCACCTCGCACCCCTCGTTCATCGACGGGCGCACGGCGTCGGTGGTCATCGACGGCGACGATGTGGGCGTCGTCGGCGAGCTCCACCCCCGCGTGCTGGTCGAGCACGACCTCGAACTGCCGGTCGCAGGCTTCGAGTTCCGGCTGGACGCGCTGCGATAAGTCTATTAAGTTCCGAATTTCGGAAATATATCTCCCCCAGACCATATTCTCGCGCAATAAAGAACCTGTTGAAGATTCCGGAAGAGGTCTATCGAGGGAGTCACAGCACGCCGAACACGTTCGCCAGTGCGACCCCCAGCACGGCGGCGAAGCCGAAGTGCAACGCCACGAGCGGCGCGGTCGACCGGGTGCGGAGTCGGTAGACCGTACTGATAGCGATGCCATCCGCGACCAGCGTGGCGGCGATGGTGACCCCCGCCAGCAGCGAGGGGCCGACGCCGAACGCGCCGCCCGCGACGCCGTACTGCTGGAGGAGGATGGAGACGGCGGCAGGGAGGGCCGCGGCGGTGGCGGCCTTCTGCGAGGGCACGTCCCCGATGAAGAACGTGGCCGCGAGATGGAGCGTGAACGCGTAGAACAGCCACGTCAGCAGGAAGGTGACGATGACAGCGAGTGGGCCGCCGCCGGTGACCGACTGGAGCGGCACGGGCGCGATGGGACCGGCCATACCCCTGCTGGGTGCTCGTGGCGCATGTAGCCTCCGGACTCGGATGTACGTGGGGACGGGAGATGCGCGGGCCGAAGACGCGAGCTGTGGCGACGGCGGCGGCTACACGGCTCGGGAGACGGAAAGAGAACAGGAGAGAGAACCGTCGGTTCGTCCGGCGTCTTACCCGTCCAGCAGGCCGAGCTTGTCGAGTTCGGAGACGATCTTGTCGACGGCGTGCTCGGCGTCCTCGGGCTGCTTGCCGCCCGTGATGACGAGCTTGCCGGAGCCGAACAGGAGCGCCACGACATCGGGCTCGTCGAGTCGATAGACGAGGCCGGGGAACTGCTCGGGCTCGTATTCGATGTTCTCCAGGCCCAGGCCGATAGCGATGGCGTTCAGGTTGAGGTTGCGCCCGAGGTCCGCGCTCGTGACGATATTCTGGACGACGATTTCGGGGTCCTCGTCGACCTCGATGTTCAGGTCGCGGAGCTTGTCGAAGACGATGCGCAGGGACTCGTGGACATCGTCCGTGCTCTTGGCACCCGTACAGACGATCTTCCCGGAACGGAAGATGAGAGCGGCGCTCTTCGGTTCCTGGGTCCGGTAGACCAGCCCGGGGAACTGCTCGGGGTCGTAGTCGGCGCCCTCGAGGTCCATGGCCACGCTCTGCAGGTCGAGCTCCTGGCCGATACCCGTCGAGGCCACCACGTTCTCGATGTTGATGGTTTCCTTGGGGTCGCTCATCGTATGCCTTAAGCCACGTATTTAACCTTTATAAATATGGGTGGTGGTGGCTGACAGGTCGAGAACCGGAGATATCACGCGCCTCGCGCCGATTCAGCTTATAAAGCGGCATCGATTGCCGCTTGAAGTGGGGGCGTGTGTCGCTCCTGAAACGGAGTGGTTGCCGGGTCGGCCGGACCGGCACCCTCATGCCCGACGCGGCCCCGACCCCGGCCGTGTACGTCCTCGAACTGGGCGGCCAGGACGACCGGTTCGCGCGCCGCGAGGCCGAGAGCGCCTGCTCCGCCGTCGAGCCGCTGGGAACGGGCCTCGCGACCGCGCGCGGCGTCACCGACCGCGTCCGTGGACTGGCGTTCACCCAGCGCGCCGCCGAACTCGTCGGGCGGACGGCCCCCCGCATCGAGGACGCCGTGACCCTGCTCGACGCCGCCGCACTCGCTCGCGAGGGCTCCGTTCGCGTCCGTGCCCGCGACGTGCGCGGACTGACCGACGTGGACACGAAGCAGGCCGAGCGCGACCTCGGGCAGGTGCTCGTCGACCGCGGCTTCACGGTCGACCTGGAGGACCCGGACCACGAACTCCGGGCCCTGTTCGCCGCCCCGCCTGGACACGACGACGCGGACGACGGCACCGTCACCATCGGCATCGACGACACACGCGACGTGGAGGTCGTCGAACACGAGGGGACGGCCGACACGAGCGAACTCGGCGGCCTCGACGGCCCCGGCGGCGAGGAGCCGGGCGTCTGCGCACTGGGCTGGCTGACCGCCGAGAGCCAGCGGGATTTCGGCGACCGCCAGCCGACCGACAAGCCGTTCTTCCAGCCCGGGAGCATGGACCCGCTCCTGGCCCGGGCGCTGGCGAACATCGCCGGCGCACGGCCCGGCCGGACACTACTGGACCCGATGTGCGGGACGGGCGGTCTGCTCGCCGAGGGCGCACTCGTCGGCGCCGACGTGGTCGGCATCGACGCCCAGTACAAGATGGTCCGGGGCGCGACCGAGAACCTCGCGTACTATCTCGGCAGGGAGGAGGACGCGAACGGGGAGGGCACACCGGACGGGCTCTCAGGTGCCGCCGACGACCCCGGTGACGCGGCCGTCTGCCGGGGCGACGCCCGGCGACTCCCCATCGCGGGCGAGGAGGGCGAGGGGCCCATCGACGCCGTCGTCTTCGACGCACCGTACGGTCGGCAGTCGTGGGCCAGCGACGAGCTCTCGGCCGTGGTCGGCGACGCGCTCGCGGAGGCCCGCCGGGTCGCCCGCCGGGCCGTCGTCGTCGGGGACCGGCCGTGGACCGACGCGGCCGAAACCGCGGGCTGGACCGTCACCGACCGCTTCGACCGGCGCGTCCACGGCTCGCTGGTCCGGCACGTCCTCGTGCTGACGGCCGGCGACGAGCCTGCCGACGAGCGAGACGACGAACGCGACAGCGAGCCCGCCGGATAGTCCCATCCACGGCAGCTTCCGGCGCTGATGGCAGAGCCGAAGCGACCGGGCGGACGACTCCGCGTGGGTCGGACCACCGTCACCCGGCCGAACCGGTACCTTTTCTCTCGCGACCTGCCACCGCTCCCCCGTGCGCGAACGGTACGTCTGCCTCACCTTCGACACGCTCGCGGCCCGTGTGGGGAGCACGCCCGCGGGTGCGTACGGGCCGTCCGACGACGACTGGGCCGGAGCGCTCCGTGACGCTGTGGCCGCGAGCAGCGTCGGGCGCACCACGACCCCCGACGCGGTCCGTCCCCACCTCGACCTCCCGTGGCACCACCCCGACCGGATGCACGCCGACCGGCGCGGCGAGGACTGGTGGCGCCACCACGAGTCGGCGTTCGCCGACGCGCTCGCGGCCGTGGATGTCCCCCGCCGGCAGGCCGACGCGGTCGCACGGGGCGTCCGCGAGGCGTATCTCGACCCGACGGCGTGGGCCGCCGTCGAGGACGCGAACACGGCGCTGGACCGCCTCTCGGGCGCCGGCTGGAAGCCCGTCGTCTACCTGAACGGTCCACCGGAGGTCGAGACGTTACTCGCGACCGTCGGCCTCGACGACCGGGTGCACGAGGCGTTCACCTCGGCGCTCACGGGCTACGAACTGCCCCACGCCCGCGCCTTCGAGACCGTCGAGGACGCGCTCGGCGACTGCCGGCTCTGGTTCGCCGGCCGCGACCCGGCCGGGGCCGCGGGGGCGCTGGACCTCGGGATTCCGGGTATCGTGGTGGCGCCCGACGCCGACGCGGCCCTACCGCCCGGCGCACGGTCGGTCGCGACGCTCGATGGAGTGGCCGACCTGCTCGACGGGAACTGACGCCGAGAACCGCACCGCTCGGCCGGTTCCGAGCACAGGAAGCGCGCGGGCGCGCCCCGGGTGAGCCGCCGAGCCACCGGCGAGGGGGCGAACCCTCCTGCCGCGCCCGCGGGGGGAGGTGAGGGGCCACTAGCACTCCGCTGGAACCACCACGCCCCTCGCTCGACCCGAAACGCAGCCCATCGGGGACCCGAACCACGCGGGAGTGTTGTTCCCCCTCGAAGCGGCCCCATACATGGATACGAGCGATATCCCCGATTATTCGGTTTTTTGAAAACGTATGCTGATTTTTGTTCAGTTAGTCACGCACTACCGCGAGAGCGACCGAGTTCCGCGAGCAGATGCGAGAGGTGGACCCGGTCCGAGGTGCCCTCGACGAGGTCCATGTCCACCTCGCCGGCGAGCTGGTGGAGCCGAGCCAGGTCCCAGTTGCGGTTGCTCTCGCGGGCCACGCGCAGCAGTTCGGCCAGCAGTTCGTCGCCCGACAGGCCCTCGTCCTCGAGCAGGTCGTCGAGCGTCGACCGGGCGGCGTCGAAATCCCCTGATGCGGCGGCGGCGAGCATCTCCTCGACGTGGGCATCCACACCGACCTCGCCGAGCGCCTCGTAGGCCGTGTCCATCGTGACGGCCGCCCCGTCGCCGTCGTCGGCCTTCGAGGCGACCAGCTGGGCGCCGAGAATCGCCCGCCGGAGGTCACCGTCGCCGTAGCTCGCCACGAAGTCGATACCCTGGTCGTCGTACGCCACGTCCTCGGCGTCGAGAATACGGCGGAGGACCGTCGCCGTCTCGTCGTGGGTCGGCGACCGCATCGGCACCGGGAAACACCGCGACTCGATAGGGGGAATCAGTTTCGAGGGCTGCCGGGTCGCGATGACGAACTGCGTGGTCCGAGCGTACTGCTCCATCACGCGGCGCAACGCCTGCTGGAAGTCCTCGCGGATGGCCTCGGCGTTGTCGAGCAGCACCGTCTTGTACGTCCCCGAGACGGGCTGGTGGGCCGCGGACTCCTTGAGAACGTGGTTTATCATGTCGCGCTTGCTCATCCGGGAGCGACCCTCCAGGAAGGGCGCGAAGCGCGGGTCGTTCTTGATCTCCGTCTTCGTCCGGCCGAAGAAGTCCGCGACGTTGATCTCCACGAGGTCGTTGTCCGGGTCCGCGTGGGCCTCGCGAGCAAGCGCGCGAGCGGCAGCCGTCTTGCCGACTCCCTCCGGCCCGTGGAGGACGAGGTTTATCGGCTCGTTCACGGCCTCGGTCAGGTAGTCGCGCACGTCCGGCTGGGGGAGGTCCGCGAGGTCGGGCGCGTGCGTCTCCGTCCACAGCGGGGCGTCCATCGGCCACGGGTAGGCGAGTCGGGCGTATCAATCCACCCGTTCCAGCGCCCGGCACGTCACCCGAGTCCGACGCGACCACGGACTCGGGCACCGTCCCGGAACGTGAATCACGACTACAGATTTTTATGCGGCAACCGCGAAGCACCCGTATCCGATGAGTGGGACGGTTCTCTGTGTCGACCCGGACGACGAGGCGCGGTCGGCGACCGCATCCACGCTCGAAGACGCCGGGCTGACAGCGACCACCTGTCCCGACCTCGCGACCGCGGTGGACCGGCTCGACGGGACCATCGACTGCGTGGTGAGCGAGTTCGAGCTCCCCGACGGGAGCGGTCTCGACCTCCTGACCGTGCTCCGCGAGCGGGTTCCGGATGCGAGCTTCGTGCTCTTCACCGAGGCCGACCCGGACGACATCGACAGTTCGGCGCCCGACGGCGCCGTCATCGAGTACGTCCCGAAGCGGGACCCCGGCGCCCGGACACGTCTCGCCGAACTGGTCCACCACAGCGTGGCGTTCCGGACCCAGACCGCCTATCCGCTCCCCGACGACGAACGCGACCGCGTCGAGGCCCTCGAGGCCTACCGGCCGATTCTCTCCGACGTATCCCCCGCGTTCGACCGCCTCGCCACACTGGCGAGTGACCTGCTCGACGTACCGATGGCCGCGATCGGCATCCTCGACGAGCACGAGCAGGAGTTCGTCGCCTGCTACGGCGTCGACTTCGGCGTCTTCCCCCGCGAGGAGACCGTCTGCACCTACGCGTTACTTGAATCCGGCGTCAGCACCATCCCGGACCTCGCCGACGACCCCCGCTTCGCCGACAACGAGGGACTGGACACGCTCGACCTCCGGGCGTACGCCAGCGCCAACCTGACCACGCCGGAGAGACGCGTCGTGGGGACGTTCTGCGCCTACGACAGCGTCCCCCGGGAGTGGACGGACCAGGACCGCGAACACCTCCAGCTGCTGGCCGCCGAGGCGATGGAGCAGATGGACCTCCGGCGTCGGCTCCACGAGCACGGTGACACCGGCGACGCCACCGACCGGCGCCCCGACGCGGTGCCGGCCGGGAACGCGGCGGACCGCAGACGCGACCCGGACCGACCCGGGACCGACGGCGACCGCGGCGGAGGGGAGAAATGAGCAGCCAGCAGCCGACCGACCGCCCGGACGGCGAGGGCGACGGAACGATGGACCCGTACCGCTTCGGCGACCTCCCGCTGGACCCGATTCCGGCCGGGCGGAACGTCCTCGTCGCTGGACCACCACACGTCGGCGCGCAGGAACTCGTCCTCCGGATGGTCGCCGGCTCGCTCGCCGACGACGAGGGAGCCGTCCTCATCACGACCGACACGGACAGCGCGAGCGTCCTCGATGACTGCCGCCGCTGTGGCGCCAGTCCCCGGGCGGACGGCCTCGGCGTGGTCGACTGCGTCGGAACCACGACCGACGGGAGCGAGGACATCAGGGCGACGACGGTGTCGGGCCCGGACGACCTCACCGGCATGGGGATGCGCTACTCGAAGCTCTGCGCGGACTTCGACGCCGACAGCATCGGTCGCATCCGGATGGGCGTCGCCTCCGTCTCGACGCTGCTCTCGTTCGGCGACGTCCAGCGGACCTCGCGCTTCGTCCACACGCTCGCCGGGCGGAACGCCTCTATCGGCGGTTTCGGTGTCTTCCTCCTCGACCCCGAAACCCAGGACGAACGGACCGTCCGGACCATCGCGCACTTCTGCGACGGTCGTATCCAGGTCCGCGAGGCAGAGGACAGCGGGGATAGTGAACTCCGGGTCCGGGGTGTCCCCGGTCCCCGCGAGTGGACTCCGTTCGAGACGGATTCGACCTGAAGCGACAGATTCGACCTGAAGCGACGGATTCGACCTGGCCAGTCCCTGACGGGGGGTTCCACCGGAAACGGAGGGGTTGAAGCCGGGCGCCGCCGGACCACGCCGTATGACCGACGACGAGACCGAAGCGGGCGACGAGGTGCGGACGTGGCTGGTCGAACGCTCCTACAACAGCCGGAACCTCATCACGCTGGTCTACGCCACCCCCGACGGCGAGCAGGCGCTGACCCGGGAACTCTCCTCCTCGATGCTCGACCGGACCGCCGTCACCGCTGCGCGCGACGTGGACCCGGACGACCTCGCACCGGTCGCGGAGTCCGAACAGGAGCGCTACCGGACTGAGGCCGAGCGCGTCCGGGAGAACAACGACCCCGACGACGAGATCTGAGTCCGACGCCCGACGACCGGGTTCCGACGCCCGACGACCGGGCCCGACCTGCCGGTTCCGTGTTGGCCCTCACTCCCCGGTCGCGAGCGCGTCGAACGTCTTCTCGGCCCACCGAACCGCGAAGGCGGCTCCGTTGCGCTCGTACGCAGCCGTATCGAGGGCGGCAAACGGGTCCGGGAGGTCGAGGCCGTGCTTGACCGCGGCGCAGGCGAGTTCGGCGGCCGCGGCGAAGTCGGTCTCCCCGCGCGCGACCTCGCCCGGGAGGCCGTCGAGCCGGGGCTGGAGGCGCTCGCCCGCGTCGGCCCAGGCGTCGTGGAGCGCCGGGAGATGCGGGTCGTGCTCGGGGTCGCCCCACGCCTCGAAGACGGGCCGGGTCAGCCGGCCGACGTACGCGTCGTACAGCGCTGCGCCGAGCTGGAAGGTATCGGCCGACGAGAGGGGTGTCGCCGCCGCCAGCTCCGGATAGCGCTCGCCGAAGAACGCGAAGAAGGACTCGGCGGGCGCCACGTCGGTCTCGACGAGCGCCTCGGCGACGAGGAAGTCGACGAAGGACTCGGGTGACCCCTCGAGTCGCGGCTTGACGAACACTGTCGGGGGCTCGGTCTGCCGGGTCCACGCCACCCCGCCATCGCCGGGAAGCCCGACGGTGAACTCGTCGCTCGCGTAGCGCGAGAGGACCTCGGGAACGTCCGCCGGGAGCCACTCGTCGGGCGCGGAGAAGGGGTCGAGCCCGTCGACGAGGAGGCCCAGCTGCTCGGCGACGGCCGGCTCGATGGTCTCGAAGTCGCGCGCGCAGTCCAGCACGACGGCTGCCGGCGCGTGCGCTCGGCGGACCGCCTCGAGGTCGTCGGAGAGGGTGCGTGGCTCGAACACGTCAGGCCATGTACAGGCTCACGTAGACGACCGCCACCACCGCGAGGAACGCCGAGGCGCCGATGGTGCCCATGACGATCTTCGTCGCGTCGCTCATTGTCGGCCCTGCGTCCGGCCACCATTTAAAAACTTCAGTTCGCGTCCGTGAGTGGGGCCGGAATCGTCTCGGCTGGCTCACGCAGCCGCGGTGTCGACAGCGCGAGCGGCGTTCGGGACTCGAATCTCGTGCCTGCCGGAAACAACTTATAAATTGACCGTTCTCCACGGGAAACAGAGGGGTTGGATGAGTGTTACACACCGGCACGGGTCCGCCACACAGGAGTGGCCATAGCCGTAGCGGTGACCACACCGCTGTCGAGACCCCCCGACCACCGCGAGCATCTCGCGAGCATTGACAGTGGCCGGGGCCGACGGGACCACCGTGACCCGAGAACGCGTCTCGTCGGGGACGGAGTGGGAGGCGACCGTCGGCTACTCGCGGGCCATCCGGGCGGACGGGCGGGTTTCCGTAGCCGGAACGACCGCCACCGACGAGGATGGTGACCCCGTCGCGCCGGGGGACGCGTACGCCCAGACGGCCCACGCGCTGGGCCTCGTGGCCGATGCGCTCGACGAGGCTGGCGCCGGCGTCGAGGACGTGGTCCGAACGCGCCTGTTCGTGACCGACATCGACGACTGGGAGGCCGTCGGCCGCGCGCACGGAGAGATGTTCGGGGAGGTCCGACCGGCGACGACGATGGTCGAGGTCTCACGGCTGATTCACCCGGACCTCGTGGTGGAGGCCGAGGCCGAGGCCGTCGTGACGGAGGAATGAGCCGTCGAAACAGCGCGGATTTTCCAGCTACCGGGTCGTTCGTGGCGGCTCAATCACCACCGGCACCGACACTCGCGGTCCGGGCGATGGCCTTCCAGCGCCCGGTCGCGAAGCGGACGGCGTTGACTCCGGCCCTGGCGTAGAGGTCGAGCAGGATGGCGGCGTAGATGGCGACGACGCCGAGTCCCCGACCCGGCGCGAACGACAGTGGCCCGAGCGTGACCGCGTACCCGACCGGGAGCGCGAGGAAGGCGATAGGGAGCCGGAGCCCGTATGTCCCGAACAGCGTGCCGTAGAACGGCCAGCGCGTGTCGCCGGCCCCACGGAGCGCGCCGCGGGTGGTGCGGGAGACGGCGAACCCCGCGACGCCGAGGGCGAACACCCGGACGAACTCGGCAGTGAGCGCGACGTCCTCGGTCCCGAACAGGGTCGCGATGGGGACAGCCAGGACCGCGAGTACGACCGCCGCGAGGAGTTGCGTGGCGAGCGCAATCCGGACGGTCGCCCAGCCGTCCCGAGTTGCGGTATCCTCGTCACCCCCGCCGACGGCCTGGCCGACCAGCGTACTCGCGGCGGTCGCGTACCCCCACGCCGGCATCATCGCGAACAGCACGACCCGCCGCCCGACGGCGTACGCGGCGACGTACGGCGTCCCGAGGACGCCGAGGACGAACAGGAACGGGAACCGGCCGAAGGTACGGGCGAGTCGTGTTCCGGTGAGTGGTGTCGCAACGCGGACGATCTCCGCGGCGAGTCCCCGGTCAAACTGCGGCCCGCCGAGGCGGAGGCGGATCGGCCAGCGTCCGGAGAGGAAGACGACCACGAAGACGGCTGCTCCGGCGGTGTTGGCGACTGCAGTGGCGATGGCGGCACCCACCACCCCCAGAGGCGGCGCGGGACCGAGCCCGAACACGAGCACCGCGTTGAGGACGATATTGGTCGGGAGCGTGATGAGTCGCACGTACATCGGCGTGCGCGTGTCCCCGACACCAGCGAGAGCACGCGCGGCAATCATCGACCAGAAACGGGGGGCCATCGACAGCATCACGATTCTGAGATACGCCGCCCCGATTCGGGCCGTCTCCGCGTCGGGCGCGAGCAGGTCGAGGAGCGGCCGTGCGTAGAACCAGGCGACCGCGGTGAGCGGCAGGGCGATTCCGAGCGCCAACCAGACCGACTGCTTCACCGCGAGGTCGGCCCTGGCGGGTTCGTCCGCGCCCGTGAGCCTGGAGACGACGCTGATGGTGCCCGACGTGAGCGCCAGCGAGATGCCGAACGCGACGAAGTAGTACTGGAACCCCAGTTCGAGCGCGGCGATGCCGACAGCACCGGTCGCGAGCCCGACGAAGACGAAGTCCGAGACCCGGAGCGCGACGCGGAGCCCACCGGTCACCATCACCGGCAGGGCGAGGTCGAACGCGCGGTCGGCACGGTCGCGCTCGACGAGCCCGAACCGTGCGAGGAGGGCCGGGAACCGCATCGCCACCGCCCGGAGTCGTGCCCCGAGGGCCCCGAGGAGTTCCGCCAGCCGGGAGAGCACACTCGTGAGCATCGACGCCAGCACGAGCGAGAACGTGAGCACGAGGACGACCGGCGGCGAGTCCCGGGGCGACACGGGCTATTTCAGGGGCCGCTCCCCCCTCGTTCTTCGGGTTCCGGCCCGCTGCGCGGACGAGTTCCACCGGAAATGGAGGGGTCGCGGGCGGCGGGGCGGTATCCGGGTGCTGGCAGCTGCCGCTCGGTGTGGACGTGGTGCTGGTCGTGGACGTGGTGCTGGTCGTGGACGTGGTGCTGGTCGTGGACGTGGTGCTGGTCGTGGACGTGGTGCTGGTCGTGGACGTGGCGCTCGTCGCGGACGCGGTGCTGGTCGTGGATGATGACGAGGTGGAGAAGACGAACGGTCAACGAACGGTCAGGCGTCGCCGGGCTGCTCTCCGAGCCACTGCTCGGGGACCTGGATGACGTAGCGGCCGTTCTCCTGCAGGGCGATGATGTACTCCTCGCGGTCGTACAGCTCCATCAGATTGAGCTCGTACTGACCCGGCTCGAGAATCTTGATGGACTCGAACTGGTCGTTGAGCTGTTCACGGAGCTCGGAGATGTCGGGCTGGTCGCCATCCGGTTCGCTGACGACGCGGCCCTCATCCGGACCGTCACCCGACGGACCGTCCGAGAGCCCTCCTGCGTCGCGGGCACCGCTCACTGGCCCCTCGACCGCGTCGGCGGCTCCCATCCCGGGCTCGGTAGAAGCGGCGTCCGGGCCCATCGAGCCGCCGCCCTCGGCACCCGATTCTGTCGAGGCGCCGCCCTCGTCGGCTTCCCCGACTGCACGAGCGGCCTCGCGGGCGTCCGCGTCGATGATGCCGTCGTCGTCGGGTTCGAGGTCGGACTGCTGGGCCTGGCCCTCCTCGCTCGGCCAGGTGGCGTTCGGGTCGGGCGCGGATCCAGCGTCCGTCCCGGCGGCCGCATCACCGGTCGTTCGGGCTTCACTACCGGGCTTCGTTCCGGCCGCATCATCCGTCGTTCCCGGGGTCGGTCCCGTCGACTCGGTGGCCCGGTCCGGGTCCGTCGGTCGGGTTTCTGGAGCCCCTGCCGTCGAGTCCGGCTCAGGGCTGTCATCGCTCGAGACGAAATCACGGACCTTCGTGGCGGCCCGACCGACCGTGTTGGCTGCGGTCGACCCCTCCGGTTCGGGGGGGTCAGCATCCGGCGGGGTTTCGGGGATATCCGAACCCTTCGGGTGGAACTGGAAGGTGTTGCCGCCACAGTCCGGGCAGCCGCTCAACATCTCCTTGGAGCCGTCATCGAAGACGTGCCCGCACGTGGTACACTGGTGTGGCATCGGTCGTGGCGTTGTCGTGGTCCGTGTGTTGGTGCGCGTTCCGTGTTCCGTGGCTCCGTTCCGTGGCTCGGGGGGCCTCCGGACCGTGCCGCCGGCCGCCTCAGCGGCGCCGGATGAGCGTCCGGATGAAGTTCTCGTCCTTGTGGAGTGTCTCGATGCGGTTCGCCGGGCCGATGACTGTCAGCTTCGACTCCTCGTTCTTGCCGAGAACACGGCCCAGGATTCCGGACGTGTCCCGCCTGCCGCCGGGGTAGGTCTCGATCTCGATGCCGGTGAACCCGTTCCCCTCGCTGCCGTCCGGCTGGATCTCACCCATCGTCACCTCGATGAGCTTCGACTCCTCGTCGGGGTCGAGACCGCGCTCGAGGATGACGATGTTGCCGTCCCTGACCCCATCCAGGATGAGCCGAATCTTCTCCATCGTCCGGAGCCCCTCCATCCGCTCGGCGCTGATCAGATCGATCTGGACGCCGTCCATGGGGCTGTTGCCGTCGTCACCGGTGGTTAGCTCTGCCATACTATCACCTGAAGTACTCCGCAATCTTGTCGTAGACCTCGTCCATGTTGTCGCCTTCGAGGGCCGACAGCGGGACGGTCTCGTGCTGGGGGAACGCGTTCCGGATACGCTGGACGGAGGCGTCCTCCAGGTCGATCTTGTTGGCGAAAATCAGGACCGGGAGGTCCTGGCTCTCGATGATGCCGATCAGCATCGTGTTGACCTGCGTGAACGGGTCGGTCGTGGCGTCCAGCACGTAGATGACGCCGTCGACGTCCTCCCGGAGCCAGTGCATCGCTTCGGCGACGCCCTCGGTCGCCTCCCGCGACCGCCTGATGGCGTCGTCCTCCTCGATGTCGTGCTCGAGGAACTCGGTGTAGTCGACCTTGGTGGTCACACCTGGCGTGTCCACGATGTCGATGTTCACCGAGTTCCCGTTCCGCTTGATCTCGACGTTCTCTTTCCGACGCGCCCGGCGCGTCTCGTGCGGTACGTGGCTCTCCGGGCCCACCGCGTCACCCGTCCAATCACGGGCGATGCGGTTCGCCAGGGTGGTCTTCCCCGCGTTGGGGGGACCGTAGATGCCGATTCGCTTCGGCTCGTCGGCCGCGAAGAGCTCTGAAATGCTCGATCTGATGCTTGTGAGCAGACCCATCCTATCCTCCCGCACCCAGGCCCGATGGACCGGGGCGCTCTGCCGATACTGCCGAACCCGAACCACTTAAGTCTGCGTCAGACATATATAAATAATCAGATACAATATTGGCGAAGACGGTCGTTTTGGAGGCCAAGGCGGCCGTCTGACGCACGTCATCCGATATTTTGTCAGAGTCTAGGAAGTAGCTCGGGTGGACTCGACGGAATGGACTCGCCCGATGCAGGTCAGCCTGGCTGGGTCGGCGGAGTTCGGTCGGCTCTCGCGAAGACTGGTGTCGTGGGGGACCGACACAGGGAACCCCCCCACCCCTTCGTTTCGGGTGGAACAACGAAGGACGGAGGGGTGGGGGGCGGGGAGGGTTATTACAAGTGGGAACCTTTATATCAAAGATGCCACAAGGATACCCGTAGAACTAGCAGGAAACGGTTTTGATGGATTGAATCCATCTCAAACCGTTCTAGACTAGCTATATCGCTTCTAGAGCTTTCTCGATAGCTGCAAGCCCTGACGCAACCTGCTACTGCACCCCCCCGTCCCCCATCCGGTTTCCGTTCCACCCGAAACGAAGGGGTGGGGGGGTCCCGCCCAACTCCTCTCTCTCCCGGCCCCCACCGCTCCTGCCCCCGCCGCTCCCGGCTCCCCACCGCTCCCGGCTCCCCACCGCTCCCGGCTCCCCACCGCTCCCTGGCACTTCCGGTCGTCACGGCGGTCACCACACCAAGCCATCATCACGTCACCACATCACAACGGGTCCCCAGCCATCTCCATATCCCACTATGCCGCCCCGATCCGAAGGCCCGAGAGCCCGAATATCCGGAATCGCGTACTCGGGGCCCCGAGTAAGGGCTCTACTCTGTTCGTCTCTACTCTGTTCGTCTCTACTCTGTTCGTCTCTACTCTGTTCGTCTCTACTCTGTTCGTCTCTACTCTGTTCGTCTCTACTCTGTTCGTCTCTACTCTGTTCGTCTCTACTCTGTTCGTCTCTACTCTGTTCGACCCTGCTCCGCTCGGCTCCAGTCCACACTCACCACAACGTTTAAGATACTCACAACCACCCGTTCTCCTGCATCAACTGGAACCCCGAAACGTTCCATCTGGGGTTATTCGGGCCGCTGACCGCGTCCAACTGCCCGAACGTGATGCTGCGCAGTGAACTTCCACCTGAAACTGGGGGCATCACGACACGCCGGCGCGGGATAGAGAGACCAGCATGACCGATACAGACGGACACGACGACCCGAAGGACCGGGCACGGGAGCGGACCGAAGCGCGGGAAACGGAGGATGGACAGGCCGCCTCGACCGAAGGGGCGGTCGACGGCGAAGCCGCCGACCCTGCGACAACCGACAGCACTAGCGACGCCACGACTACCGATCACACCGACGAGACGGGCGCAGTCGAGAAGGGAAGCGCCGTCGTGACCGACCGACCGGATTCGGAGTCGTCGGCAGCCTCCGAATCGTCCTCGCAGTCGACCGCTTCCGGGTCGACCACTGCCGAAGCGTCCTCCAGCGACGGCCCGCCGGACTCCCTCGATGGCTCCGTCGGCGCACCCGACGACCTCTCCGCACCCGACGGTGCCTCCGTCCGCGGGGGCACCGGTTCGAGTGCAGGCGCGAGCTCCGACGGCGCCGCAGCCGACGCGAGCACGGAGGGCAGTGACGACACGCTCGGCGATGTGGACCTCGACCTCGACGAGATCGTTCTCGACGACGAGAGCGAGGACCCGGACGAGGCCTCGCGCGGCCTGTTCGACGACCTCCTCTCGGGCGAACCCATCTTCGAGAACAAGGAGGTCCTCCGTCCCTCCTACACACCGCACCGACTCCCACACCGCGAGGAGCAAATCAACAACATGGCGACCATCCTCGTCACCGCGCTCCGCGGGGACACGCCATCGAACATCCTCATCTACGGGAAGACGGGCACCGGAAAGACCGCGAGCGCGAAGTTCGTCAGCGAGGAACTCGAATCCACGAGTCAGAAGTACGAGGTCCCCTGCGAAGTCGAGTACATCAACTGCGAGGTGACCGACACGCAGTATCGCGTCCTCGCACAGCTCGCGAACAAGTTCATCGAGAAGAACGAGCAGGTCGTCGAGGAGAAACTCGCGGACCTGCGCGAGCTGGCCGACCGAACCGCCGACGAACCCACCTCGGAGGCCCTCGCGGAGACGGAGTTCGCGACCCGTGAGGCCCTCGAGAGCCGCATCGAGGAGCTCGAAGCGGACCTCGACGAGCTCGAACCAGTCCCGATGACGGGATGGCCGACCGACCGCGTCTACTCGGCGTTCTTCGACGCCGTCGACTACCACGAGCGCGTGGTCGTCATCATGCTGGACGAGATCGACAAACTCGTCGAGAAGTCCGGTGACGACACGCTCTACAACCTCTCTCGGATGAACTCCGAGCTGGAGAACTCCCGCATCTCCATCATGGGCATCTCGAACGACCTGAAGTTCACCGACTTCCTCGACCCCCGCGTCAAGTCGAGTCTCGGCGAGGAGGAAATCGTCTTCCCACCGTACGACGCCACCCAGCTCCGGGATATCCTCCAGCAGCGCGCGGACGTCGCGTTCAAGCCCGAATCCCTCACCGAGGATGTCATCCCGCTCTGTGCCGCCTTCGCCGCACAGGAGCACGGTGACGCGCGGCGCGCCCTCGATCTCCTCCGGACGGCGGGTGAACTCGCCGAGCGCGACCGCACGGAGATGGTCAACGAGGAGCACGTCCGCCAGGCCCAGGAGAAGATCGAACTCGACCGCGTGGTCGAGGTCGTTCGCACGCTCCCCACCCAGTCGAAACTCGTCCTCTACGCCACCACCCTGCTGGAGAAGAACGGCGTCCACAACATCAACACCGGCGAGGTGTTCAACATCTACAAGCGCCTCTGTCAGGAGATCGACGCCGACGTGCTGACCCAGCGCCGCGTCACGGATCTCATCTCCGAACTCGACATGCTGGGCATCGTGAACGCGGTCGTCGTCTCGAAGGGTCGATACGGCCGGACGAAGGAGATCTCCCTGTCGGTCCCCATCGAGGAGACCGAAGCGGTTCTCCTGTCGGACTCGCGCATCGGCGAGGTCGAGGACGCCCAGCCGCTCGTCCAGACGCGGTTCGACAACTGATAGACCTCTGGCTGGCTCGGCAACTGATTCGACAGCTGGCCGACCTCTGCTCTCGGCGCTGTCCGCGATTCTCCCGGTGACCTAGCTCCGGGCGCACCGCCGTGGAGCCTCCCTGGGCGTGTCGGCGGAGTCCGCTCCGACGGTCGTCGAGCTGCTTCCGGGCACGTCCCCTGTCCGGGTACTCGCGGTCCCGATGGTCGGGTTCGTGGCCCGGGCGGCCAGGAGGCTGTCGTCCGCCCAGAGGCGGATGTTGCCCAGCCAGGGGATGCGGAACTCGGCGGTTCCGATGACCCACTCGGGTCGGACGATGGGTGAGACCCCCATCACCTGGTCGTATCGGCCGTTGGTGACCGTGTTGTCGCCCTTGGTGACGAAGCCGGCGTGGGGTGCGGGACACTGCGAGAGCTGGCCACAGCTCTCGGCGCCGCCGAGGTGTTCGGGCTGGGCCTTGCCGTTGGCGACCCAGTTCTCGCTCTCGTTGACCCAGAAGTGGGCCCGGTGGATGACAGGGGTCCCGGCGGTATCCCCCTGCGGCCGGTAGATGATGACATCTCCGGGCGCACCGAAGGTCCGGTATCCGGTCCCGACGCCCGTGTGGGCGGGAACGACCCCGGTGTCCGCGTGGGCGCTCTCCGGCGGGAAGCGGTGTTCCTCCATGACGAACACGAGGTCGCCACGTTGCAGGTGAGGCTCCATCGAGCCCGAGGTGACGGCGACCATCGGCGGCCAGAGGCCACTCACCGCGAACAGCACCAGGCCGACGAGAAGAACGAGCGCGACGCTCGAGGCGACCTCCCGGATGTAGACCACCGCACTGCTGTCGGTCGAGAGGAACCAGCGGACCCGCTCTCGGAGCGTCTCGGGGTCGTCGTCGTCGACCACGCTCACGCACTCCGGGCGGTCGGCCGAATATCTTCTCCCTCAGGCCCAGCCACACTGCCTGGGAGTTCCGTTCGCTCCCCCGGGAGTTCCGTTCGCCTCCACTCCGGTTCCGGCGGATGCAGCGCCTCCGGCCTCCGGTTCGAGCGGGGATGCAGCACCCACTGCCCCCTGTTCGAGCGTCGTCTGTCCGGCCCAGAGGCGGATGTTACCGAGCCAGGGGATGCGGAACTCGGCGGTCCCGACCACCCACGCCGGTTTCACCGGCTCTGACAGGCCCGAAACCTGGTCGTACCGGCCGTTCGCGTCGCCCTTCGTGACGAAGCCGGCGTGGGGTGCGGGGCACTGTGAGAGCTGGCCACAGCTCTCGGCGCCGCCGAGGTGTTCGGGCTGGGCCTTGCCGTTGGCGACCCAGTTCTCGCTCTCGTTGACCCAGAAGCGGGCCCGGTGGATGATCGGTGTCGTCCGGTCGTTCCCGTCCGGCTGGTAGACGATGACATCCCCGGCCAGCTGGAACTTCGTGTAGCCGGTCCGCTGTCCCGTCCGATAGGTCACGACCCCGGTGTCGTCGTAGGCCGCGGGCGCTGCGAGCCGGTGTTCCTCCATGACGAACACGAGGTCGCCACGCTCCATGTGTGGGTTCATCGACCCCGACTCGACGGCGACCATCGGTGGCCAGAGGCCGCTGACGGCGAACAGCAACAGCCCGACCAGCAACACGAGCGCGACGCTCGAGACGACCTCTCGGATATAGACGACGGCTCCGTGGTCGGTGTAGAAGAACCACTTGACCCACTCGACCGGCGTCTCCGGCCCTGAATCGTCGGTGGTCCGCGGTGCAGTTCCGGGCGAGTCGTCGCCGGGCGGACCACCGGCCGGCCCGTACTCGGCGTCGGACCGGCGGTCCGGCGAGGTTCGGCGTTCAGCCGCATCGCCCGCTGAATCGGGAGTATCGGCCGCATCACCGTCGCCCGAACCGGGGTCACTCATCACCCGGGGTTTCGCCCGGTGGCGTTTCAACGTTCTGTTCGGGGCCGCTTCGCTTGCCACGGCCCGTAGCGTTTTTGCCCTCTCCCGGCCACCTGTTGCTGTGCCTCTCGAGGAGCCGGTTGCCGTCGCCCGCGCGCTCGCCAGCCACGGGTTCAACGCTGACCGCGAGGCGGTCACGCTGCTGGCCAACGCGCCGGACCCGAAGGCCGCTATCGCGCACGTCACTGACGGAGCCCCCTCTGGAACCACCCGGCTCACCGCGGCCGATGTCCGACCCGCTATCGAGGCGACGGCCGACGACACTCCCGCCGGCGGGGGGACCGGGACGGCCGACCGACCGGACACGACCGAGGAGCCTGCGGCGGGCGACCGCGGGGTCACGGCCAGCGATGGCGGCGCTGCAGCCGCCACGCCAGCGAACGCTCCCGAGGAGGAGCCGACGGCCGACCTTTCCAGTGGAGGGGACCCGCCCGACGACTCCTCCAGTGGGGGGGGCCCGACCGACGATACCCTCCACCCCAACCCCTCCGTTTCCACTGGAACTGATACTGGTAGCACCTCCTATTCGACGCCTGAAGAGGAGAAAACAGCCGATACTCCAGTCGAAGCGGAGGGGTCTAGAGCTGGTGGTCCCGACCCTTCCTTGCGCTCCATCGAAATCAGTGGCGACATCACCGGTCGTTCGACCGGGACCGGCCGGTACGAGGACTTCGTCGCGGTCTTCCGCGACCGCTACGAGCGGCTGTCGCGCCACCTGAAGGGGCGGGTCAACCACCGCTCGACGGACACGCTCGGGAGCGGTGGCAGCGGGGGCGGTGAGGCCGGCCTCGTCGGGATGGTCGCGGAGGTCAACTCCACGAAGAGCGGCCACTGGATGATAGACCTGGAGGACCCCCGCGGGACGTTCCCCTGCCTCGTGATGAAGGACAAGGAGATAGCCGACCACGTCAACGAACTCCTCCTCGACGAGGTCATCGCCGTCGAGGGCTCCGTGAGCGGCGACGGCTCCATCCTCTTCGTCGACGACCTCCACTTCCCAGACATCCCCCGGACCTACCGCCCCAATACTGCCGACCGACCCGTCCGCGCGGCGCTCATCTCCGACGTCCACGTCGGCAGCCAGGAGTTCCTTGCCGACGCGTGGTCCCGGTTCGCCGACTGGCTCCACACCGAGGAGGCCCACGAGGTCGAGTACCTCTGCATCGCCGGCGACATGGTCGAGGGCGTCGGCGTCTACCCGGACCAGGACGAGGAACTCGACATCGTGGATATCTACGACCAGTACGAGGCGTTCGCGGAGTACCTGAAGGAGGTGCCCGGCGATA
The DNA here is from genome assembly GCF_024298825.1 of Haloglomus salinum. NCBI lineage: Archaea > Methanobacteriati > Methanobacteriota > Halobacteria > Halobacteriales > Natronomonadaceae > Haloglomus > Haloglomus salinum. Next base: position 1,522,215 of record NZ_CP101153.1, read on the forward strand.
TGGAGATCATCATGATTCCGGGCAACCACGACGCCGTCCGTCTCGCCGAGCCCCAGCCGGGTTTCGACGACGAACTGCGGGACATCATGGACGTCCACGACCCTCGCATCGTCGGGAACCCCGCCACCGTGACCATCGAGGGGGTCAACATCCTGATGTACCACGGCGTCTCGCTGGACGAGGTCATCGCCGAACTCCCCGAGGAGAAGGCCTCCTACGACGAGCCCCACAAGCCGATGTACCAGCTGCTGAAGAAGCGCCACGTCGCGCCCCAGTTCGGCGGCCACACCCGCCTCGCCCCCGAGGAGAAGGACTACCTCGTGATGGACGAGGTGCCCGACATCTTCCACACTGGCCACGTCCACAAGTTCGGCTACGGCAAGTACCGCAACGTCCTCGCGGTCAACACGGGTTGCTGGCAGGCGCAGACGGACTTCCAGCAGTCCGTCAACATCGACCCCGACACGGCGTACGCCCCCATCGTCGACCTCCACCGGCTGGACAAGCCGGACCCGATGACCATCTACGACTTCAACTGAGCTTTTTTGCCGGCTCGGGTACCGCTTGACCGGCGTTCGCGAGAGCGAAGCTCTCGCGCAGCCCATCAGAACCGCTCCGCGGTTCTGAGGACGGCGCTGCCGCCGGTCTGCGGGTACCACTCGCCGCAAAAAACGTTCAGAAAAAATGCTCGCCCTCGACTCGGACCTGCTGGCCTGACGGTCGGCAGGACACTCGCCTCGGGCGAGTGAACCGCGCTCGCGCGGATGCAGGACACCTGCTGTCATCTGTGCCGAGCATTTGCTGAACTCTGGCACCGTCGGAATCCTCAGCGGTTGACAGACCCCGTGTGCTGCATAGAGAGGGTGGGTTCAGCAGAGCAACCCCGTTGGTTTCGATTACTATTGTCAGAGAATATGCGCCATTTTTCTCGTTTAGGCGTGATGCTACGTCCTGAGGTCGTTGAGGATGTTGTGGATTGTCTTCTCGAACCGCCCTGCTTTCTCTGTCGTTTTGGCCGAGTCATGCTGATTCTGAACATACAGCGACTCGAAGAAGTAGATGAAATTCAAGAGGCCATAGAGTGGAGCACGTCGGTCGAATTCGTCCGGTAGCGGCCGGACAGATTCGAAGCCTTCGCGGAACGCGTTTCGGGCATCGTCGTTGTCAGGTCCGAACGCAGGTCCCACAGTCCGCCAGTAATCATATTCGCTCGGCGCGGCAATCGCGTGCTCGAAATCCAGAAGACAGGCGATTTCTCCATCAATCACAGAAACATGCTCGGGCGTCGCCCAGCCGTGACAGCAGACTGCTTCACCGGCCCCAGCGAACGCGTCGGGATGTGCCTCCAGATACTCGATGACGAGATCGGCCACGTCGGCGTGTCCGAACCGGTCGAGCACTGGCCGCCGCCCGCGGACGTAGTCGATGGCTGCCTCGTGCCATTGCTCGTGTCCATCGACCGAGAGTCCATCAGCAGTCGGTTGAAACGCGCCGTAACTATCGACTAACGGAGCTGTCTCGTCATGGAGTCGTGCCAATCCTGTTCCGGCGGCGAATGCCCATTTTTCATCTGCAGTCTGCCTATCGTCCGGTACGGGCGCATCGTCGTGCCACTCGGCAACATAATAGCTTTCTCCGACGTAGAGAACCTCAGGCACCGGAACGCTGGTATTTTTGCCGATGAATTTCGTGACCTGCCCTTCCATTGCGGCACGTCCAGTTTGTCCGGTATTTTCCTTGTAGATTGCCCGCCGTCCATCGACAGTCACCTCGTACACCGCGTGTGGCGGCACGTCGTGAATCTGCTGGATCACACCGTACGTATCGAACTGTGCATTGAGTCTGGTGGCAATTTCCGTCGTCATGGTTCAAACGTCACGTGACGGGTGACAACCGGCCGCCCGTAGCACGGTGCTACGGCTACGACGGTGAGCGGATGTCCTCAAATACTTCTGTAGCTGAACAAAAGCGTTATTACTCGATTCCGTCGAAAATTCTGCATATAGGTCCTGTACTGACTTATCAAATGTAATCGATCCCGAGGATGATTCTGTGCGCGATGTGCGCCCTGTATTCAGCACGGACGCTCAGAACTGTCACCGGTCCGGAGTGCCGAGGGAAAATGACTAATGTATGTGTGTTGATTTTAGCTTATTTTGCCAATTTTCTATATATGATAAAATATCGTAAACTTATGGGTTCAGGGTGGATAACAGATGATATGTGGGTGTGTATAAACACTGCATCCGCGAGCGAAGCGAGCGGTTCACCGGTGCCGGACGAGTGTCCTGCCGACAACGCCGGCAGGTCCGAGTGAGACTCCGGGATTTTTCTGAACGTTTTTTGCGGCGAGCGGTGCCCGCAGAGCGCCGGCTTCGCCGGCGCACAAGGGCACCCGAGCCGTCAAAAAAGCTCTATTGCTCGACGCGCGTCGGCTCGTGTCGGTAGCGCACCGTCGGCATCCCGTCGAACGTCGGGCCGCGTCCCTCGTGGTGGAAGCTGGCGGCCTCGGCGATGTCGCGCTTCTCGTCCTCGTTCTCCGCGACGAGCAGTTCGACCGGCATCCCCTCGCCGCGGGCGAACCGGAGCGGTTCGTCGAGCAGGCGCTCGCAGGCCTCGAGCGTCCCCTCGAACTGGGTGATGTGTACGGCCCCGTTCTGGGCGTCGTAGCTCACGAAGCCGACGACCCGACTCGCTTCCCCCTCGAGGTCCAGGTCCTCGCCGTCCTCGTCCGGTGGCTCGGTGGCCACCCGAACCGTCCGGTCGTGGACCAGGTTGCGCATCACGTCCGACGGCTGGCCGGTCAACTCGGCGAGCCGGTCGGCGTCGGCTTCGACGGCGTCCCGCACGTCCATATCGGGCGGTGGGCGTGCAGGTAGTTAAACCCCCGCACGGAGGGGCGCAGTCGCGTGGTTTTTCGCCGTCGCGGGTCGTTGCGTCGATTTCGCCCAGCACCTGCAGCCGACACCCACATGTCCGTCCGGGTCCCAGTTGCGTCCAGCATGGACGCGGCCGCGGTCAGGGAACGCGCCGGGGACCTCCCGGCGAGTCCCGGCGTCTACCAGTTCGAGGATGCTGACGGGACCGTCCTCTACGTCGGGAAGGCGGTCGACCTGCGGAGCCGGGTCCGGTCGTACGCGGACCCGCGCGGCGAGCGCATCCGGCGGATGGTCGAGCGCGCCGCGCGCGTGGACACCGCAGTCACGGACACGGAGACGCAGGCGCTCCTGCTGGAAGCGAACCTCATCAAACGCCACCAGCCGCGCTACAACGTCCGGCTGAAGGACGACAAGTCCTACCCGCTCGTCCAGCTCACGGGCCATCGGTTCCCCCGCATCGAGGTGACACGGGACCCGGACCCCGACGCGACCGTCTACGGGCCGTACACACAGATGAAGCGTGTCGAGACGGTCGTGAAGGCGCTCCGCGAGACGTACGGCCTGCGTGGCTGTTCGGACCACAAGTTCGAGGGCCGCGACCGGCCCTGCCTCGATTACGAGCTGGGTCTCTGCACGGCCCCCTGCACGGGGGAGATCGATGAGCCCGGCTACGAGGCCGACACCGCTTCTGTCCGGCGGTTCTTCGAGGGTGAGACGGGTGTCCTCGCCGACCCGCTCCGGGACGCGATGGAGACCGCCGCGAACGAACAGGAGTTCGAGCGCGCGGCGAACCTCCGGGACCGCCTCGACGCGGTCGAGGCGTTCCACGGCGGCGGTGGCGAGGCCGTCCACGCCGGCGAACGCGAGGAGCGCGCCGTCGACGTGCTGGGCGTGGCCATCTCCGGCGGCGACGCGACGGTCGCACGGCTCCACAGCGCCGACGGCAAACTCGTCGACCGGGAGCGCCACTCCCTCGCGGCGCCGGAGGGCGAGGACCGCGTCGCGGCCGTCCTCTCTGCCTTCCTCACCCAGTACTACGCCGAGCGCGAATTGCCCGACGCACTGTTGCTCTCGGAGCGTCCCGACGACGGCGACGTGACGGCGTGGCTCGAAGCGGAGGGCGTCGCGGTCCGTGTTCCGGGCGCGGGCCGCGAGGCCACGCTCGTGGACCTCGCGCTGAAGAACGCCCGTACGCGCGACGGTGGTCGCGACGAACTCGCCGCGCTGCGGGATGCGCTCTCGCTCGACCGCCGCCCCCGCCGTATCGAGGGGTTCGACGTGAGCCACGCGCAGGGAAAGGCGGTCGTCGGCTCCGACATCACGTTCGTCGACGGCGAGGCCGACAAGAGCGGCTACCGGCGCAAGCGCCTCTCCGACGAGAACGACGACTACGCCAACATGCGCCGGCTCGTCGTGTGGCGCGCCGAGCGCGCGGTCGAGGGCCGCGACGACCGACCGAACCCGGACCTGCTGCTCATCGACGGCGGCGAGGGACAACTCGGCGCCGCGCAGGACGCGCTCGCCGAGACGGGCTGGGACGTGCCCGTCGTCGCGCTCGCGAAGGCGGAGGAACTCGTCGTCACGCCCGACGGCGTCCAGCGCTGGCCGGACGACGCCGCGCACCTCCACGTCCTCCAGCGTGTCCGCGACGAGGCCCACCGCTTCGCCGTCGCGTACCACCAGCAGGTCCGGGACGAGGTGTCGACGCCGCTGGACGACGTGGCCGGTGTGGGCCCAGAACTCCGCAAGCGCCTGCTCCGGCGGTTCGGCAGCGTCGAGGGGGTGCGCGCCGCCTCGCGCGAGGAACTCGCGAGCGTCGAGGGGATCGGGCCGAATACGGCCGAGCGGGTCGACCGGGCGCTGTGAGGTGGTCGTTCCGCACCCCTCGGCTCGGGGTGCGGTTTTATTGCCCGACGGGACCAACGAGCGTGTATGTCCCGCTCGCGGTCCTCGTCCTCCAACTCGGGCTCCGGCGGTATCTTCTACGAACTCGGCAAACTCACAGCCGAGGGCTCGGACGGCAACGAGATGCCGGACCCCGGGGACGGCGCGGCGACGCTCGACGAGGGGCCGGGCGCCGGGCGGCTCGTCTACTTCGTCGTCCTCGCCGCCGTCATCCTCGGGCTGGCGGTCGGCCAGCTGAACATCACGCCCGGGCTCGTCATCGGGCTCGTCGCGCTGTGGATCGTCATCGCGGGCGTCTCCTCGTCGGTCCAGATCGTGCAGGCCTACGAGAAGCGCGCGCTGACGGTGTTCGGCGCGTTCGAGCGCCTGCTCGACCCCGGTATCCACTTCGTTATCCCGTTCGTCTCCGACACGTACCAGTTCGACATGCGGACGGAGGCGCTGGACGTGCCGAGCCAGGAGGCCATCACCCGTGACAACTCCCCCGTGCGGGCGGACGCGGTGGTCTACATCCGCGTGATGAACGCCGAGCGCGCGTTCCTCGAGGTCGACGACTACCGGAACGCCACGCTCAACCTCGCACAGACCACCCTCCGGGCGGTCATCGGCGACATGGAACTGGACGAGACGCTGAGCCAGCGCGAGCGCATCAACGAGCGCATCCAGGACGAACTCGCCGGCCCGACCGACGAGTGGGGCGTCCGGGTCGAGGCCGTCGAGGTCCGCGAGGTCAAGCCCTCGCAGGTGGTCCAGGATGCGATGGAGCAGCAGACCGCCGCCGAGCGCCGTCGCCGGGCGATGATTCTCGAAGCGCAGGGGGAACGCCGTTCCTCCGTCGAGCGCGCGGAGGGCGAGAAGCAGGCCAACATCATCCGTGCCGAGGGGTCGAAGCAGTCCCAGGTGCTCGAGGCCCAGGGTGACGCCGTCGCGACCGTCCTCCGGGCCCGCGCGGCCGACTCGATGGGCGAGCGCGCGATCATCGAGAAGGGGATGGAGACCCTCCAGGGCATCGGCGCGGGCGAGTCGACCACGTTCGTCCTTCCGCAGGAACTGACCTCGCTGGTCGGTCGGTACGGCAAGCACCTCTCCGGGAGCGACGCGGGCGTCATCGACGTCGGCTCGTCGCTCGAGGGTCGGGAGTTCGACGCCGACGAGCGCGAGATGCTCGGACTGGACGACATCGAGAACCTCGCGGCCGGGTTGCCGGGCGACGGCGCGAGTACGAACGGCCACGAGGTCGACCTCGAGGACCCCGAGCTCGAGTCCGACCCATCCGTCGACGACTGACCGGGGTCCCGGGCACCCGACGCGCTTTTGCCGGCGTCCCCTGTATCGCCGTTCGATGAGAGCGCTGACGCTGGGCCCCGCCGGGACGTACTCGCACCGCGCGACGCGAGCCATCGCGACCGACGAGGAGATCGAGTTCGCCGAATCCGTGACGGGTATCGTCGAGGGCGTCGCGGGCGGGGAGTTCCAGCGTGGCGTCATCCCCGTCGAGAACAGCATCGAGGGCTCCGTCTCGGAGTCGATGGACGCGCTGGCCGACCGGAACGTCGCTGTCGTCCGGGAGATAGTCACCCCGATCCGGCATGCGCTGCTCGCCCAGACCGGCGAGTTCGAGGTCGTCGCCAGCCACGCGCAGGCGCTGGCCCAGTGTCGCGAGTACCTCGACCGGGAGTACCCGAACGCGACCCTGGAGGCCGTCGCCTCCACCTCGCAGGGTGTCGAGCGCGCTCGTGAGGACGCCAGCGTGGCGGCAATCGGCCACCCGGACAACGGCGGCGATGTCCTGCGCGTGCTGGCCGAGGACATCCAGGACCAGGACTCCAACACCACTCGGTTCGTCGTCATCGCGCCCCAGTCCGAGCGGAGCGATGCCGGCGGCAAGACCAGCATCGTCGTCTACCCCGGGAACGACTACCCCGGGCTGCTGCTGGAGCTGCTGGAGTGCTTCGCCGACCGTGACATCAACCTCTCGCGCATCGAGTCCCGGCCCTCGGGCCAGCGCCTCGGCGACTACGTCTTCCACATCGACTTCAACGCCGGCCTCTACGAGGACCGCGCCCAGGCCGCCCTCGACGAACTGGAGGATATCTGCGGGAAGGGCTGGGTGAAGGTGCTGGGGTCGTACGACACCGAGCACGCACTGTAGACGAGCGTTTCGACGGCTCGGGTACCGGCTGGCGGCTCCGCCGTCCGCAGAACTCGCGGATTTCTGCTGGGCTGCATGAGAGCCCCGCTCGCACGGAGTTCGGGGCCGCCGAGCGGTGACCCGGTGTTCACGGCGTGAACGCCTGAAACCTCCGTGAACCCCGTTCAGGGAAACGTTCAATACGTCCAGTCGCTGATAATAGTCATGACTACCGAGCAGATGTCCTCCGGCGACGGCGGTGATGCCTCCGGGCCTCGGGCGCCGCGTCGGAGGCGAGCGTTCCTGGCCGGTGCTGGGGCCTCTCTCGCCGCACTCGCGGGCTGTACATTCGACGTTGACGTCGGCATCGGTGGGTCGACCCCCGAGCCACGGACGGCGGAGCGGACCGCAACCCGGACCCGGACGGTGACGGCTACACCAACCGAGCCCCCCACACCGACGATGACGGCCACTGAATCCTCCACGGCGACGGCCACGCCCGAATCGGCCCCGGAGTTCGAGGTCATCGCCGTCCAGCCGGAGCCGATTGCGGTCGAACTGGTCACACCCATCCCGGAGCTACGCTACCGCGTCGAGCGGCTCTACCTCTACATCAACGCCGCATCGGACGCCGCCTTCGACGGGCCGAACACCGAGGAGATATACGGTGAGATAACGGTCGCCGCCAGCGACGGCACCAACGAGGTGGAGACCACGCGGGGCCAGGACCTGCTGTGGTCGGCCCAGCCTGCCGACCACCGCGAGATCGCCGAAGGCGAGGGTGTCGTGTTCGATACCAGGTTCCATCCGGTGGAGTTCGTCTTCCCCGACCCGGCGAGTATCGACGACGATGATGCGTACATCGATGTCTCGGCCACTCTCTACGAGCGCGACAAGGGTGCGAATCAGGACGACGAATTCGTCCGCTTCGGTGATTCGCTCCCCGGGACGAAGTGGTTCCTCGACGGCGAGACCGTCGCCTCGGGGTACCGCAGAGCAGACGGACAGTCACGGTTCATCACTGAGTACGGTGGGAACGGGACGGAACTGAACCTCTCGTACAACGTCGTCGAGGGGTAGTTCGGTACGTCGCGGTCACCCGCTGTTCCGGTCGCCGTACTCGGCTGGTGACGCGTCCGCGGCAACCCCCTCGTCACCCAACAGCCCTTTTGCTCGCTAGCGAGCAACTCACGGGTATGAGCGACTTCGACCGCGAGGCCGAGCGGAAGAAACTCGAGGAGAAGTACGGCAAGGAAGAGGAGGACCGCGAGCGGACCGAGCGGCTGAGCGAACTCCTCCTGAAGGGCGCGACGATGACCGACATCCACTGTCCGGAGTGTGGCGACCCCATCTTCCGCCACGAGGGACGGCAGTTCTGCCCGTCCTGCCAGCGCGAGGTCGCGACCGGCGAGAGCCAGCAGGCGACCGCCGGGCAGGCCGCCGCGGAGAACCCGCTGGCCGACGAAGGGGGTGAGGAGGCGGACATCGGGGAAGCCGAACCCGCTACCGACGGCCACTCCGTCGAGGTGGAGACGCCGGACGCCGGAGCCGAGGACGGCGCTGCGGGAGACGATGCCGAACCCGAACCGGCCGAGATTCCCGACACCGGAACGCAACCACCCACGGACACGGGGGAGTCACAGCCCTCGCCCCCCCAGCAGCCCCAGTCCGACCAGCAGCGCGCCAGTCCACCGGCACAGATGCCCTCGTCCGGCGGGCAGGCTGGAACCGGCGGCGACGCGTCCGGCCTGATGCCTGCCCGCCAGCATCTCACCCGGACGGTGAACCGGCTGGCCGAGCAGGCGGCCACTGAGGAGGACCCCGGGCGCAAGCGGGAGTTCCTCGCCGCGACACGGGAGGCCGCGGAGGCGCTGGAAGCGGTTCGGGATGCGGAATAATAGATAGAATCTGCCCCTGGGTGATTTATGCCGATTTCAATTTTCTTATTTAGTAAATTTGTGGGTTATATGGTATAAAATATAATTCAAGCGCCGGTGCCCTCGTGCTCTCTCACAGCCACGACGCCGACAAGAACGTCTACGAAGTCCTCGCGCTCTCGACGCGGGGGCCTCGCTGCGCTCCGGTCGCTGCGGTGCTTGCGTCGGTCGCCTTCGCCTCGCTGCGCTCGGCTCACCTTCGATTCTGCCGGGGGTCGTGTTACGAGTCGAGCGGCGCGTGCGGCGGTTCCAGCGAGTCGCAGTGTCCCCTCACCTCCCCGCGCGTGCGCCGTGCGTGACTCGACACGCTCGCTCCGCTCGCGGTCTTGTCAGCGGAGGCGCCCGCGCGCTTCCTGTCGGTGGAACCGGCGGGCCGTCCAGCCGACCGTCTCAGGAGGGGTCGTACTCCCCGTTCACGACCTCGCGGATCTGCGTCGCGGTCACGTCGCCGACTCCGTCGACTCCCTTGAGCGCGTCGGCGTCAGCGGTCATCACCGCCTCGACGCTGCCGAAGTGGTCCAGCAGCGCCCGCGCGGTGACGGGGCCGACCTCCGCGACCGAGGAGACGACGTACTCCTGCTGTTCGGCCAGCGTCTTCGAGGACTTCTCCCCGTGGACGCGGACCTCCCGGTCGTCACGGTCCTGTTCGCGCCGGGCGATGACCTCCAGCAGGTCGGCGGTCTCGTCGGTGTCGCGGGTCTGGAGGACGCTCGCGCCGAAGTCGACCGCGAGCGACGACAGGGCGCCCCGGATGGCGTTCGGGTGGACGTTGCGCTTCTCGTAGAGGCGCTCGCCCTCCAGGATGACGATGGGTCGGGCGTAGTGGCGGGCGGCGTCGCCGACCTGGTCGAACATCGAGCGGTCGTTGCCCAGCAGCGTATCGAGGAAGTCGTCGACGGACTTGCGCTCGACCGCGACGCGGTCCGAGAGGACGTAGTCCCCCACCGCGAGCGTCTCCAGCCGCGTGGTCACGCCCTCGCGCGTCGAGAGGTCCCGCGCGATGTGCGAGTCGAGTTCGCGCTGGTCCGCGACGATCTCGATGTCCTCGGTGTCGGGGTCGCCGCCGGCCGTGGCGACGAGGCCCTCGTCCGCCGGGTCGGTGCCATGCTCCTCGCTGTCCGGCCCGTCGTCGGTCGCTCCATCGCTGTCGGCCCCGTCGGAGTCGCTCTCGCCCGCGAAGTCACCGAGCCCCGGCTGTCCGCCGTCCGACCCGCCGCTCCGCTCGTCGCTCGCAGTGTCCGTGGCTGCCCCGGCATCGGCCGTGCCGGACGCCCCCGTTTCGGGTGCGTCGCCGTCGCCGCTCGTGTCTTCCTCGCCCCCCGCGTCCGCGTCGCCGGCGTCTCCGTCGAAGGAGTCCAGCGACTGCTGTGAGTCGTCCAGTTCCGCCTCGATGTCCTGCTCGGCGCCCTTCAGCTTCCGGAGCTCCGCTTCCATCTTCTGCTCCTCGTTCTTCGATATCCAGTAGAACGCCTCGTCGCGCGTGTCGTTGGCGATGAGGACGACGACCCGCCCCTCCTGTGCGCGGCCGGTCCGGCCCTTGCGCTGGATGGAGCGCACGCCCTTCGGGACGGGCTCGTAGAACAGCACCAGGTCCACGTCGGGCACGTCCAGCCCCTCCTCGGCGACGCTGGTCGAGACGAGCACCTCGAACTCGCCGTTCCGGAAGGCGTCGAGGGTGTCCTTCTGCTCGGTCTGGGTCATCCCGTCGGAGCCCTCCTTGTCGCCCTGCCCGACGAACCGGCGCACGTCGAAGCTCTCGCTCAGGAACTCCGTGAGCGACTCGGCGGTGTCGCGGGACTCGGTGAACACGATGACGCGCTCGCCGTCCTGGATGCCGAGCGTCTCGGCGAGCAGGAGCCGGGTCTTCCGGAACTTCGGGTGGAGGTCGTCGAACGCCTCGGCCTTCCGCATCGCCTCTTTCACGCGCGGTTCGGAGACGAAGCGCTGGGCCGCCTTCGACGCGCCGGAGGACTGTGCTGCGTTGCGCTGGCGCTCGAAGTAGCGCCGCAGGCTCTCGACGGACTGGGTCTCGACCAGTTCGACCGCCCGCCGGAGCTTCATTATCTCGGCGTGCGCGCTCATTCCCTCGTACCCCTCCGACTGGCCGTTGTTGATGAGCTCCTGCAGCTTCGCGCGGATGGCGTTCAGCTGCTTCTGGGACATCGAGGGGTCCGTCGAGTTCGTCACGCCGAGTTGCTTCAGTTGCTCCAGCCGTTCGGCGATGACGTCGTTCAGGGCGTCCCGTATCGCCAGCACCTCGTCGGGCAGGTCCAGATGGGTCCAGTCGACCTGCGTCTCGTAGGTGTGCTCGGCCACGTCGGCGTCGGCCTCGGTCATCACCTCCACGTCGTCGATGCCGAGGTTCCGGCAGACGACGAGGATCTCCTCCTCGTCGCCGCCCGGGGAGGCCGACATGCCGGTGACGAGCGGCCTGTCGGCGTCGGCGTGGTAGCGCTCGGCGATGTAGTTGTAGGCGTAGTCGCCGGTGGCGCGGTGGCACTCGTCGAAGGTGCAGTGGACCACCGACGAGAGGTCGATGCGGTTCCCGACGAGGTCGTTCTCGATGACCTGCGGCGTGGCCATCACGACGCGGGCGTCCTGCCAGACCGCGGCGCGGTCGCCCGGGCTGACCTCGCCCGTGAACACGACGATTTCGTCGTCGGGAATCTCCAGCGCTTCGCGGTAGAACGCGGCGTGTTGCTCGACGAGCGGTTTCGTCGGCGCGAGCATCAGCGCCTTGCCGCCGTACTCCGCGAGCCGGTGTGCCGTGACGAGCAGCGAGACCGTCGTCTTCCCGAGGCCGGTGGGCAGGCAGACCAGCGTGTGGCCGTCGCATGAGGCATCGGCCAGCTGGGTCTGGTAGCTGCGGTCCTCTAGGAAGCCCGGCGTCAGCAGTGGCCGGTCGAGGTAGTCGGGTCCGCCCTCGGCGTCCGTGGCCGCCATTACCCCGCCGTACCGCGTCCTCACCGATAAGGGTTCGCTGGGCGGGGTGGAAGTGGAGTCGGCTTCGCTCGTCCGGCTTCCGGGTACTCGCTCGTAGCTGGACCCCTCCATTTCGTATGGAGTTACGGATACGTCGCTCTGTTCCGGACCCGGCTGCTCCGTCTCGACCGGGTCGGGTAAGTGGGACGCTCCCGAAGGCGAGGTATGGACGGCCGGACGGCAGTCGGCGGGTTGTTGGCGGGGTCGGGCCTGCTGTTCGCGTACGTCGCCGCCCGTGCCATTCGCCGGGGACTGGCGGGCGACGCCGGAACCCCCGCACTCATCGCGCTCGGCGGTCTCACGCTGTTCACGCTCGCGATGGCAGCACTCGGCACCTCGCTCATCCTGCGTGGGCGCCGCGACGACCCCGGTGCCAGTGCCGAGTAGTCGTCATCCCCGACGGTCGCTGACGGTTCGCTCCACCGTCATCCCCGACGGTCGCTGACGGTTCGCTCCACCGTCATCCACGCCTGTCGATGACGGCCTTCGCTTCCTCGGCCGCCTGCTTCCAGCCGTACCCGCGCTCGTAGACGTGTCGTTTGTCGTCGACGACCTCCTCCGGGGAGCCCTCCTCCCAGCCGCCACGGGCCCAGGACCCCGATTCGCGGAGCCACGCGATGACCTGTTCACGGGTCTCGGGCCACGAGAGGCCGACCATCTCGTAGTACGCGACGAGCGCGAAGACGCTGTGGTCGTGTGCGCCCGGGACGCTGCCGTGCTCGTAGATGGTCTTCAGCGGCTCGTGGGTCGGCTCCCGGACGAGGTCGGTGTACTCCGCGGCGGTGAGCAGCCGTAACGGTCCGTCGTCGTCCGTGACGCGGCGCTCGGCGACGAGGCGGTCGAGCGCGTCGGCGTGGAGCCCGTCCCACTCGCCCGGTATCGCGTCGGGGAGCGACTCGCGCCCGACCGGTCGCCGCGAGAGGACCGACAGGATGTCCACGTACGCACGCTCGACGGCCGCACGGGTGATGCCGTCGTGCTCGCAGTCGGCGTCGTGGAGATTGCTCGTGGTCCGACAGTCCGGACACGGGTACGCGAAGCGCGCCACTGGTGAGTCTACTTCTGGCTGTGCGCTGGGGTCGGTATGAACGTGTCGGGAGCTAGGTGGGGTTAGTTCCGTGTGGTCCGCAAACAGCGGGCCTGTCTCGAAAGCCCCCGCTCGCTGAGGGCCCCGCGCCTCGCTGCGCTCCTCACGTCGCTCGCGTTGCTCGCTCGTTGCGGTGCTTACGTCGTCGGGGGGCCGCTCAGCGAGCGGCCCCTTTCGGTCCCGCCCTATTGCTAGTCCGGTCGAGCGGTGCGCTTGGTGGTTCCATTGGAGTGCTAGTGTCCCCACACCCCCCGCGCGGGCGCCGGGGTGGGCTCGACCCCCTCGCTCCGCTCGGGGCGTCTCGCCCGCTGAGGCGCCCGCGCGCTTCCTGGTCCCGGAACCAGCCGGCCGACCAGCAGCCACTCGGCCGGGAGCGCGTGGTGAGCAGCTCGCCTGCGAACCCGCGCGACGCGGGGAAGGGCAGGGCCACAGCGTCCGTGCCACGTTCAACGTCCCTGGCGGACTCGAAGGGCGAGCGCTCTCGGCCCGGTGAGGCGAAGTAAGCACCGCAGGCCGAACGAAGTGAGGCCGAGGAGCGCAGCGAGCCGTAACCGGTCGAGAGCGCGAGGGCTTCGTAGGTGTCCGCGTTGTCGCCCACGGTATCGACTCCAACGCACGCCTACCCTCGCCGATTCGCCGGTATCGACGCCCCTTATGTGTGCCCGCCACCGAATACGACCACACATGGAGGTGTTCGCGGTCGAGGGACTGCCGGAGATACGCGAGGGCGACGACCTCGCCGCGCTCGTCGACGAGCAGGTCGACCTCCGGCCCGAGGACGTGGTCTGTGTCGCCAGCACGGTCGTCTCGAAGGCCGAGGGCCGCACCGCGTCGCTCGACGAGTTCCCGCCGAGCGACCGGGCCCGGCGCATCGCCGAGCGCCTCGGCGACATCCAGGGCGAGGAGAAGGACCCGCGCTTCGCGGAGGCCGTCCTCGCGGAGAGCGAGGAACTGCTCCTCGAAGCGCCGTTCATCCTCGCGGTCACGCAGTTCGGCCACATCACCGTGAACGCCGGTATCGACCGCTCGAACGTGCCGAACGCGGACCTGCTGTTGCTGCCGGAGGCGCCCAGCGCGAGCGCCGCGGCGCTCCGGGAGTCGCTCCCGGCCGACCGCGTCGTCGTCACGGACACGTCGGGGCGGCCGTTCCGCTACGGCCAGCGCGGGGTCGCGGTGGGGTGGGCCGGCCTGCCCGCCTCGCGGGACTGGCGTGGCGAGCACGACCGTGACGGCCGGGAACTCGAGGCGACGGTGCAGTCCGTCGTCGACGAACTCGCGGCGGCCGCCAACCTCGTGACCGGCGAGGGCGCGGGCGGGACGCCGGTCGCGGTGGTCCGGGACTTCGAGTTCGGCGACCACGCCGGCTCGGAGAACCTGTTCCGCTCGGCGGACGACGACGTGGTCCGCCAGGCGCTCCGCGCGTGGACCTTCGGCGGCGACTCGCACGACACGGACGCCTGACGATATTACTCGAAAACACCCGAACCACGGCACGAATCTATCGGAGATATCGAAAACACCGCCAACCCATCGAAAACCATGCTCGGAATCGAACTCACGCCGGAACATCCGGTCGACCGCATCGCCGACCTCGGCGTCCGCGCGGCGGACGCCGGGTTCGACACCGCCTTCGTCTCCTCGCACTTCTTCAACCGCGACCCGTTCGTCGCCTGCGACCGCCTCGCCCGCGCGACCGACATCCGGGTCGGTCCGGGCATCATCAACCCGTACGAGACCCACCCCGTCACCCTCGCTGCGCGCGTCGCGAGCCTCGACGAGGCCAGCGGCGGCCGCGCGGTGTACGGCGTCGGTCCGGGCGACCCCTCCGCGCTGCGCTCGCTCGGGCTCGACGAGGAGCGGGGCCTCCGCTCGGTGCTGGAGGCGTTCTCCGTCGCCCGCGACCTCTGGAGCGGCGAGACCGTCGACCACGACGGCACCTTCGAGGCCAGCGGCGCGGGCCTGAAGTTCGAGCCCCCGCAGGGGGGCGACATCCCGGTCTACGTGGGCGGCGAGGGCCCGCACATGTGCCGGATGGCCGGCAAGCACGCCGACGGCCTGCTGTTCAACGGCTCGCACCCGGACGACCTCGCGTGGGCCCGCGACCGCGTCGACGAGGGTGCCGGGGACCGCCCCGCAACGGCCGACGGCCGTGAGGACCGGCCCGACGAGCGGGGCGACGTGGACCTCGCGGCGTACGCCAGCATCTCCGTCGCCGAGGACGCCGACGCCGCCCGTGAACTGGCCGTCCAGCCGGTCGCGTTCATCGCCGCCGGCGCCGCGCCGCCGGTGCTCGACCGGCACGGTCTCGACGGTGACCGCGCCGAGCGCATCGGCGAGCACCTTTCGGCCGGCGACTTCTCCGCCGCCTTCGACGAGGTGACGCCCGCGATGGTCGACGCGTTCTGCATGGCCGGCACGCCCGAGACGGTGGCCGAGCGGATGGCCGGCGTTCTCGAGCACGCCGACTCGCTCGTGGTGGGCTCGCCGCTCGGTCCGGACCTCGAGACCGCCATCGAGCTGGCCGGCGCGGCCGCTCGCGAGGCGGGAATCCGGGAGTAGCTGGCGCGCGGAGAACGGACCCTCTCGCCGGTTCAGTTGCGCTCCTCGCCCCCCGGCGGGGAGCGGCCGCCGGGCACGAGCTGGCCCAGCTGCTCGACGACGGCGCCCAGCGAGAGGTAGCCCAGCATCGCCGAGGACCCACCGACGAACAGCGCGCCCAGCAGGACGAGTACGAGCGTGATGGGGTCGGAAAGGACGTTGTTCACGACGAGGTCGATGGCCTCCGCGGGCGTGATTCCGGTCTCTGCCATGTCCGCCCCTTCGACGCTCGGACCTTCAGTCTGTCCGTTGCCGGCCCGTAGCGGGGCGCCGGGCACCGTCAGGGCTAACGCCCCCGCGCCCCTCCCCCCGGTATGACCCGCGACGCCTCGCTCGACGAGTTCCTCGGTGGCGGGGACGGGGAGAGCGGGGGCGAAGCGACCGAGGACGAGGGGGCAGCGACCGAGCCAGCCAGCCCGGCCGAGGAGCCACCGGTCGACGGGGCCGAGGAGTCGGCGGACGCCACCGAGAGCGACGACCCACCAGCCGATGCCGAAGGCGAGGAGGACCCGCCGCTCGCACCCGCCGCCGTCGACCCGGCGCACTCGACCTACGACTGGTCGCCCGACGGCGCCGACTGCGCCGACTGCGGCGAGACCGCCGAGGTACGCTGGCACGACGAGCCGGGGCTGGTCTGTGCGGACTGCAAGGTGTGGTAGCCACCGTGCCGTGTCGGCCCGGCCGACGACCACCGGCTATATACCCCTCAATACGTCCACAGCGAGTGCCCACACCCAGCAGAGTTACAAGCGTCCCGACCGTCCCTGTGGCACAATGACAGTCGGGGAGCCATCGAGCGAGCGGCCCCGTGGGGACGGGCAAGACACTTACCGCAACCGCCACCAGCGCTTCGCGAGGTCCCCATGAGCGAGTCACCCTCCACTGCCGACACCCCGCTCGATGCCGAGCCGAGCGTGGAGTCGGCCGGCGACACCGCCCGTGCGGTCATCGATAACGTCGAACAGGTCATCGTCGGGCACCACGACGCCATCGAGCACCTCATCTGTGCCTTCCTCGGTCGGGGCCACGTCCTGCTGGAGGACGTGCCCGGCGTCGGGAAGACGATGCTGGCGCGCTCGGTCGCGCGGTCGTTCGAGTGTGATTTCAAGCGCGTCCAGTTCACGCCCGACCTCCTGCCCACGGACATCACGGGGGTCAACATCTACAACCAGCAGACCGGCGAGTTCGAGTTCCGCCCGGGCCCCATCTTCGCCAACGTCGTCCTGGGTGACGAGATCAACCGGGCACCCCCCAAGACCCAGTCGGCGCTGCTGGAGGCGATGGAGGAGGACCAGGTCACCGTCGACGGCGAGTCGTACCCCGTCCCGTCGCCGTTCACGGTCGTCGCGACGCAGAACAGCGTCGAGCGCGACCGCACCTACGACCTGCCCGCGGCCGAGCTGGACCGGTTCATGGTCCAGCTCTCGCTGGGCTACCCCGACGAGGCCGACGAGGCCGCCCTCCTCGGACAGATCGTCGGCGACCACCCCATCGAGGAGCTCCAGCCGGTCGCGACGACCGATGACCTGCTCGCGGCCCGGGAGGCGACCGCCCAGGTCGCCGTCGAGAAACCCCTCCGCGAGTACGTCACGCGCCTGGCGCGCTACACCCGCGAGCACGCGCAGCTGGGCGTGAGCCCCCGCGGCGCCATCTCGCTGCTGCGCGCGGGCCAGGCCCGCGCCGTCCTCGACGGCCGCGACTACGTCGTCCCGGACGACGTACAGGCCGAGGCCCAGGTCGTGATGGCCCACCGCATCCGGCGGAGCGCCGGCGAGGGGACGGGCACCGAGCTCGTCGCCGAGGCGCTGGATGCCGTTGCGGTCGAGTGAGATGCGCCCGACACGACGCGGCATCGCGGCGCTGGCCCTCGGTATCGGCGCGCTGGGTTTCGGTCTCAGGTTCGGTATCACGGGCCTGAACGCGTTCGTCGTCCCCGTGGTCGTCGGCTACGCGGTCGGCGCCGTCCAGCTGTACCGGGCGCCGACGCCGACCGTCGAGCGCTCCACGCCACAGCCCGGCTTCCCCGGCGCCCGCCGGACCATCACCGTCGATGTCGAGTCGGCGGTCCCGCTCGACCTCTGCGAGCGCGTGCCCGACCGTGTCAGGGTCGCCGACGCCACCGTCGTCAGCCCGGACGGCCGCGAGCGCCGGGACGCGGCCACCGTCACCGACGCGGGTGCGACCGTCTCGCTCCCGGGCGATGCCATCGTCCGCCTGCACTGTGACCTCGTCGGGCGGGGGGTCCACGACCTGGGCCCGGCGACCGTTCGGGTCCGGGACTCGCTGGGGCTGCTCGTCGCCGAGACCGAACTCGCTGGAAGCGAGCCTATCGTGGTCTACCCGGACGTGGCGGCCCTGACGAACAGCGGGCCCCTCACCGGCCTCGTGGAGAAGGCGACCGCCGACGACCGGACCGCCTTCGACGAGGTCCGCGAGTACGTCCCCGGCGACCCGCTCCGCGACGTGAACTGGAAGGTGTCGGCGAAACAGGCCGAGGGTGACCTCGTCGTCACGGAGTGGGCCGCCGACCAGGAGGGCGGTATCACCGTCGCCGGCGAGGCCGGCCCCGAGTACGTCGACGAGATGGCGGCCGCCGTCGGCTCCATCGCCACGCACCTGCTCGACGCGGACCTCATCATCGGTGTCCGGGTGCCGGGCGGCGAGGTCGACGACGAGCGTGGTGAGACCGCCCGCAACCGTATCCTCGAACTGCTCGCCCGGACGGGCGCTGGCGCCGTCGACGAGGACGCCGAGGTCCTCGTCCGCGCCGGGGCCGACGGTACGACCGTCACCGTCGGCGGTCGGACGGTCCCGTTCGAACGGCTCGCCGGCGCTCCGACCGAGCACACCGACGAAACGCCGGACCGGTCGGTCACCGGTCGCATCCGGGAGGTCGTCTCATGAGCACGGGCACCAGCACGAGCCGGTCCGCGAACGTAGACGACGCGGCCTCGGGCCTGGCCCGGGTCGTGCCCGAGCTGGACCCCGTCCGGCTGCTGGCGCTCGCCAGCGTGGCAGCGCTGCTCGGGACCTTCCTGTCGGTCCTCTACCGGGTCTCCGACGTGGCCGGCGACGTGACGCTGTTCCTGGCCGTCGCGGCCGGGACGCTCGTCGCCGCCACCGTCGTCGCCCGGCTCGTTCCCGAGGGTATCGCCGTCGCCCTCGCCGCGGTCCTGCTGGTGGTCGGTGCGTACGCGTACGTCACGCAGCTCCCCCGGGACGTGGCGGCGATGCCGACGCTCCTGCTGCTCGTCAGCGACGGCATCGAACTGCTGACCGGGCTCTCGGTCCTCCGAATCGTCAACGTGGGGCTGTGGGCGCTGGCAGCGACGCCGGCGCCGACGTTCGTGGCGTGGTATCTGGCGCTCCGGCGGCGCTACGTCGCCGCGGTCGTCGTCGGCGGGGCGATGCTCACGTTGTTCATCCTGACGGGAGACGCGAGCGGTGCGCTCGCGCTCCTGGGGGTGGTCGCGGCCGCCGGGGCCGTCGGCTTCGGCGACCTCGAACTGCGCGGAGGTGACCTCGCGACCGCCGAGACGGTCGCGGTCGTCCTCGCCGCGATGGTGACGGCGGCGCTGCTGGTGAGCGTCGTCCCGGCCGCGGGGTCGGACCCACTCGACCTCGGCACCGGCGGCGACGACCAGACCGTCGAGTCGAGCCTCACCACCGCCGGCGACAGCGTCAGCATCCTCGGCTCCATCCGGCTCTCACCGGAGGTCCGGTTCACCGTCACCAGTTCCGAGCCGACCTACTGGCGCGTCGGCTCCTACGACCGCTACACCGGGGGCGGCTGGGTCCGGACGGGTGCGGACCGCTCGTACGACGGGCGCCTCTCAGGCCCGATCGGGCAGAGCCGGACGGTCCGCCAGCGCTACACGGTCGAGTCCGAGCTTCAGGTGCTGCCGGCGGCGTGGAAGCCCACGCGGGTCGCGGACGCGCCTGTCTCGCTCGTCGAGTTGCCGGGCGGTGGCGTGGGGCCGGACGGGACGCTCTCGCCCGGTGACACGTACACCGTCGAATCCGAGCGCCCGGTCGCGAGCGCCCGCGAACTCCGCGAGTCCGGCACGAACTACCCGGGCCCCATCGAGGAGCGCTACACGCAGCTCCCGTCGACGACGCCCGACCGCGTCGGCGAGCGGACCGCGCGCATCACTGCCAACGCGGAGAACCCGTACGATACGGCCCGCGTCATCGAGCGGTGGCTGGAGAACAACCGCGAGTACTCGCTCAGCGTCGACCGCCCCCGCGGCGATATCGCCGACGCGTTCCTCTTCGAGATGGAGCAGGGGTACTGCACCTACTACGCCACGACGATGGTGACGATGCTCCGGTCGCAGGGCATCCCGGCACGGCTGGCGGTCGGCTACACGCCCGGCCAGCAGGTCGCCCAGGACAGGTGGGTCGCACGAGGGCTCGACTCGCACGCCTGGGTCGAGGTCTACTTCCCCGACCAGGGCTGGGTCCGGTTCGACCCGACGCCCGCCGCCCCGCGCGAGGCGGCCGAGCGCCAGCGCGTCCAGCAGGCCCGCCAGGCCAACGGAACCGGCGGTGTCGACACGAACGAGTCGCGCAACCGGACGTTCACCCCGACGCCGACCCCGACGCCGGACACGCCGACGCCTGGTAACCCGAACCCCGGCGTGACCCCGACGCCGACCCCGACCACACCGACCACGAACGGCACGACGAACGGGACCAACACCACCTCCAGCGGCCCCGGATTCGGTGACGGTGCGGACATCGCCTCGCCCGGCGGTGGCGGTGACGAGGGCGGCGGTGGTATCCCGCAGCCCACTCGCGAGCAGACGGCGCTCGGCCTGGTCGTCCTCGCGGGTGTCGCCGCCGGCGTCCACCGGTCGGGTGCCCACTCCCGGCTCTACCGTGAGATTCGGCTCCGCTACCAGCCTCGGACGGACGACCCCGCACGGGACGTGGCGCAGGCGTTCGACCGACTGGAACACCTCGGCAGGAAGGCCGATGCCGCCCGGCGGCCGGGTGAGACGGCCCGCGAGTTCGCCGCCCGCGTCGGCGCCGTCGGCGTGAGCGGCACGCCGGACGAGCGGGCCCGCCGCCTGGCGACGCTCCACGAGCGGGCCCGGTACGGCGGTGGGGTCACCGTCGAGGAAGCCGACGAGGCCGTCGCGCTCGCCGACGAGCTGGTGAGCGACCGTCCACCCATCTCCTGACTCCCTCCAGCCGGATTCCAGCGGTCTCGGCGGCTCTCGATGTTCGTCCACCGTCGGTCGGCCTCCCGACAGGATTTAATATCGGTCCCCCACTACACCCGTCCTGTAATGTCGGAAGTCTGCTCGACGTGCGGGCTCCCTGAGGAACTCTGCGTCTGCGAGGACGTGGCCAAGGAGTCTCAGGAGATCAATATCCGCATCGACGAGCGCCGATACGGTAAGGAGGTAACGGTCATCGAGGGGTTCGACCCGAAGGACGTCGACCTGGACAGCCTGTCCAGCGATCTGAAGTCGAAGTTCGCCTGCGGCGGTACCGTCGAGGACGGTTCCATCGAACTCCAGGGCAACCACACCGGACGCGTGGAGGACTTCCTCCGCGACAAGGGATTCAACGTTGCCTGAGACCTGACCGCACGTCGAGCACCCCACGTGGGGTGACTTCTCACTCGCCGACAACGCGCCCGACCAGCCGCGCCTCCGCCTTCCGCAGGTGGGTCGCGGCCGTCGACTCGGCCACGCCGAGCGCGTCGGCCACGTCCGCGACGCTCCCCTCGCGCGGCACCTCGTAGTAGCCGGCCTCCCACGCAGCGGTCAGCGCCTCGCGCTGGCGGCCCGTCAGGTCGCCGCCGCCGATACGGCCGGCTCGCGAGGGGCCGGGGCGGGACTCGACCCCGTCGATGTCGACCTGGACACGCTCGTCGGCCTCCATCGTCCCGACCACGGCCTCCAGCGGCTCTGCCTCACCGACGACGGTCAGTCGCATCGTCCGGTCCGGCCGGAACGCAACCGGCGGCACCAGCACGACCCCGCCGAGGTCGAACGCGTCGTAGAACACCTCGTCGGCCGGGCGCGGCGTCTCCCGGACGTAGGCGTAGCACCCCCCTGCCGCCGGGACGAGGTCGTAGAACTCGACCTGGTCGGTATCGGCCAGCAACGCCTCGTACGCCTCGTGGTCACCCTCGATGTAGAACAGGAGCGCTGCCAGGTCACCCTCCGGGTTCGCCTGGAACAGCAGCTCGCGCTCGATCGGCGCCCCCTCGCAGATCGCCCGGTGGACCGGATGCAGCGCCTCGTCGCCGAGACGGACCGTGAGATGGAGGCAGTTCATGCGCGCCCGTCCGTCCGCGACGCACTTGAACACGCTAGTGTGTCCACGGCAACGGCGAGGTGTCGCTCGTCCCAACCTTCGCGTGTCCATGAGTACGATGCGCCCTCCAGGCTCGGACGGCTGGCCGGCCGTCGGACAGAGCCTCGCGTTCGCCCGGGACCCGTTCGGCTTCTACAGCCGGATGGGACGGTACGGCGACGTGGTCCGGACCCACGTCTTCGGCCACGTCGTCTACCAGGTCCGCCATCCGGAACCGGTCCGGACGGTGCTGGTCGAGGACCACGCCCGCTACGAGAAAAGCGAGATCCTGCAGGAGTCCGCCGAGGAACTGGTACCGACCGGGCTGGTCACGCTCGACGGCGAGCAGTGGCAGCGGGTCCGGGGACTGGTCCAGCCGGCGTTCTACCGCGAGCAGGTCGAACGCTACGACGACGCGATGCGGGCCGCGACCGAGCGCGCGAGCGCCGGCTGGACCGACGGCGAGCGGCTCGCGGTCGCCGACGAGATGCGGTCGCTCACCCTCGACGTGCTCTCGCAGGCCATGTTCGGCGGCGACGTGGGCGGCCCGGGGCCCGACGACCCCATCGACCGGGCGACCCGGGCCATCAACGACCGGTTCGATGTCTCCTCGCCCTCGCGGTTCCTCCCGCCGTGGGTCCCGACGCCGACCAACCGGCGCTACCAGCGCGCCGTCGCGGCGTTCGACGACACCATCGAGACCCTCATCGCCCAGCGGCGTGACCGCGCGGACCCCGGCGAGGACCTGCTCGGGATGCTGGTGGCCGCCGGCGACGCCGGCCTCACGGACGAGGAGCTGCGCGACCAGCTGTTCACCTTCCTGTTCGCCGGCCACGAGACCTCCTCGATGGCGCTGACCTACGCCTGGCTCCTGCTGGCCTCGAACCCCGACCGCCGGCGCCGGCTGGAGCAGGAGGTCGACGCGCTCGACGGGGCGCCCGACGCCCGCGCGGTCCGTGACGGCCTGCCGTACACGGAGGCGGTCGTCCGGGAGGCACTCCGGCGCTACCCGCCGGTGTTCGTCCTCTTCCGCCAGCCCATCGAGGACGTCGACCTGTACGGCTACCACATCCCCGAGGGGACGGACCTCTCCATCCCCGTCATCGAACTCCACCGGGACGACCGGTGGTGGGATGCTCCCGACGCCTTCCGCCCGGAGCGGTGGCTGGTCCCCGCCGAGGCGTCCGACCTCGGCGACGATTTCGTGCCCGACGCCGCTGCGACCCGCGACCCCGCGACCGACGACCTGCGGGTCCTGGCGGACCCGCCGGGGCGCCCGGAGTACGCCTACTGCCCGTTCGGGGGCGGCCCACGGACCTGCATCGGCAACCGGTTCGCGATGCTCGAACTACAGCTGGCACTCGCCACGCTCGCCCGCGACTGGCGGTTCGACCTCGCGCCCGACCAGTCGGCCGACCCGGACCTCCGGATGTCCGTCACGCTCCAGCCCAGCGACCCCATCGAGCTGGTCGCCCGGCGGCGGGACTGAGCGCGCTCTTTATCCGGGCTCCCCGTCTCGTCCGACCATGGACGAGCCCTCCACCGACCCGTCCGGGAGCGGCATCGACGCCGCCCCCTCCACAGACGAACAGTACATCGTCGTCCGCCGTGCCGTCGAGGACGCCCTCTGGTCCGTCCTCGGGACCGCCGTCTACGCCGTCTTCCTCGCGGTCCTGTTCGTCGTCGGCCTCGCGATGACCGCCGGCGGCCTCTTCGCCGCCGACCAGTCGGGCGGCCTGACGCTGCTGCTGGTCGGCGCGGCTCTGTTCGCCGGCGCCGGCATCGAACTCGCGCGGACGTTCGGGCTGTTTCCGTCGGTCAGGCGGCGGTCGACGGCCGAGGAGTAGTCCCGCGGTCCGGCCCGCGCTCAGAACGGGGCCTCGGGCCCCTCGTCCTGCTCCCCGGTCTCTCCGCCGTCCGCCGCGGCCGTCTCCAGCCCGTATCGCTCCTGCCACCCGGTGACGCCGTCGGCCATCGACTCGACGCGGCCGTCGAACCCCTCGTAGGAGGCGACGAGCCGGGCAGCCTGCACGCTGGCCTCGCCGTGCGGGCAGACCGTCACGACGTGGTCGGCGCCGGCCAGTTCCTCGATACGGCCCGTCAGCTCCCGGAACGGGATGTTCTCGCTGTTCGGCAGGCGCCCCCGTCGGAACGCGTCGGCCGACCTGATGTCCACGACGCGTACGTCTGTGCCCGATTCGAGGAGGTCGTGGAGCTCCTCGGCGGATATCTCGTCGTCCATACCCCGAGGGAGCAGTTCAGCGAGGATAAATCCACGGCGACACGCGCCGGACAGCGCCGCGCTGCTACACATGGGGGCTCACTCTCATGCCCATCCTCCCCCCGTCCTCACCAGTCGCCCGGCACCCGGCAGCCACAAGTGCGGTCCGGACCCACGCCGGGTCGTGTCTCAATCCCGGGCCGCGACCGTCGCCGAGGCCGCCGCCGAGGGGGTCTCTCGCCGTCGCGCGCTGCTGACGGTGCTCGGGGTCGTCTTCATCGACCTGCTCGGGTTCGGCGTCATCATCCCGGTCCTGCCGTTCTACGTCCGGAGCTTCGGGGTGAGCGACGTGTTCATCGGGCTGCTCGCGGCGTCGTACTCGCTGACGCAGTTCGTCTTCGCGCCCCTGCTGGGCCGCCTGTCGGACGAGCGCGGCCGCCGCCCGGTGCTGATGCTGTCGCTGGCCGGGAGCGCCGTCGCGTGGGTGGTCTTCGGCCTCGGCGAGCAACTGCAGGGCCCCTTCGGCACGGCCGGCGCGCTGGGGGCCCTGTTCGCCGCCCGGATGCTGGCCGGCGCGATGGGCGGCAACATCGCCACCGCACAGGCGTACATCACCGACATCACGCCGAAGGCCGAGCGGGCGAGCGCGCTGGGACTCGTCGGCGCGACGTTCGCGCTGGGGTTCGTCTTCGGTCCCGCGCTCGGCGGTGCCGTCGCCAGCGACCCCGCGGTCGCCCTCGCACGGCGTGTGCTGCCCGGGTTCGTCCCGGCGACGGTGTTCTCGCTGCCGAGTTTCCTCGCGGCGACGCTGTCCCTGCTCGCGCTGCTCGCGGCGGCGCGCTTCCTCCCGGAGCCGAACCGACAGCGCGGGACCGCGCGGCGGGAGCGTGGCCTCGTCTCGCAGTTCCGCGAGGCGCTGGCCGACAGCGACCTCCGGCCGCTCGTCCTCGTCTTCCTCGTCACCTCGGTCGCGTTCTCCGGCGTACAGGTCGCGTTCATCCCCTTCGTCGCGGACATCTACGGCTACGACGCGGCCGCGGCCGGCCTCCTGCTCACCTACATCGGCGTGCTCGGTGCCATCAACCAGGGGGTCGTCGTGCGTGCGCTCTCGCGGCGCTTCGCCGACACCCGCCTCGCCGTCGGCGGCGCGGCTCTCCTGCTGGTGGCGCTGGCGCTCCTCCCGTTCGCGCCCGAACTCGGCCGGACGCTCCTCTCCGGCATCGCAGGCGCGGTCCCCGTCGTCGGGCCGGAACTGCTCGCGTTACTGGGCGTCCTCGCGCTGCTCTCGGCCGGGAACGGACTGCTGAACGTCGGCATCACGGCGATGGTGTCGGCGGCGGCCGACGAGTCCGCACAGGGGAGCGCCTTCGGCGTCACGCAGGGGGCCGGCAGCCTCGGCCGGACGCTGGGCCCGCCGGCGATGACTGCCATCTACGTGCTCTACTACTGGGCACCGTTCCTCGCGGGGGCCGTGCTCACCGTCGGAGTCCTGGGCGCGCTGGTCGCGGTCGCGCGCCGGTCGGACGCCTTCGAGACCATCCCGCCCGGGTCCGACTCCGACTCGGGTCCCGAGCGGCTGTAGCTCCCCCCATCGGCGACCTGTCGGCCCGGGCCAGGGCCGCCCGTGGCCACCGGCTCGTGCCCGCGTTCAGAGGTCCGCCCGCTCGAACCGGGCGACCCCGACCGCCAGCGGCACGACCGTCCAGGCGACCAGCACGAGGCCGGCGGCGAGTGGCCCGGCGGTGACGACCGGCGGCGGCGCGGCGGTCGGCAGCAGGGCCGCGACGAGGTTCCGGTAGGCCTCGGTGGGGACGGTCTGGGCGAACGCGACTGCCCACCCCGGCTGCGGGCCGGTCGGTGCCTGGAGCCCGTTCGCGACGAACCGGACGGCGGTCGGGATGGAGCCCCAGAAGGCTAGGAGCGTGAGGTAGGTCACCGCCGCGATGATGGTCGCGCGGCCGCGGGTCGACATCGATGCCGAGAGCCCGACGGCGAGTCCGGCGACGGACACTCCGAGCGCGAGCGCGAGGAGGTAGCCACCCAGCGTGTACACCGGGTCCGGCACCCCGACGACGGCGAGGTAGGCCACGGTCGCGACGAGGTAGCCGGCGGTCACCAGCAGCGCCGTGAACGCGGCGCGACCCAGGAACGTGCCGAGCACGAACGCCCGGCGGGAGTGTGGTGGTGCCAGCAGCAGCCGGATCTCGCCCGTCTCGCGCGGCCCCGCGATTCGGTCGTAGCCGAACTGGAGCGCCGCCAGCGGGAGGAACAGGAAGACGACGCCCTCAAGCTGGCGCAGCAGCCCCGGCGCCCGCGCGCCGGTCCCCCCGCCTCTGGTCAGGGCGACCGGGCCGCCGAAGAACACGACGAACAGTAGCAGCACGGGCCACACGGACCGCGACCGGAACGGGTCGCGGAGGTCCCGCTCGACGACGGCGCGCAGGCGGCCACTCATGCGAGTCCCCCCTCCTCGCCCTCGGTGTAGGCCGCGAACAGTTCCTCCAGCGAGGCCTCCTCCGTCCGGATGTCGACCACCTCGGCGCCGTCGTGGCGGGCCGCGTCGACGACCGCTGCCTTCCGGTCCGGCGGGCAGGACGCCGAGACGCTCGCCCCGTCGGCGCGCACGTCGTGCACGCCGTCGACCTCCCGGACGGCCGCGACGGCCGCCTCCGAGGGGGTGTCCAGCGTCACGGTCAGCCGGCCGACCGAGCCGACGCGCTCGCGGAGCCCGTCCAGCGAGTCGCTGGCCACCAGCTCCCCGCCCGAGAGGATGCCGACGCGGTCACAGACCGCGGCCACCTGCTCGAGGATGTGCGAGGAGAAGAAGACGGTCGCGCCGCGCTCGTTCTCCTCACGGACGATCTCGCGCATCCGGCGGGCACCGTTGGGGTCCAGCCCGGTCGAGGGCTCGTCGAGGATGAGCAGGTCGGGTTCGCCGACCAGGGCACAGGCCAGCAGCAGCCGCTGGCGCATCCCCTTCGAGAACCCGCCGACCGGCCGGTCCGCATCGAGAGCGATACCGACGCGGTCCAGCAGCGCCAGCGGGTTCTCGTCGCTTCCCTTCGAGTCGACGACGTACCGGACGTGCTGGCGGGCGGTCACGTGGCCGGTCAGGCTGGTCGCGTCCGGCAGGATGCCGGTCCGGGCGTGGACAGCCGTCGGCTCCGCCTGGGCGTCGTGGCCGAAGACCGAGACGCTGCCGGCCGACGGCCGGACGTAGTCGAGGAGGATGTCGATGGTCGTCGACTTCCCGGCACCGTTCGGCCCGAGGAAGCCGTACACCTCGCCCCGTTCGACCGTGAACGAGACGTCATCGAGCGCCCGGACGTCGCCGAAGCGCTTCGAGACCGCGTCTAGCTGGAGGGCTGGCATCTGACTGGTCGTTCAGCGCGCGGGGTCTTGAAAACGGGGCCTGAGCCGCCGCGAGGACCGAGCGCCAGCCTGCGCGAGCGCCCGAGAACGATGCCGACGGGCGACAGCCCCGTATCTTTTTTACTTACCTGTCTGCATATACAGGAAGTCCGGGAACGATGGTCCGACGCTCGAAGGTCCTGCTCGCACTGGTCGTGCTGGTCGTGGCTGCCAGTATCAGCCTCGCGTATGCGGGTCTGCTCGCCCCGCTCGTCTCCCCCGCCGACCTGCCGGGGCCACCACCTGCCGCTATCGCGGGCGTCATCGGAACGGTCCTCCTCGGCGCGCTGGTGTCGTCCGTGCTCGACAGGAGAGCGTGGCGTGAGATGGGGAGCCAGGCCGGTCTGACCGCCGGCGGTGGCCCCCAGTTCGCCACCGGTCCGCCCGACGAGAGCGACAAGGCCACGCTCACCGGCACCGTCGACGGCCGGGCGGTCCGGGCACGCACCTACAGCACCGGTGGCGGGCAGAACCAGTCCAGCAGGACCTACACGGTGGTCGAGGCCGAGCTCGGAACGCCCGTCGAGTGGCACGCTTCGTTCGGCGTCGTGGGGGCGGCCGAGGCGCCAGACGACCCCGGCATCGACGCCGCGAAGAGCCAGGTGGTCGACGGTGTGGGTGTGCGAGGCGACATCCCCGAGGACGTCGCCAGGTCGGTCCTCGGGCAGGAGGCCGAGGACGCCGTAACGGACCTCGCGGGCCCGGTGTCCGTCGGCGACGTGACTGACAACGTCGTCGGTGACATGCTCGACGAACTCGACGGCGAGGCGGACGGCCTCGCGGGGTCGGTCGCGAAGGGGATGTTGAACATGTCGAGCGACGGCGAGGACGGCCCCTCCCGGACGGTCCAGTACCGCGACCGGGGACTGCTCACCGACGCGGAGGAACTCCGGCGTCGCATCGACGCCGTCACCACCGTCGCCGACGCCGTCGACGACGCCAGCACGGCTGCCGGACGGCCGAACGCCGCCCCGGAGTGACCCTGTCTCCCCGTCTCCGGTCTCCGCGGTCGGCTACAGCAAGCCCTCTTCGCGCGCCAGCAGCACGCCCTCCATCGTCGCGTCGTTGGCTGGGTCGCTCCGCGCCACGTCCAGCGCCTCGTCGACGGGGACCGCGTGGACGTTGATGAACTCGTTGCCGTCGAGTTTCCGCTCGACCGGCTCCAGCCCCTCCGCCCAGACGATGCCGCGTTCGTGGCGCAGCACGCCCGTCGAGCAGCCGAACGACTCCAGCAGGGCCATCCCCGACGGCGCGAATCCGGTCTCCTCGGCCAGTTCGCGCGCCCCGGCCTCGGTGTAGCTCTCGCCGTCCTCGACGATGCCGGCCGGGAGTTCGAGACAGAGTTCGCGGATGGTCGGGCGGTACTGCTCGACCATGAGGAGCGAGCCGTCGGCGACCGCCACCACGACGACCGCGGGCGGCAGCTCCGCCCAGTAGTACCTCTTCGTCGAGCCGTCGGGCTGCTCGACGAGGTCGTACCCGCCCGTGTACCAGCCGGTCTCGTACTCGGCGACCGACTCGATGACCGGCCAGTCGTGGGTCGCGGGGTCGTGGTCCGTGATGGGCTGCTCGCGCCCACCGCTCGCGTCGTCGGGGTCGTCGCTCATCCGGCTCCCTCCGCGCGTGATGTCGCATCGCCGGCTGGTCCCGGCCTCACCACCCGACTCGTGGTCGCGTCGGTCCCGGCTCCGCCGACCGACCCCGGCGCCTGCGTAATCTCGACCCGATAGCTGGTCCCGTTCCGCGAGAGGTAGACGCTGGTGTCGTTGCCCGCCGTGACCGTGGCGTTCGGGTGGTCCCGCGTGAGCGCCTCGAACTCGTCGAACGGGGAGTGCGTGAACCCCTCCTTGACGCCGAACGGCCCCCGCCAGTACGGGTCCGAGCGGCCCGTCTCGTTCGCGTTCCCGGCAGCGGCCGTGACGGCGTCCGTCGTGAAACGGTAACGCTGCGCCGAGAGGTTCGTGGTGTTCACGCTCTCGTTCGGCGCCTCGTCGGCCGTCGCGACCACGTAGTACGGGTCGCCGCTCTTCAGGTAGGCGGGGAGCGCCCCGAGCGCCAGCAGCAGCACCACGACCGCGAGGATGACCAGGATGGTGTTCCGGGTGATTCGCCTCACTGCGTGTTCTCCTCGGCTTCGGCGGCCGCGTCGGTCTCGTCCTCGGTGCCATCCTCGTCCTCGTCCTCCGGCGGCTCTGCGGTGTGGGCGCCCGTCTCGACGGGGTCGGCGTGGATAACATCACGGTAGACGCGGCCGAAGACGGTCCGGCGGAGCGTCGCCGTCGCGGCCGCGGGTTCGTCCTGGAACGTCGCGGCCACGGCGACCGGCGTCACGCCCTCGTCGCCGGCGGCGCGGGTGGGCGGGCCGTCGGCCCCGAACGGGACGACGTGCCAGGCGACGTTGGGCACGTCGCCGCTCCCCATCACGCGAACGTCGCCGCCGAAGTCGGTGCGCCACGTCTCGAACGCCTCGCGGTCGCCGACCCGGACCTCCAGCAGTGACGCGAACAGCGCGTCCCGGGCCGTCGAGCGAACCTCCTCGGTGACGCGGTCGGCGTACTCCTCGCGGTCGAAGCCCATCGCTTTGGCCGTCTCGCGGGTGACCGTCCGGGCCGCCCCGGCGAGGTCGGCGTACGAGCGGCGCGCCTCGGTCGCCGACTCCGGCGCGAGTTGCCCCTCGGTGTGCATACCTCCCGGTACGGGGCTTTCGCAGGTAGGCGTTCCCCTTCCGGTCGTCGAAGGGCGCCCGGGCGTCGGGCGAGGCGACCGCGCCTCGGCCTCACACAGAATCGAGGAGGAAGCCCACGGCTCTATCTGTGGGAGGAATCCGACGCCAGCCGTGCCGTCACCAGCCGGTCGACGTTGTACAGGAGGACCGCCACGGAGGCGAGCATCGTGGCGAGGTAGACGATGAGCTGTGGCGGGCCGTTCGCCACGCTGCCGAGGGCCGTCCCGACGCCGCCGACGGCGAGGAGTCCGACCCAGGTGACGATGATCCGAGAGAGCAGGAGCGAGCGGTCCGCGTTCCCCTGCTGGGTGTCCGTGGACTCGTTCTCGGTGTCGCCTTCCACGGTGGATTCGGCAGCCACGGTCAGTACCCCTCCGTCGGCTGTGCTGGGCCGCTGAACGCGCTGTAGAGGACGATGAAGTAGCTCGTGATGAGCGGCAGCAGTATCGCCGCGCCGATGGACATAAGATTGAGGGGGAGCGTCGAGATGATGGCCGCCTCGACCGTCAGCCCGCTCGCGGGGTCGATTGCGGGATACAGCAGTAGCGCGACGGCCGCGACGAGGCCGTAGGTGAGCCCGCCGCTGAGTCCGAGCGCGAGGTGGTCGCGGTCGCGCCGGAGCGCCATCACGTACCCGGTCGCGAGGGCGACCGAGAGACCGACCAGCGCCAGCACCGGGAGCGACGTGACGCCCGTCCGTATTCGGGCGGACACCAGCGCCAGGCTGGCGAGCGACGCGACCACGAGGACGAGATAGGCGACGACCGCGGCCTCGCCGTACTGACGGATGTCGGTCCGGAGCGCTCCGCGGCTCTTCAGCCGGAGGAAGGCGACGCCCGAGACCACCGTGAGCGCGACGACGGTCAGGCCGACGACGACGGCGTGCAGCGTCAGCGAGCGCTCCGAGCCCAGAACCCAGTTCCCCACGAATGCACCGAGCAGGAACGGCGCCAGCACGCTCCCGACCACGAACGCGCGGCCCCACCACCGCTGCCAGGCATCGTCGTGACGCTGCTCGTACATCTCCGGGGCGAGCCCGCGGACGATGAGCGCGCCGAGGATACCGAACATCAGCAGGTAGTGGCGGCTGAACAGGTCGGCGTACACCCGTGGGAACGCCGCGAACAGTGTCCCGCCGAAGACGACCAGCCACACCTCGTTGCCGTCCCAGAACGGGCCGATGGCGGCGAGGATGGTCTCGCGCTCCGCGTCGTCGTCCCGGGTCGCGAACACGGCCCCGGCCCCGAAGTCGAACCCGTCGAGGAACAGGAACGTCGCGAGGATGGCGAACAGGAGCGCGAACCAGAGCTCCGGGAGCGGCAGGCCGAACAGCGGCCCGTCGGCCAGCGAGGCCACGA
Source organism: Haloglomus salinum (assembly GCF_024298825.1). Lineage (NCBI taxonomy): Archaea > Methanobacteriati > Methanobacteriota > Halobacteria > Halobacteriales > Natronomonadaceae > Haloglomus > Haloglomus salinum. Next base: position 1,553,761 of record NZ_CP101153.1, read on the forward strand.
TGGGCGTCGCTGCGAGCACTCCGGCCACCGCCTCAGTCATCGCCGGCCCCCACTGTCGGAGGCTCCTCGGGACCGAGCTCGGGGGTCGGCGTCTCCAGCTCATCGTTCCCCGGCGGCCCTTCCCGAACGATTCGTGCGATGACGTAGGTGTACAGCACGAGCAACAGCGTGTACACCAGTGCGAACCCGGCGAGCGTGAGGGTCGCCTCGGCGCCGGTCAGCCCGGGCGAGACTCCGTCGCTCGTCTTCATCACGCCCTGGATGACCCATGGCTGGCGCCCGACCTCCGTCACCACCCAGCCGAGCTGGACGGCGAGGATGCCGAGCAGGCTGGAGCCCATCAGCGCCTTGTGCAGCAGGTCGTCCTCCAGCAGCTGCCCCCGCCACCAGCGGTAGCCGCCCCAGAAGGCCAGCAGGAGGAACCAGAATCCCATGCCGACCATCGCCCGGAACGACCAGAACACGAGCGCGACCGGTGGGGCCTCCGTCTCGAAGGTGTTCAGGCCGCGTATCTCGGCCTGTGGATCACCCCCGCTGGCGAGCCACGACGCGCCACCCGGGATGCCGAGGCCGAACAGCTCCTTGGCTCGCGGGTCCGTCAGGTCCTGGAGGTCGGTCGGGAACGCGACGATGTACTCGGGGACGTAGCTGTCGGTCTCCCAGACGGCCTCCATGGCGGCGAACTTCTGGGGCTGGGTCTCCGCGACGTGTCGCCCGTAGGCATCCCCGTGGAGCACCTGCAGCGGCGCCGTGATGAGTAGCGCTGCGATGCCGATCTTCATCGTCTTCTCCCAGAATCCGATCTCGACGACGGTGTAGTCCCAGATGTGGTGCCGGAAGACGTAGTACGCCCCGACGCCGGCCATGAACAGCGCGACCGACTCCACCGCGGCGTTCTGCATGTGGACGAACATCCAGGGGAACCGTGGGTTGGCGTAGGCTGCGAGCGGGTCCGTCAGGTGGATCACCCGTTGACCACCCTCCTGAACGACCTCGAACCCGCGGGGCGTCTGCATCCAGGAGTTGGCGATGAGGATCCACACTGCCGACAGCCACGTCCCCAGCCCGACGGCAATGCTGGAGACGAAGTACAGTGCGTCACCGACGCGCTCGCGACCGAAGACGAACACGCCGAGGAAGGTCGCCTCCAGCATGAACGCCATCATCCCCTCGATGGCGAGCGGACCGCCGAACAGCTCGCCCGCCGCGGTCGAGAACGCCGCGAAGTTCGTCCCGAACTCGAACTCCAGAACGATACCGGTGACGGTCCCGACGACGAAGCTCACCGCGAAGATCTTCGTCCAGAACCGGCGCAGTTGCTCGTACACGGGGTCGTCGCTCCGGATATCCTTCCAGGTGAAGTATATCAGGAACGGGGCGAGTCCCATGCTCATCACCGGGAAGATGATGTGGACGATGGTGGTGAGCGCGAACTGCAACCGACTCGCGAGGACGGGGTCGATCACGCGGGAACCCCCCCGGTTCGGGTCGAGCCGCTGACGAACCGTTCCATACACGCGCCTCCGTGCCCTGCAGGAATAGTCCGTCGCTTGGCGAGCGCCAAATCCCCGTTCTGTCTACCGATTCTCGTCAGCCGACAGGGGGAACGTGTCGAGGTCGGACCCTCACTGGCCACCCAGTTGTCGCTCGACAACCGAGCTAACTCGGAGATGTGGCCCCCACCCGGAACCGATGGCAGGCGAGCAACTCGCACTCACGGTACTGATGGGTGTTCTCCTGGTGGCCGTCGCCGGCTACCTCTCCCGGGTGACCGACTGGCGGGCGTACGCGCCCGGCCCGCTCCCGGTCGGCACGGGCACCGGGGGCGCCGCACACAGCGAGAAGCCCGGTGGTATCGTCCGCTGGCTGACGACCGTCGACCACAGGGACATCGGCATCCTCTATGCCGTCTACTCGGTCATCGCGTTCGCGTGGGCGGGGCTGGGGGTGCTGGTGATGCGCCTGGAACTGCTCACGCCGGCCCAGGACGTCATCAGCACGCAGTTCTACAACGGCCTGCTGACGAGCCACGGCATCACGATGCTGTTGCTGTTCGGGACGCCCGTCCTGGCGGCGTTCTCGAACTACTTCATCCCGTTGCTCATCGGGGCCGACGACATGGCGTTCCCCCGCATCAACGCCATCGCGTTCTGGCTGTTGCCGCCGGGAGCGTTGCTGGTGTGGGCGGGGTTCTTCCTCGGCCCCCTGACCGGGGGCGCCATCGGGCCCTCGCAGACCTCCTGGACGATGTACACGCCGCTGTCGGTCCAGCAGGCCAACCCCGGCGTGGACCTGATGATGCTCGGGCTCCACCTCACCGGCATCGCCGCCACCATGGGGGCGATCAACTTCATCGCGACCATCTTCGTCGAGCGCGACGAGTCCGTCAGCTGGGCGAACCTGGACATCTTCTCCTGGACCGTCCTCGTCCAGTCCGTCCAGATCCTGTTCGCCTTTCCGCTGCTGGGGTCGGTGTTCATCATGCTGCTGCTGGACCGGAACTTCGGCACGGCGTTCTTCGCCGTCGACGGCGGCTCACCCGTCCTCTACCAGCACCTGTTCTGGTTCTGGGGCCACCCCGAGGTGTACATCCTCATCCTGCCGGCGATGGGCATCGTCTCGTGGGTCCTGCCGAAGTTCTCGGGCCGGAAGCTGTTCGGCTTCAAGTTCGTCGTCTACTCCACCATCGCCATCGGTGTCCTGAGCTTCGGCGTCTGGGCCCACCACATGTTCTCGACGGGTATCGACCCGCGCATCCGGGCCTCGTTCATGGCCATCACGCTGGCCATCGCCATCCCGACGGCGGTGAAGGTATTCAACTGGATCACGACGATGTGGAACGGCAAGGTCCGGCTCACGGCGCCGATGCTGTTCTCCATCGGCTTCATCTCGAACGTCATCATCGGCGGCATCACGGGCGTCTTCCTCGCCGCCATCCCGGTCGACCTCGTGCTCCACGACACCTACTACGTCGTCGGGCACTTCCACTACTTCCTGATGGGCGGGACGGCGTTCGCGGTGTTCGCGGGTGTCTACTACTGGTTCCCGCTCGTGACGGGCCGGATGTACCAGCGCACGTTCGCGAAGTGGCACTTCTGGCTCACGATGCTCGGGGTCAACCTGACGTTCTTCGCGATGCTGTTGATGGGGTATCTCGGCATGCCGCGCCGGTACGCCACCTACCAGCTGGACGGCGCGATCGCGCCACTCGCCGAGCTGACGACGCTCCACCAGCTCGCCACCGTCGGCGCCTTCGTGCTGGCGTTCGCCCAGCTCGTCTGGCTCTGGAACATGGTCGAGTCCGCCCGCGAGGGGCCGCTCCTCGAATCACCCGACCCGTGGAATCTCAAGGACGACGGCATGTTCGGCCGTGACTTCCAGTGGCTGGAGGCCCAGCGTCTCGCTGCCGACGGCGGCGAGGTCACGGACGGGTCCTCGGCGGATGCCTCACGCGCTGATACCGCCGACGAGGCCGACACCGAGCCGACGCCGGCCGTCCGCCGCGTCGAAGGTTGACGAGGGAACGGGGACGGTCCATCTCCCTGCGCCACTCGGTACGGCGGCGACTCGCCGGTGATGAGGCCGGGGCGGGTGTCGCCGTCCCCGCGTCCTGGGAAACGCACCCCGCCCGGACAGGGCTACCCTGGACGACCGGGACGGAGCCCCCCAGAGTGGGCTCGCGGACGCGACGGCCGTCCTACAGTTCCTCCCCGCAGTCGGGGCAGAAGCTCTCGTCGCCGTCCAGTGTCGACCCGCAGCCGGGACACGTCTCGTCGTCGCCCAGCTCGGTCCCACAGTCGGGACAGAAGCTCTCGTCGCCGTCCAGTGTCGACCCGCAGCCGGGACACGTCTCGCCGTCGCCCAGCTCGGTCCCACAGTCGGGACAGAACTCCGCGGACCCGTCGACCGAGGCCCCACAGTCCGGACAGTCGGTCGCCGTCGCTGGCTTGCCGGTCCCACCGCTCTCGCGTGCGGCGTCGGCTGGCTCCAGCCGAGCGAGCCGTCCCCCCCGAACCACGAGACTGTCCTGAAGGGGGAGTACGTGACCGATTCGGAACCCCACCTCGTGCCGCCACTCCTCGGTCCCGTCGGCGAGCGACAGCCCGACGAGAACGTCCGACCCCCCGTCCGTCCGACCGAGGTACACTGTTTCACCCGCGATGGCGGGCTTCGAGTTGTGCTTGCCGTCGTAGTTCTCCCACAGTACGTCACCGTCGACGGCATCCAGCGCGAGGACACCTCCCGACGAGACGGCGAGCACGGTCCCGTCGGCGACGGCGACGGCCTTGGCCCCCGACTGCGAGATGGGTGTCCGCCACCGCTCGGTTCCGGTGACGGGGTCGTACGCGGTGACGTACTTCTCGAAGTCACCCCCGTGCCCGAGTGTGACGTACACACCCTGTGGCCCCACCGCGATACCGTCCGCGGCCGGCGAGTACACGTCGACACCGTCCAGTTCCGCCAGCGACGCCCGCCACATCTCGTCCCGTGACTCGAGGCCGACGACGACCCCGTCGACAAGGAGGAAGGCCAGCCCGTCATGGACCGCGAGGCGGGTGCCCGGGAGGTTCCACCCACCCGCGCCCTGTTCGTAGATACCGACGCCGCCCCCCTTACCGTCGCCGGCGTTCAGCCGCAGGATCTTCGTCTCCATTATCTCGTCCGACACCGCCGACTCGACGGTCGCAGCCGCGTACACGGTCTCCGATGTGGGGGCGACACTGGCCATGCTGTCCTCGTGGGGGCCGTCGTCGGTTTCCCATATCAGCCCGTCCGCTCTCCACGCGATCTGGTCCGCCTTCGGATTGATCGCCGTGACCACACCGTCGGCCGCGACGACGAGGAGCCGGCCGTCGGTTGCGAGTTCGTACACCGCCCCGAACTCGGCGCAGTCCAGCCGCCGAACACCCCTCCCATCCGAGAGGTCGTAGCCGACGATCTCGTAGACTGGATCCGGCGCGGCGTCCGTCTGCTCCAGCACGTACGCGACCCCGTCGAGGACGACCGGCGGCTCCGACCCCGGCCCCGACACCGGTACCTGCCACCGGGTCTCGAACGTCCCCGAGGCTTCGATTCCCCCCGCGACGGCCGCCGAACGCGACGGTCCTCCCCCTGCCATGGGGTACTGTGTGGGCATACCATGACCTCCGGCTCCTCCGTGTTAGTGGTTCGGAACAGGGGGGTGGCGACCGCGCTCGCCCCACGCCGCTCAGTACGGCGGGGACTCGCCCGCGACGACGCCCGCGAGGTTCCCCAGCTCTCCCACGAGCAGCCGGTTCAGGTCGTCGAGCGTGACGATGCCCGCCAGCTCACCGCCGTCGAGGACCGGCATCCGGCGGACGCCGGCCCCGCACATCTCGCGGGACACCTCCATGACGCCGGTCTCGACGTCCACCGTCGTCGGGTCGGCCGTCATCACGTCGCTCGCGGTGGTCGACGTGGGGTCGGCGCCGTCGGCCACGACGCGGAGCGCGATGTCCCGGTCCGTCACGATGCCCACCGGCTCGCCGTCGTCGACCACGACGACGCTCCCGACGTTCTCGGCCCTCGCGAGTTCGGCGACCTCGGTGACCGCCGTGCCGGGCGTCGCCGTCACTACGTCCTCCCGCATCAGGTCTCGTACTGTCATTCCGTGTCACCTCCGCGTGGGGGTTCTCCGGCGAGTACCAGGAGTGTGGCTCTGGTTCCCACACTGCGGGAACCGCGGCGACGGAGTCACCGTAACCGGCCGGATTCGCTGATTCCCAGCCGAGAGGAACGCCCGACGTAGTTTACCGCTACGGCGACCTACCTGTAGACATCATGTACGACCGTATCCTCGTGGCGACCGACGGGAGCGAGACCGCCGACACCGCCGTGGAGGGCGCTGTCCGGCTCGCCGACCAGTTCGGTGCTGACCTCCACGCCATCCACGTCACGCCGCCGGACGACGGGGGGGCGCCCCGCGGCTCGCCGGACGGAGTCGACCCCGACGCCCTGCTCGAGGATGTCGCTGCTCGTGCCGCCGAGTCCGATGTCCCCGTCTCGACCGCGGTCCGCCCCAACGAATCCGGCGCCGCTCGCGCCATCGCGGACTACGCCGAGGCCCAGGACGTGGACCTGCTGGTGATGGGGACCCAGGGCCGGACCGGCCTGGACCGGTTCGTCCTCGGGAGCGTGACCGAGCGGGCCCTCCGAATCTCGCCGGTTCCCGTCCTGACGGCCCGGACCTCGACACCTGTCGAGGAGCTGGACGACGTTCTCGTCGCCACGGACGGGAGCGAGGGGGCAGCCGCCGCGGTCACGCACGCGGTCGACCTGGCGGCGGCGGCCGACGCGACGCTCCACGTGATACACGTCGTGGATGTCACCGTCGCGTGGCCGACCGGCGCCGGTGGCCCCCTCCTCGACCGGATGGAGGATGCCGGGCGAGAGGCCGTCGACCGGGCGGTCGAGCGGGCCGGTCGAGCGGACGTCCCGGCCGTCGAGGCCACCCTCCTCAGTGGGTCGCCGTACCGTGCCATCGTGGACTACGCCGCCGATGCCGACGTGGACCTGACCGTCGTGGGAACCCACGGCCGGTCCGGGCTCGACCGGCTCCTCCTGGGCAGCGTGGCCGAGCGTGTCGTCCGGACCGCTGGGACGCCCGTGCTGGCGCTCAAGGCGGCGGATGCCGAGCCGGCCGAGACGGACTGGACCGACGTGCACGAGTCGTAGCGCGCTCGCTCGGCACTCGGAATTACGTGGATATGCGGTATTTTATGGGGTTGTGTGCCATCTCCGGGGACATAACGTGTACTAAATCTAGAAATAGCGTGTAGAAACGTTATCTGGTATCGCCTTTCATCCGGCTCCCCGGGCGGCCCGGTAGACCCCTCCGGCTATCACTGCGAGCCCGTAGCACGCCATCGCGAACGGCACCCAGTAGACCCACAGCGCGAAGTTCGGGAACAGCAGGTTCCCGACGGCACTCCCGATGGTGAGGACGAGGTAGCCGGGGAACGCCAGCGGCGTCATGAACGCCGAGTCGAGCGCGCCCGCGACGAGCGGGACCGTCAGCAGGGCGAACGCGACGACCACGGCGGGCCCGGCGAACAGTTCCCGCAGGTCGGCGGCCGTCCGTGTGTCGGCACTCATGCGTCGCCTCCGGCCCGCTCGAGGCCGTGTCCGGCCAGCAGTTCGGTCGCCAGCCGCCCGGTCCACCGGGCGCCGGCCTCGTCGTCGAGCAGGTACTCGGTCACCTCGACGATGTGGGCCGGTTCGCCGAGGTCCCCGCCGACCTTGTGTGAGAGGAGCGGTGCGTCGCCACTGAGCGGGTGGCCGACACGGAAGTCGTGGAACGGCATGTACCACGGGACGGCGGCGTCGTTGACCGTCGCGGTCGCGGTCTCGGCGACGGTGACGGCGTCGCCGGCGGCCGTCGGGAAGACGGCCTGTCCCACGAAGTCCGGGTGCGTGCCGTACAGTCCCTTCGAGGACTGGAGCGTCGTCAGCACGTCCGGGTCCGCCTCGACGATTCGGTCCCAGAGCGCCCGCGCGAGTTCGGTCGCGGGCTCCCTGCCGGGCGTGAACTGCCGGTTCAGGTCGCCGTGCTCTCCCTCGCGGGTGTCCCGCTCGACGGCCACCCGGTTCGCGCGTGGAATCACCACGAGGCGGCCCGCCGCGAGGTCCCACTCCCGGAGCCGGTCGGCGGCGAGGATGCCGCTACGCTCGTCGCCGTGGATGCCACCGACGGCGACGGCTGTCGGCCCCGACTCCGCGCCTTCGATGACGTACACCGGCGTCTCGTGGGCCGTCCCGGGCATGATGGTGTCCGAGGGCCCGGGCGTCGACGGGGCCGCCTCGGTCGTGCCGGGCGACCCGAAGCCGACCGCGGATACACCGAGTGCGGTCCCGGCTGCCGCTGCCCCACCCCGGATGAACTGGCGTCGTCTCATCGTCGGAGGGAGGCACTGTTCGGCCAAGGTTACGTGGGTGCTAACGCGGCCGCTGTCGAGCCTCCTGCCGGGGGATGCTGCCCTCCGCCTTCGACAGTGGACGTTCCACTGTCTCCAACGCCCGAATTTACATTGTAGTGTGAATCTCGATATCGTGTCTGGCTCGTAAGGAAAAGTGCGAGTCTGTGGCGGAATGGGGGCGTCGGGTGGGGGGCCATCCGAACCGCCGACCTGCCGGGTGTCGTCTAACGGCTTACACGCCCAATCGGCATTCATGGGCGCAAATAGCGCCTGTTGGCGACTTCTGCGACCGGGGAACTCGCCGTCCCCAGCGCACGAACCAAACCTTTGATGCCACGCGAGCGGGTTTACATTGTATGATAGACTACGTCGATCTGGAGTCGGACCTGACGGAGGAGGAGCGGATGGTGCGTGACACGGCGCGTGAGTTCGTGGAGGACAAGGTCAAGCCCGTGGTGGCCGACCACTGGATCGAGGGGACGTTCCCGATGGAACTCGTCGGGGAGATGGGCGAGCTGGGGTTCTACGCGCCCAATCTCTCCGGGTACGGGCTGCCGGACCTCAGCGAGACGGCGTACGGCATCCTGATGCAGGAGCTGGAGGCGGGCGACTCGGGGCTGCGGTCGATGGCGTCGGTGCAGGGCTCGCTGGTGATGTACCCGATTCACGCGTACGGGAGCGAGGCCCAGAAGGACGAGTGGCTCGAGGCGATGGGGACCGGCGAGAAAATCGGCTGCTTCGGGCTGACCGAGCCCAACCACGGGTCGAACCCCTCGCGGATGGAGACGTCCGCCGAGGCCGAGGACGACGGGTACGTGCTGAACGGCACCAAGACGTGGATTACGAACTCACCGCTCGCCGATGTCGCTGTGGTGTGGGCGAAGGACCGCTCGGACCCGGACGACCCGGTTCGTGGATTCCTGGTGGAGACGGACCGCGACGGCGTCGAGACGCCGAAAATCGACGAGAAGCTCTCGCTGCGGGCTTCGATTACGGGGCAGATCGAGCTCTCGAACGTCTACGTCCCCGAAGCGAACGTGCTGCCGGGCGTGCAGGGGATGAAGGGGCCGCTGTCCTGCCTGACGCAGGCGCGCTACGGGATTGCCTGGGGCGCGGTCGGTGCGGCCATGGACTGTTTCGAGACCGCGCGGGAGTACGCGACGGACCGCGAGCAGTTCGGCAAGCCCATCGGGAGTTTCCAGCTCCAGCAGGAGAAGCTGGCCGAGATGGCCACTCAGATCACGACCGCGCAGCTCCTGGCCCAGCGTCTGGCCGAGCTGAAGGAGCGCGGTGACCTGCGCCCGGAGCAGGTCTCGATGGCCAAGCGCAACAACGTCCGAATGGCGCGTGACCAGTCCCGCATCGCCCGTGAGATGCTGGGCGGGAACGGCATCACGGCGGACTACTCGCCGATGCGCCACATGGCCAACCTCGAAACGGTCTACACCTACGAGGGCACCCACGACATCCACTCGCTCATCCTCGGCCACGACCTGACCGGCATCCCCGCATTCGAGTGACCGACCGATGAGTGCCAACCCATCAGACACCGACCCGGTCGTGGTCGCGGCCTGGCGCACGCCGCAGGGGAAACAGGGGGGCGTCTACGCCGACACCCGGAGCGAGGAGCTCTCGGTCGCCGTCGTGAACGAACTGCTGGCCGAGACGGGCCTGCCAGGGGAGCAGGTCGACGACCTCCAGTGGGGCTGTGCGAAGCAGGTGAAAGAGCAGGGGAACAACCTCGCCCGCGTCATCACCCTCCTCTCGGACCTGGGCGAGTCGGTCCCCGGGACGACCATCGACCGGCTCTGTGGCTCCTCCGCGCAGGCCATCGCCGCCGCCGCGGACCACATCCGCGCCGGCCAGCGCGACGTGATCATCGCCGGCGGCGTCGAGAACATGTCCCGCGTCGAGCGCGACCACGGAATCGACTCCTATCCCGGCATCCGCGAGCGGTACGACACCGACGCCCTCCAGATGGGGCAGACCGCCGAGGCCGTCGCCGAGCGGTTCGACGTCGCCCGCGAGGCCCAGGACTCATACGCCGCCCGCTCACAGCAGCGGGCCGTCGCGGCGACCGAGGCCGGCCGGTTCGACGACGAAATCGTTCCCATCGAGACGGCCGACGGCGTCGTCACCGAGGACGAGGGGCTCCGCCCCGGCACGACGGCGGAGAAACTCGCCGAGTTGCCGACCGTCTTCCGCGAGGACGGAACCGTCACGCCGGGCAACGCCTCGCAGATCTCCGACGGGGCCGCCGGCGTGCTGCTCGCGTCGCGGGCCTTCGCCGACGCGCACGACCTCCCGGTCCTCGCGGAGGTCGGCGCTCACGACGTGGCCGGCGTCGACCCCGAGGTCATGGGTATCGGTCCGGTTCCCGCCGTCCGCGGGCTCACCGAGCGCGCCGGGACGACCATCGACGACTACGACCTCGTCGAGTTGAACGAGGCGTTCGCGAGCCAGACGCTGTACTGCCAGCGCGAACTCGGTATCGAGGACGAGCGGTTCAACGTCAACGGCGGCGCCATCGCCATCGGTCACCCGCTCGGGGCCAGTGGTGCCCGGCTCCCGACGACGCTCATCCACGAACTGGACCGTCGCGGCGGTGGCCGCGGGCTCTCGACGATGTGCATCGGCTACGGCCAGGGCATCGCCATCGAGTTCATCGTTCCCTGACTGGCGCCGCCCCCCCGAGCGCATCATCCAGCGGAAGCGGCCGCGGTAATCAGCTGAGACGACGGTTCCGGCGCTGTCAGTCGGTGATACGGCGCCAGGAGAACACCCCTCCGAGCAGTAGTCCGAGCCCGACCAGCAGATATCCCAGTGCGCTGCTGCGGTCGCCGTACCACGGGCGCTCGACGCAGTTCCCACGGATGCTGTGCGCCCGGTAGTTCCGGCCGTCGAACACGACGTACGGGGGAAGCGTGTCCGCCGCGGCCATCCGGTCCCGGTCCTGGAACCGGACGAACGACCCGTTCGCGGCACGCCCCTCGTCGAAGACGGTCTGCTGGGTCTCGTTGAGTGCGCGGTACCGGCTCCGCTCTCGCTCGTCGGGAGGCTCCTCGTCCAACTCGTACACCGCGAGCTGGACCAGTTCACAATCCGCAATCGAGGTCGAACGCATGGGTGGCTCGGTCGGCCCCACCGGGGCCACGATAAGGCCGGAACCGGTGACGACGAGGACGAGCACACCGGCGAGTACCCCTCGCTCCCGGGTCGTGAACGACATCCGGTTCAGCGTATGGAAACGGGGGCGATAACGGTTCCCACTATCCGGTTCGCCACTACTCGGCGTCCAGAGCAGCGGCCGACAGTTCCGTCCGGGGGAGCCTCAGTCGCCGCTCCGGAGTTCGTACTTCTGGACCTTGCCGGTCTCGGTCCGTGGCAGTTCCTCGCGGAACTCCACGATGCGGGGGTGTTTGTACTCGGCGAGCGCGTCGAGGCAGTACTGCTTGATCTCCTCTTCGGTCACGTCCTCGCCGGGCTCGTAGCCGGCTGCCGGGACGACGAGTGCCTTGATGGTCTGCCCGCGGCGCTCGTCGTCGACGCCGACGACCGCGGCGTCGGCGATGGCCTCGTGTTCGTAGAGGAGTTCCTCGACCTCGCGCGGGTAGACGTTGTAGCCCCCCGTGACGATCATGTGTTTCTTCCGGTCGACGACGTAGAAGAAGTCGTCCTCGTCCCAGTAGCCGAGGTCGCCGGTGTGGAACCAGCGCTTGCCGTCGGCCTCGGTGAACGCCGCCTCGTTCGCCTCGGGGAGGCCGTAGTAGCCCTGCATCACGTTCGGCCCGGCGACGACGAGTTCCCCGACGACCGCGTCGAGGTCCGCCTCGTCCTCGTCGACCGGCCCGCGCTCGACGCGGGGCAGCTCCTCGAACTGCTGGTCGACGATCTTCGCGTCCACGGCGTCGATGGGCTGGCCGATGCTGCCCTTCCGCCGGGCGCCCGGCCGGTTCGCGTGGGTAACGGGCGAGGTTTCGGTGAGGCCGTATCCCTCGTAGAGGTCGACGCCGAACAGCTCCTCGAACGTCTCCAGCACCTCCATCGGGAGGCTGGAGCCGCCGGAGTTGACGAACCGGAGCGAGGAGAGGTCCCGGTCGGCGGCGTCGGGCTGGTTGATCATGTCGTTGAACATCGCCGGCACGCCGAACATGACCGTGATGCCACGGTCCTCGATGAGGTCGAACACGGCCTGCGGGTCCCACTCCGTGACCGGCACGTAGGTCGCGCCCTGGAACATGGCGGCGTTCATCACGCCGGACATGCCGTAGATGTGGAACAGCGGCAGCGTCCCCACGAGTTCGTCGTCGGGGCCGAGGCTCGGATCCATCACCGTCGCGTTCGCCATCGAGTTCGACGCGAGGTTGTCGTGGCTCAGGAGCACACCCTTCGGCTGCCCGGTCGTCCCCGAGGTGTACGGCTGGACCGCGATGTCGTCGTCGCCGCGCTCGACGACCGGCAGGGTGTCGGCGGCCAGGAACGACGCGAAACCGACGGCGTCCGCCGTCGTTTTGTCCGCATCCGCCGCGCTGTCACCGACGCTGATGACCGTCTCGACGTCCGTGTCGTCCTGCACCGCGGCGACGGCGTCGGCGTTCTCGGCGAGCGTGACGACCGCCTTCGCCCCGCTGTCGGCCAGCAGGTGGCTGATCTCGCGGGCCTTGTACTGCGGGTTCATCGGGACGACGATGGCGCCGGCCCGGAGCGTCCCGTAGAACGCCGTCACGAACTGCGGGAGGTTCGGGAGGTAGATGCCGACGCGGTCGTCGGCGCCGACGCCGCGCTCGTCGAGTGCGGCGGCGAACTGCCCGGTTCGCTCCCAGAACTCGGCGTAGGACTGCTCGGTGCCGTGGTAGGCGATGGCGGTGGCGTCGGGCGTCGATTCGACTGTGTCTCTGACTTCGCTGACGAGGTTCGTCATTGGTTGGTGTGGTGTGTCGTGTGGTTGGCGGTCGATACGGGGTCAGTCGTGGACGAGCACGTCCACCACGCTCGGCCCGTCGGTGTCGAGGGCCCGTTCCAGCGCGGGGGCGATGTCGTCCGGCGTCTCGGCCCGCTCGGCGGTGGCACCGTGGCTCTCGGCACTCGCCACGAGGTCGACCGGCGGCTCGAAGTCCATCCCCACGTAGTCGTGGTCGGCGTCCGTGCCGCCGAACAGCGCCTGCGTGTTGTCCTTGAGGATGCGGTAGTTGCGGTTGTCCGCGACCACGACCGTCAGGTCGAGGTCGTAGCGCGCGGCCGAGTACACCGCCTGCGGGTAGTAGAGGTACGACCCGTCGCCGATGAACCCGAGCACGTCCCGGGGGTCCTCGCGCAGTGACTCGGCCAGCGCCGCGCCGACCGAGGCCGGGAGCCCGTAGCCGAGGCCGCCGCCCTTGTTCGAGAGCAGGCCCTCGGGCGCCAGCGACGAGCGGATGAGCAGCGGGTACTTCGAGGTGATGCCCTCGTCGACGATGAACGCGTCCGGGGCGACCGCCCCGATGGTGTCGACCAGGTCGGCCTTCGACGCCCGGGTGTCGCCGGGTGGCGTCTCGTCCTCGCTCGTGGCCCACAGCCGGGCGCCGAACGAGTCCTCGAACGTCTGAACGGCCGCGAGGCGCTCCTGTCGGGTCGCCGCGTCGAGCCGGTCGTCGAGGCGCTCGGCCAGCCCCTCCAGCACGAGGCCGGGGTCGCCGACGACGGCGGCATCGGCCGGCTGGTTCTTGCCGAGTTCCCACGCGTCGTCCGAGAGGTGGATGCAGGTCGTTCCCGGGTCGACGAGGTCGCCCTCGTGGCTGGATACGGTCGTGTGCGTCGAGCAGCCGGCGAAGACGACCGTGTCGGTGTCCATCGCCTCCCGGACCAGCGTCTCGCTCGGTGGGAGGTGTGACACCCACTGTGGGTGCTCGGTCGGGAAGTTCACCTCACAGCCCAGTATCTCCGCGTGGACGCGGGCGCCCGCCGCTTCGGCGAAGGTGACCGCCGCCTCGACCGCGTCGGTGCCCGCACGGGCGATGCCATCGCCCACGACGAGGACCGGCTCGTCGGCGTCGACGATGAGGTCGGCGGCCCGGTCGAGCTGGGCGGGGTCTCCGCCGCCGCCGTTCGGGACCGGCCCGAGCGGCTCGATGGCGTTCGGGGTCGTCGCCTCCTGCATCACGTCGACCGGGAGGCCGAGGAAGACGGGTCCCGTCGGCGGCGTCAGCGCGACGCGGAACGCCCGGCGCAGCATCGTCGGCAGCGCGTCGACGGACAGCACCTCGTCGGACCACTTCGTGAACTGGTCGACCAGTTCCAGCAGGTCACCGTGCAGCAGGGGCTCCTCGTGGCGGAAGTCCCGCTCGTGGTTGCCGGCCGTGATGACCAGCGGTGCGCCCGCGAACTCGGCGCCGTACGTGTTGCCGAGCCCGTGGGCGAGTCCCGGCGTGATGTGGAGGTTGACGACGCCGGCCGGCATGACCGCGTCGTCGTGGTGGCTGTGGTAGCGGCGCGTGCTCGCGTAGCCCGCGGCCATCCCGACGGCGATGTCCTCGTGCAGGCCGAGCACGTACTCCAGGTCGCTCCGGCCCAGCGCGTCCATCACGGGCAGTTCGGTCGTGCCGGGATTGCCGAAGACGTGCTCGACGCCGTACCGCTCGAGCGCGTCGACGAACAGGTCCGCGCCGGTGTAGTCGGCTACCACGGGCCGGTCCCTCCGGTCGTGAGTCCTGCGCGTGCCGATTCCGTCCTCGCGGGCGAGTCGCGGTCGGCGTCTCGGAGCGGCGGCGTGTAGCGTGGCATGGAGTGGTGGAATCGAGCGGCGGTCACTCGCCGACGGGTGTGACGGCCCGCGGGAGGCGGTCCAGCTGGGCCAGTCCGAGTCCGGCGAGCGCGACGGCCGCCGTGGCGAGCTGGAGGACCATGGCACTGCTCCCGCCGATGCTCCCGGAGAGTGCCGGGCCGAACAGCGCGCCGAGCGAGAGCAGGAGGTAGACCACACGGTGCGGGAGTCCCAGCACGTGGCGCCCGTCGTAGCCGATGGTGACGGCTGTGAGCGCGACGACGCCGACGAGGACGCAGGCCGCGGCGACCGGCGTCCCCGTGAGCGTCCACGTGACGAGGCTGTTGTTGGCGACCAGCGCGAACGGGATGAGGAAGCCGGCGGCCCCGATACGGAGCGCCTGCTTCGCGGAGATGAGGAAGCCCGCATCCGCGATGCGCGAGGCCACGGCCACCCCGACCGCGACGGGCGGTGTGATGGCCGACAGCATCGCGAAGTAGAACACGAACAGGTGGGCCGTGATCTGCGGGACGCCCAGCTCCATCAGCGGGCTCGTCAGCAGTGCCGCCACCAGCACGTACGCGGCCGGCGTCGGCATGCCCAGCCCGAACAGGATGCTCGTTATCATCGCCAGCAGCAGGGCGACGAGCAACACGCCGCCCGCCAGCGCGACCATCCGGAGGCTGATCTTCCCGGAGAGACCCGTCTGGGTCAGCATCTTGATGATGACGCCCATCGCGGCCAGCACGCCGACCAGCGGCGCCATGTCGAGCGCGCCCTTCCGGAAGCCGCGAAGCGTTTTGACCGTCGTGCCCACGACGGTCGCACCGACCTGACTGGCGCCGTCGCGTTCGGCGACCCAGTCCCGGTCGATATCCTCGCCGACCGAGGTCCACGACAGCACCACCAGCGTCAGGTCGCGGACGTACATCACAGCGATGAGCGTCAGCACCGTGTACAGCCCCGTCGGGAGCGCCGACAGCTGCATGACCGCGAGCGCGTACACCAGCACGGCCATCGGGATGAGGAAGTAGGTCCCGTGGAAGAACCACTGGATGGCCTTCCCGAGTTCGAGGGTCCCCTCGCGGGCGGAGGTGGCGACCGCGCCCTGGACGTACCGGACGACCAGCAGCGCGGCGAGCGCCACCCCGCCGGAGACGAGCAGCGAGAGGCCGACTCCCTGCCGGGCGGCCAGGAAGCTGCCGATGGCCAGCGCCATGTACCCGACCTTCGAGAGCGCACTCCGGCTGAACAGGATACCGGCCATCCCGGCCGTGTCCTCGCCGCGCTCGCTCGTCCAGCCGTGCTTGAGGACGACGAACTGGACGGCGACGCCGACGCTGAAGTAGAACAGCAGCGCCGGCAGGAAGCCGGCCTGGATGATGCGGACGTACGGCACCCCGATGAAGTCGGCCATCAGGAAGGCCGCGACGCCCATGACCGGCGGCATGATCTGGCCGCCGCTGGAGGCGACACTCTCGATGGCGGCGGTGAAGTCCTCGCGGACGCCCTGGCGCTGCATCATCGGGATGGTGAAGCTGCCCGTCGTCGCGGCGTTGGCGGCCGCGCTCCCCGTGATGGAGCCCATCGCCATCGAGGAGATGACGGCGACGTGGACGATGCCGCTGCGGAGCCGCTTGCCCAGCTTCTCGCTCAGGTCCAGCACGATGTCGAGGATGCCGTAGGCCCGGGCGAGCCCGGCGAACATGATGAAGATGGCGACGTACTTCGCGCCGGCCTGGGTGATGAAGCCGTACGCGCCCGAACGCTCGATCTGGGTCGCGCCGTAGAGCGCGACGTCGGTGGTGGCGAGGCCGGTGTGCTGCAGGAAGCCCGGGAACACCGAGCCGTACAGCGCGTAGCCGATGGCTGTCAGCGCGACGAGCGCGATGGACCAGCCGTACGCCCGCCGGGTCGCGTCGATGGCGAGGCCGACGACCACCAGCCCCATGTAGAGGTCGAAGTTCGCGTAGCCCAGCAGGATGGCGTCGCCGGTCAGCCGGTCGTACTGCGTGACGAAGAAGTAGCCCGAGTACGCCGCGACGACGGCCAGCACCAGACAGACGACCGTGTCGACGGCGCCGTACAGGCGCTGGACCCGTTCGCCCAGGCGCCCGACGACTGGCCCCTCCACGATGGACCCGCCCTCGGCGACCCGCCGGTAGGCCAGCTCCAGATAGTACAGCGAGAGGCCGATATGCATGAAGACGATGCCGTGGATAATCTGCGTGAACGGCCGGTCCCACGCGAAGTAGATGGTGTAGGCGGTCAGTGCAACCGCGAGGAGCGATACGAGCGGCAGCAGCAACCGCTCCTGTGGCGAGCGGTCCCTGAACTCCGCGAGGAGTGCGGACGGCGATGTCGACTGGGTGTCGGTGGTCTCGGGCATGGGCGAACGTGCGGGTCCGCGTTACTCCTCTCCGCGGACGAACTCGTCGGACCAGAGACCCTGCTCCTCGTAGAAGTCGGCGGCTGCGGGGTGGAAGGGGAAGTCGGCGTAGGCGTTCTTCACCCAGGCGTCACCCTCCGCCAGCGGCGCCAGCAGCCCCGTCTCCTCCTGGAGCCCCTCGCGCTGCTCCCACAGCGTCGTCAGGAAGTTGTAGAGGGTGTCGTAGTCGTGGTCCTCGCGGACGATGAAGTTGTACGCCAGCGTCGGCGTGCTGAGGGTGTCCGGCGTGTAGCCGTAGTCATCGAAGTCGCTCATGTCGATGTCGGAGACGACGATGGCCGGGTCGTCCTCCAGCTCGCTGACGACCTCGTCGGGGAAGTCGAGCACCCGGAGGTCGACCGTGCTCTTCATCTGCTGGAGCCACCCCGGCTCGATGGAGAGGTTGACGTAGGTCCCCGCGCCGGCGTCCAGGCGTCCCTCGCTCATCGCACTGGCCTGGTCGCTGTAGCCGATACTGGTCCGCTCGTAGTCGTCGACGGCGAACCCGAGCGCGTACTCGAGCATCTCCGCCGTCCCCGAGCCCCGGGGTGTCGGGGAGACGGCGCTGTCGGCGCCGATGTCGCTCACGCTCGTCCAGCCGTCGTTGGCCGAGGCCATGAACCACGCCAGGTCGTACAGGTGGAACACCTGGTAGGGCTGGTAGTCGAGGTCGCCGAACGGGTCCTCGCCCTCGCGGATCTTGTTGGCCGTCCAGTTCTGGACGTAGGCGATCTCGGTCTTCCCCTGGGTGACCTCCGCGACGTTCCGGTTGGTCCCCTGACTCGGCCGGGCGTTGACCGTTACCTCGTCGGAGTTCTGACTGACGGCCGAGGCGATGACCTGGCTCATCGAGTAGGCCGCGGTCGTCTCGGAGGCCGTCTTCATCACCATCTCGCCGTCGGCGCCCGGGGCACTGCCCCCATCGCCACCGTCGCCGCCGCCCCCATCGCCACCGTCGCCGGTGTCACCGAAACAGCCGGCGATAGCCGTGAGTCCAGCGGCCCCGGTCGCGCCGGCGGTGTGTTTCAGGAACGAACGCCTGTCTACGTCGTGCGACAGCCTTTCTCTCATGGGTGTCGGATAACAGTGGTGCCGTATATAGCCTTCTATCTTAAGTCCGTTAACTGGGGCGGAGGTTTATTTGACAGAGTATGTGTCGTATGGATATACTCGAACGATGTATGTGTGTGGATGTCACTCGCGTCTCCTGGACCCGGCCGTCCGCCGTCGACCATCTGGACGGCTCCAGAGTAGCCATCATCGCCCCAGTACTCCGTGACACTCGCCGCTGAGCTCTCCTGTTCGGGCCTCTGCGAAATCGCCCCTGACGCGCTTCTCCAACGGTACCCGGCCAGCCAATCGGTGTCGAATATTGCCGGGCTTCTCGAATACGAATTACCACCTGAATCGTGAAAATTTAAGGCCGATACCTCGCCAAAAGCGCCTCATGCTGTCGCAGGAAGTGACACCCACGGACCCGGACAGGGAGACGGATGCGGGGGTGACCGATGGCGACCCGGACTGACGACGGTGCCGGTCGCGGGACCGGGGCGGGACCGTTCGCCGTGGTCGAGGCGCTCGACCGCGGCGTGTACGCGCTGTTCGCCGGCCGTGCCGACCGGGCGCGACACGACCGCGACCGGAAGCGCTACCGCGCCGCCGACCTCCACGTCGGCTTCGACCGCTACCTCGCACGGGTGTACGCGCTGTCGTGGCTCGTCGGGCTGTGGGTCGGAGCGCTGGTGGCGGTGGGCGGGCTCGCGGTCCCCGCCGACCTGCTGACCGCGGTCGGGGCTTGTGAGAAATTCTGCGGTTGACTTCCGACAGTTGCTACCCTTCATTTCAACTGCACACGGCCTCGCTAGTCCGCAACAAAACACCGTGTTGAGCGCGTGTGAGGTACCTCGCTGACGAGATGGCGGTCACTGGACGAATCCACCGGAGAGCATCGACAGAAGAGCATCCAAAATATCGGCGTACAGGGCTGTTACACCTCCATATCGATGGCAGTGGGGACAATCCGGTCTCGGACCCTGTTTCTGGTAACGGGTCGCAACGGACGATATCGACGTACACGCAGCGCTGCACGGCGAAATCGACGAATACCGGGACTACATCCGAAATCACACACCAACGTAGAAAATCCATACTAGCGGCCTGTATAGCGGCTGTATCTGTAACATAGGCCGAGCGATACAGAATGAACTCGAGCCGATGGACTGGTATCGATTCGGTGTCGCTGCCGAATTCCGGGGATACATCGGTGCTCGATACGGAACTTGCCATATCCGTGTCCCGGATTCTCCGGGGGCTCGATGTACTCGAGTGCACAGATGTCGGGGTAGCGTGGCTGTATCGGCCGACTCTGAGCGACGCGTTTCGACTGAACATCGACGAGAGGTCGACCTCCCTGCACACACGATTTCACGGTGTTTGTTGCGGATACTGACCCCCGTGTGCACCTCCCCGAGGGAGCCGATCGGGACAGGCCGTATCGGCGCTCCCGCCCGATTCGCCGGCGTAGCGGCTCGCTATCGAGGTGTGTGAACGCCGCAATCGTGACAGAACCTCCTCGAGAATCCGTGAACCGCTGCGAGCGGCCGTGTGCGGTCGGAATCGAGCGTCAGCGATTCGAATCACGCTCGTCACGGGTCGAGCGACGAACGCCGTACTGGTGAATCTGCCGGCGTATACGCTGTGTATCCGGCGGTTAGCGACCAGTGCAAGCGGTCGAATCGGACAGATTTTTCCGGGCGATTCGATACGGAACGTGATAGACCGATGGGCGAGCTCCCCCCCGCCGATGCATTGCCGGCGCCGCTGGTCACTCGGGACCAGTGGGTCGCCTGGGAGACCAAGGACCGCGATGGAAAGCAGACGAAGGTGCCCGTGGATCCCCGGACAGCGAAGTACGCCTCCGCGACGGATGCCGACACCTGGGTTGACTTCGCGACGGCCCGCGAGTACGCGACCCGAAACGATGCCGGCATCGGCTTCGTGTTCACCGACGCGGACCCGATCGTCGGGGTGGACCTTGACGACTGTCGCGACCCGGACGACGGGACGCTCACCGACTGGGCACAGGATATCGTCGAGCGACTCGATTCGTTCACGGAAGTGTCGCCGTCGGGGACCGGGGTCCACGTCCTCGTCGAGGGCGAGCTGCCCGATGGCCGGAATCGGCACGGGGATGTCGAGTTGTACGATGATGCGCGATTCTTCACCATGACCGGAAATCGGCTCTCCGAGACGCCCGGGGCGCTCGAGCCCCGGCAGGAGGCGCTGGCCGCCGTGCACGCGGAGTACGTGATGCCGGACGATGCAGGCGACGGCGTGTCGACAGATGCCGACAGCGAGGGGACTGCAGACGCCGTGGATGCTTCGGGGCCAGCGAGCGATAGAGCGGCCAATGGCCCAGGGAACGACCTCGGGGACGAGGAACTGTTGTCGCGGGCCCGGAGTGCGACGAACGGCGAGAAGTTCGAACGACTCTGTGCGGGGGATACGTCCGGCTATCCGAGTCAGTCGGAGGCGGACATGGCGCTGTGTTCGCTGCTGGCCTTTTGGACCGGCGGGGACCCCGAGCAGATGGACCGGCTGTTCCGGGCGTCCGGATTGGTGCGCCCGAAGTGGGACGAGCCGCATTTCGCGGATGGCGCGACATACGGGGAGCGGACGATCGAGCGGGCCATCGCCGGGACCGACGAGTTCTACACTGGATCGGGTGGTGCAGGGGGGAGCGTTTCGGGTCGAACCGATCCCGTGGATAGGGCTGCCGACTCGTCTCCTGTCGAGGCCGAGTCGGAGGCCGCCACCGTGTCGGTGGACGTGGTCGAAGAGCTCGAAGCCGAACTGCAGCGGCTGCAGTCCGAGAAGGCGGCGTTGGAGGCGGAACTCGAGGCCGAACGTGAGGCACGGCAGGCGCTGGAGGCGGAGGTGGAGACGCTTCGTGAGGATGGTTCGGAGGGGGGGTGGCTCCAACGACTCGGCTGGTGGTAACCGTTGGACGGGTGGTTTGTACCGTTCAAATACGCGGGAGGCATGTTGATTCCGCAATCGGTCACAGTGCTCGGTTGAGGGCGTATCTCTCGTCGGAATATTCTACGATTGATACCCACGTTTTGTGACGCATAAAAACCACTGCAGGTGGCTGTATAATATCTCACCGAAAGTTACCTTTTTATCACTTTGTGTGATATATTTCGCGTATGGTTTCATATCAAACTGCATATTTAGTAATTCCCAAAGAGAAAGCAAGGCGAATTATCACTGCAGAAGTTGGTTCTCTTAGCGTATATGAACAGGAGGATGATGCAATCAAAATCGGCGCCAACGATAAGAACGGAAGTACTAGTGATAACTGGAGGGTGAGTCTTTACGATTACAAGTTCACCGGTGAACGGGTGGAAACAGATGATGGGAGTGTAGAAACCGGCGTTTTAGGGACGAAAATGAACTATACGGATACAGACAAGAAAAGCTACGGTATGGATGCGAAAAGCGCTGTTTCGGAGTATATAGAGACTGGATAGACGGCAGTATCCGACGCATCCATGGAAGATATGCTAGCTCTGTATCTAGTCTGCTCCCCTTTGCGCTCCGCGAAAAAAGTGAGTAATGGCGTCGGTATGATGGCAACTGCCTGGTGAAAGCCCCCGCTCGCTCGATACTCCGGGGCTCGCTGCGCTCCTCGGCCTCACTGCGTTCGGCCTGCGGTGCTTTCTTCGCCCGGGAGCAGTCGAGCGAGCGGCCCCTTTCAGTCCCCCTCGGTTCGGGGTGTCGGAGGTCGCCGTGGCCGTGGCTGGCTGGTGTGTGGCTCCGATGCCAGGTGAGGCCGGTCGCGGCGGTGACTGAGGTTCTTCACCGAAGCCGCAGCACCCGGGCGTGCCCTCGCTCGAGGCGTGTTCTGTCGGCTCCTGATGAGTGAGGGCCGGCGTCCCACCTCGCAGCGATTGAGGATGCCAGCACCAACATGCTTAGTATGATGGCGGCAACACCAACAAATGACTGATGAATCGCCGACCGACTCCGTCACGGTCGTTCGCGACCGCCGGCGTGACTTCGGGGACCACGTCGTCCGGATTTGCGTGCTCAGTGTGCCGGCTTCGGAGCGGTTTCCGGATGGCATCAACGACGCCTTCCACTACGGACGGCAGGGCGCGGCCGAGCCGATTCTCAGGTACACAACCACCATGGCGTCCACGAGCGACGCGAAGGCGCCGAGGTGGATGTCATCGACTTTCCCGGATACGATCAGCTTCTCGGTCGCTTCATCGACGAGCTCCCAGACCATGCACCCTGACTCCCATGAGTAGCGACACGCTCCACATCACAGTCGAATCGACAGCGGAGTTCTTCGACGCAGCGCGGTCGGACCTGCGCCGGTTGACGGGTGGCGAAGACATTTCGGATGAATACGTGCTGAGCCTGCCGGATGAAGCCGCACTCGAGCGGGTGTTGCGGGCGAAGAACCTCGAGTTGATTCGGACCATCGCCAGGTCGGGCCCGGAGAGCATGCGTGAACTGGCCCGCCTCGTGGACCGTGACCCGAAGAACGTCTCGACGGCGCTCCACCGGCTCGCCGACCTCGGGCTGGTCCGGTTCGAGGAGCACGGTCGAGCCAAACGCCCCGTTGTCTGGTACGAGGATATCGCGATCGATATCCCGGTGGTCGGGGTTGACGCCGACGAAACGATTCCTGCGTAACCCGGGGGATGCTGCCCCGTCGTATCTCGGCGTCGGTTTGTGGGCCCCTGACGGGCGAGGGGCGCCCTGAAGCGTCTCTCGGAGTACCCGATGGGACATAGAGCACTCGTCGCCTACGAACGTACCGATGGCAACTACAACCTGCATTACACGCACTGGGGGGCGTTGGATCTCCGTCTGTGCCGCACCATTACAGACACGACGCCGTTCGGGAGTGATCGACCGACGAAGGCGGCTACCGAGGCGTACACCTATCTGAGCGGCGGGGCGGTCCCCGAAGTCGTTCAGGAGCGATTCGATCTGGAGGACTGTGCCGGCGCCGATGTCGAACCCATCCCTCAAGTGACTGGTGTCACGCTTCAGGAGGTCATCACCGACCACCTCGATTACCTACTCCACGAGGCGTTCTACGTGGTCGACTGGGAGTTCGAGGTGACCGCGTATCGGACGCTGTGGTTCGGGCTGCAGTACGAGGCCACCTGCATCGCTGAGAGTCCGACGGTCGGCCATGGAGCGCTGCAGCCGGTCCAGTGGCACAATGGCGAGCCCGTCGGTGACGGCTTCACCCGCGGGCAGTTCTCGGGGATGAAGCAGGTCGTCGGCGAGATGGTCGACCGTGGGATGTTCGACCGCGATGGCGCGCTGGAGTACCTGCAGGGGAAACTGTTCAGCACGACCGATGCCGAGGTGCGTGTGAGTCTGGCCGTCTGACTCCGCGTTCTCGGCGTCGGTTTGTGGGCCCCTGACGGGTGAGGGGCGCCAGCAGGCGTCGCTCGATACCCGATGCAGACTGATGCGATCTACAAGCGGACGTTCGATGAGTCGAGCGGGAAGCAGAATACGAACGGCTGTCCGGAGTGCGGCGGCCGCGTGAACACGACCGACCACGAGACGGTCTGTGAGGACTGTGGGCTCGTGCTGGCCGAGTCGGCGATCGACCGCGGGCCGGAGTGGCGATCCTTTGAGGACGATGCGGGCGAGTCGGATGCACGACGGACGGGCGCGCCGCTCACGCCGACACGACACGATGATGGGCTGTCGACGGAGATCGGCCAGACCGTCAACGGGCGCGGGAAGGGGCCTTCTGGCGCGAAGCGGCGGCGGCTGAGTCGGCTCCGCCGAGAACACCAGCGGACGAAATTCGGGTCGAAGCGCGAGCGCAACCAGATGGAGGGGCTGTTCGAGATTGATCGCATGGGGAGTGCGCTCGGCTTGCCTGAGCCGGTGGGCGAGCAGGCGAGTGTCCTGTTCAAATCGACACAGGAGGCTGGCCTCCTGCCGGGTCGGTCGATCGAGGCGATGGCGACGGCGAGCCTGTACGCGGCCTGCCGATGTTCGGAGGTGGCGCGGCTGCTGGACGAGTTCGTCCGCGTCTCTCGTGTCGACGAGAGCAGCGTCACCAACGCCTATAAAGCACTGAACCGGGAGCTTGGCTTGCCTACTCCCCCGCCGTCCCCCGATGCGTATCTCCCGCAGTTCGCGTCGGAACTGGGCCTGGAGCCAGTGGTCGAGCGGCGGGCGTATGCGGTGCTGGAGGTTGCGGAGGAGCACGATATCGTGAACGGCCGGAACCCGGCGGGCGTGGCGGCCGCGTGCCTGCTGGTCGCGGTGCGGGAGGTTGGGTGTGGGCTGGGAGTGACGCAGACGATGATTGCGGATGTGGCCGGTGTGGCGCCGCGGACGGTTCGGAAACATCGGGACGAGTTGCTCGACGCGAGCGGGAAGCCGGTCGCGTAATCGCGGCAGAGCCGTCGCTTCGAATTCGACCTCCTGTCGAATCAAGCACTTTCTGATAGGTTCTCGAGAGCGGTGCTGAATAGAGGGCGCGAGTCGGTCAAGTTGGGTCATGAAGAGAGGGATGTCTTCGTCACAAGAGCCGCGCCAGCAATAATGGCGGCAAGACCGATAAGCGGCCAGAATAGCGTTGTTCCGTGCCAGTTGCAGCCATCATACCACGTCATGCTGAACTCGAATATGTCAATACGAAGTGAGAATTTTGGAAAATATATTCCAAAGACATCGTATACACCTGCAAAGATACCACCTTCAAAAGAACAAGCCACCATGGTTGAGTCTCCGCCGATATAACCAATCGTCAGCGCCAATACTCCCGTTATGAGTAGAATAATTGCGCTTATTCGGCGCTGAGCCGTAGAGAGGGAGGGCCTATCCATCAATCTCGATGAACCACGTTCGGTAATGAGTCTTGGGTCGGTGACCGACGCATCCTCTGTATCGGTCACGCCGGTACTGACAACGTCCAGTTAAATCTACGACGTCCGCCGGTTTATTGGCGCCCCGACGGGCGGGGCGCGAGCCGAGTTCCGTCGCGTCCCGGTGTTCCGAATGGCCGAGGAGATTCATTCCCCTGATGCAGACGCACCGACTTCAGATGCGGCCGCCGCCCGCCGTGCGCAACGGGCACGTGGCGAGGCAATGACCGTCTCTCTCCGGCGGACCGGCGGCATCTACGATGCCCAGTCCGAGTCCGGGAGTACGTACCGTGTCGACCTCGGTGCGGGGACGTGTAGCTGTCCGGACTGGCAGCAACGTGAACCGGAGGGCGGGTGCAAGCACCTTCGGCGCGTCCGGCTGGACGTTCGGGCCGGACGGGTTCCAACGCCGGATGGGCGACTCCCGGCGCCGTCAGGCGGCGAGCCTGGTGTCCCATGTCGGATGGCTGCGGACGGTGGCGGTGCCGTCGGTGTCACGGGGCCGCATCTCGAATTCGACAGGCACGGTCGACCGACCGGTGAGACCTACTACCGGTGTGAGGACTGCGGACGGGAGACGATTCATCGGACTGATCTTGACTGTGAGTGAGCGACGGTCCTCTACGACTGCTCTTCCAACTGGTTCCGTATCCGGCGAACCGACAGGATATCGGTGAACCCCGCCGTGTCGATCGTCCAGCGCTGTGGGGGTGAGTTCTCGCTGTAGGTTTTCTCGACGCGGGGCTCGCCATCGGCCGGCTCGTTCAGCGCCGCGAGCACGTCATGTGCGGCCTCGCGATTCCGAACCATCCAGAGTGCGGCCGCCGGGTCGCAGGCCGCCATCGCGTCGAAGTCGGCCGGAGCGCCCGTTCGGAGGTCGTTGTTCACCCGCTCGGCTTCCAGCGTGACGACGACCTCTCCGGTCTCGTCGAGCCCGGCGGCATCGAGCCGCCGTCCATCCCCGACAGGGTGATAGCTCACTGCCTCGACGACATCCGAGTCCGAATCCGCTGCATACTCTTGCTCGATGAACTTCTCGCCGTAGGCCACCATCATCCTGTGGTAACTCGATTCGGCGAGGTCGCCCTCGCCGTCGCCATGCGCCACGCCCTCCCGGTGTCGTTCACCGATCTCGTCCCGGCCGGCTGCGGTCACCGTGTAGAGTTTATGGGGCATGTGGCCATCCTCGGAGAGGAGTCCCTCATCGATGAGTTCCTGCAGTTCGTCGTCAGCCAGCCCGAGGTACTCCTCGAGCAGCGTCATCGAATCCGACAGCAGGTCGAACTCCAGTTCGGGATCGAACCGCTGCTGGCTGGCCGCGTAGACTGCCTGCAGGAACAGGAGTTGCTGATCAGTGGAGTCGCTCGCGGCGCGTTCCGATGGGGAGAGCTTCAGTGGCACCTGACAGACCGGGATGTCGTCTCGGTCGACCTCGTTGAGCGTGTGACAACAGCTGATGGCCCGTTCCATCCCATCGATGGCCGGCTCGTAGCGGGCGTCGCACGCCTCACATCGGAGCACATGGCGCTCGTCGTCGTATCGAACGGGCTCTGGCATCGGTTCCGTGAACGGCAGTGCCGAGTCGACGCGGTTGGTCGCGTCGGTCCCCGGCGATGTAGTGGTAGCCGTTGGCGTGTCGGTGTCGACAGTGAGTCCGTGGTGCTGTCGGGTGCGCTCGCCGACGGCCGTGAACAGGGCTTCGAACCCCTTCGTTTCCGATGGAGCGAGGGGGTCGCCCCCGGATGGGGCTCCCGGTGGAAGCGGGAGCGATTCGACGAGGAACGGCCGTGGTTCGGCCTCCCCGAACGGTGCCGGCAGGGAGACGAACCACTGGCCGCGTTCGAGCGCTCGGAGCCGGTTGCCGACGTCTTCGGGCGGCATGTCCGCCGTCGCGAAGCGTGTCGTCAGCTGTTCGTCGACGGGGACGTTGCCGGTGACGATGGTGGAGACGTTGTTGAGCAGCTCCTCGTACGCACCGGCGTCGGCCTGCTGGAGTTGCGCGGGGAACTGCATCGCGAGCGTCATCGACAGCCCGAAGCTCCGGGACTGGGCCAGCAAATCGCCGAGCAGGTCCGTCGCCGCAACGGAAGCGGCTTCCTCAAGGTAGAGGTTGACCAGCGGTGTGTCACCGGTGCTGGTGCGCTCGCGCCGCCGGAGTGCCGTCCAGAGGTTCGACAGGAGAACCAGCGTGAGGACGCGCTTGCTCTCCGAGCGGAGCCCGCCCAGATCGAACAGGACGACGGCGTCCTCGTCGAGGATGCGATGGAAATCGAACCGTGGGGCGCCGTCGGCGTGGACGTGGTTGAACACTCGGGCGAGCCGGTCGTCGAGCGGAATCTTCTCGATGCGGTTGGCCACCCCCTGCATCAGCTCGCTGAACGAGCGCTCGTTGTTCGCAATGATGCCCTCCAGCATCGCCTCGAGTTCCGGGTCCGAGACCTGCGGTGGCTGGCGGGTGCTCCGGAGTTGCTGGACGGCCGCCTGCAGGTCCGCGTGCGTGTAGGCGTCGCTGCCGTGGACCGGGTCGAACAGTGCCTTCACCAGATACCGGATGATGTCCGGCGACCGGACGGCCTGCTCGAAGCGCTCGGTGCCCATCACGCCCCGGAGGACCTCGACGTAGTGGTCGACGACGTTCTGCACCGCGCTGGCACGGTTGATGCCCGCATCCAGCTGTGGTCGGATATCGAAGAACGAGAGCGCTGGGAGCGTCTCGGCGCAGTCGAAGTAGTAGACATCGTCGAGGTCGCCGTGGTCGGCGTAGTGGGCCCGGAGGTACTCGGTGGGCATCCCGTCGCCCTTCGGGTCGATAAGGATGTCCGCGCCGTCGGTGGCGGCGTGGTTCTCGCGGATGGCGTTGACGAGGCTCGTCGACTTGCCGGCGCCGGTCTTCCCGAACCAGGCGACGTGGAGTGGCTGGAGTGCTGGCGGGAGTGCGACGGTGCGGTCGAGTGGGTCGCTGTCGGCGGAGAGTGGCTGGCCAAGCGGGAGGCCCTGGTCGGCGTAGTGGGCGAGCGTGTGCTCGTCCGGGAGGGGGACGCCGGTCCGTTCTTCGGGGAGCGTGCTGAACGCCCGCCGGGCCTGTTCAGAGAGGTCGTTCCCGTCAAGCAGGCAGAAGTGTGCGACGGTGGTCGCGTCGGCGACGATGCAGGGATCGTGGTTGCTCCCCAGTGGGAGGCGGCGCCGGAGCGTGTCCGTGAGCGAGTCGGCCTCACGGAAGGTCGCGCTCGTGAGGGCGTCGGCGAGCTCGGTGGTGGTGTCGTCCGTGTGGAGCCGATGGCCGACCCGATAGAAGTCCCCGCCGACGGCTGCGAAGGCGCTGGCGAGTTCCCGGGCCGTCGGTTCGGCGTCCGGACCGGTCGCGAGGAGGCGTGCGTTCACCTCGAAGGAGTGGGATGCGGATTTCGCCAGAATCGCGTCGATGCGGGTTCCCGGCCGGCTGCCAGTGTCGCCCTTCCGGTGGGCCGGGGTGGTCGTCGCGTCGCTGTCGACATCCTCGGGGTCGGTGGGGCCGACGAGCGTCTTGAACGCTCGCTGGCTGATCGTGTCCTCGTTGTGTTCGAGCTTGTGGACGCGATATTCGGCCTCGCCACTCCAGTCCGGTTTCGGGCGGAGGAGTGCCTGGTAGACGACTCGGCCGTCGGCGTCGAGCATCCCCTCGGCGACGCTACTCAGGGCGAGATCCGGGGCGTCTTCGACGCGGGCGGTGTCGTGCTGTTCCGGGGCATCGGAGAGTTGTGGCGGTCGGAGTCGGGTTTGCCAGTCCTCCCGGCGTTCGCCGACCCCCTGGAGTTCCGCGATGGCGTAGTCTTGGTTCTGGAGGTCGGGCAGCGGGTCGGTGTCGGTATCGGTGATGGCGTAGCCATCCGGAGTGAGTCGTTGTGCGAGTCGGCGGACGGTCGGGAGGGTGTCCGGTGGGGCGCCAAGATAGTAGGCGATCTCGTCGGCGTCGGGTTCGGCCACGAGACAGAACTCGATCGGGTCGGTGACTGCTTCGTGGAGTTGCGTGAACTGGGTGGTAAGCCGGTCGGCGGCTAAGGGCTCGTTTGCCGGGCGGATACGGAGGTACTGGTGGGTTTGCTGGGGTGTACCTGTCGTAGCCATCAGTTTGTTCCGCGGAATTCGATGAGAGTATAAATAACTGATGAGTTCCGTGAGCCGGACCGAAACTGCTGCTACCTGCGATGGTGGTCTCTCGACTAAGACGGCCGAGAGATTCGTCCTCCATACCAGCCTCGGGAAGTATTAGTCGCCTCGTGTCCGGTGTCTCCTCCGCCTCTCAGTGACTGTCGCCTCTTCCAGTCATTGCATCGGGGCTAATCGCTCTTGCAGCTCCTGCATCTGGTTATATGTCTCCTCTAGCTCGGTAATCGTCCGTCCGGACTCGCCGATTCCTCGGTTCGTGTTCTGGATGACAGGCCTTGAGTGAGCGACATCGTTCCGGAGTTCGACTACCTTGTCGAGTCGACTCCCGGCCTGATGGCCTGCGGAGAACCCGCAGGCCTCCCAGCAGGCCTCGTTGTTAGCTACGATCCGTTTCAACGTGGAGAACTGTGCGTAGTGGATCGGCTCCAATTCGATATTCGCCCGTGCTGCCTGCTCTCGTCGTTGGTCGATGTCGTCAAGTGCGTCCCCTTTGAGGCCGGGAGTTGTCTCCCGCCAGTCTGGAGCATGTTCGGTGATGCAGGCTCGGAAGGCGTGCTCCAGCCGCGAGAGGTGCGTGAAGAGGTGGCGGTAGACGGATTCGCTATTCAGATCTGCTCGAGTGAGGATTCCGCTGATGCGATCTCTATCGCCAAGATAGTAGAACGATCGCTCGTACAGCGCATCCAGCACCGTCTCGAACGAGGCATCACCCGAGATGAGAACCTCAATCGTGAGTGGTGATGCGACCGCCTCGAGTAGATCATCGCTGTTGGCCTCCTGCGCAGTCTCTACCGTGACGTATCCGACGGGCCGGTCATCGTCGTCGACGACCGGGGCGCTGTCGAACCCCTGGGCTTGCAGCCAGGTCGAGGTTTCTCCTGCACCGGCGCCAACTGGCCGTGTTGCGGGATCAGGGGTTGCGATGGCCCGGGCGGTAGCGCTGTCCGTATGGTCCATGTGTCGTCCCCCGACTCCGGCGCTGGTAATGATTTGGCACAGATTTATGCCCTTAAAGCATAATATATCGATAAGATATGTCCCTGGAGAATCCTCACGTCCGGTTCGACAGCGTGCCCTACAGCGCCGCTCGTTCGGTTCTCCCGGTGGAGTCGCTGTCTCCGGACGTCTGGGCTCGTCACGATACGGCGGCGGAATGGTTGGAATCGGTGCCCGTATCGGGCATCCTCGCGGTTGCGCCGGAGAGCATGGCGACCGGGTACAAGTTAGCCCAGATGCCGCTGACCGTCGTCTCGCTTGATGATCTGCCTGCCGAGGTTCGTACCTCCGTGGTCGAGGCTGCGTCCGGGGACTACTCGCTGCTTGTGCTCGGACAGGCGACGAATCAGGTGAACCACCGACTTCGTGAATACGTGTAATCGGTGGGTCAGATGACGCCTGTTGCCACCAGCGTCAGGAGCACTAGGACTAGTGCGGTGACAGCACTACCGCCGACCAACGGCGGATTCTCCATCGCCTTCTCGTGGAGTGGCATCTCCGCGTACTCCTCACGGAAGTCCTCCAGATTCGCCTCGTCGTAGAAGTGTTTCGTCGCGAACGCGAACTTGCCGGTCACCGAACAGCCGGTACAGATGGGTGTCTCCTCCAGCCGTTCTGTCTTCGTGTGTGATTCGCAGTTGATGCTCCCGCAGTTCGTGCAGTAGGTGTACGTCTCGTCGCTCGCGTCGGTGTCGCAGTGGACGCAGCGCCGTACGTCGTCCTCGACGGTCTCCCGTGAGGGTCCCGCGATGTAGGCCTCGTACCCGTGTCGATACTCGCCGAGCGTCACGCCGAATCGAATCTGTGGCAGATAGATTGGCGTGACCGACTGCACCGAGATATCCGACTGGTTGGGTTCGCACTCTTTCGTGTACGTGACGTTGTTGTCGCCGGTGTACTGGACGGTGGTCGTATGGCGGCGCCGGAACCGGTCGACGGCCCAGTCCTTGTACTCGGTCTGGGTCTGGCCGAACCGGTTGACGACGAGGTCACCGTAGGTCTCCCCGAAGGATTCCTCGTCCAATTCGATTGCCTGCGAGAGATTGTTGCCGACCAGTTCGGCGACGTGGTCCGGGCAGGGGGTCGGTCCATCACGCCCGGCGTGTAGGGCGACGCCGTCGGTCTGGTTGACCCGGTGGATGACACCAACGGAGGTTTCGAACGTGGCCTGGATGCGGGCCGAGACGATGATGATTGGCTGGAAGTGCGCCTGCCGGTGGGCTGGCGGCAGGTCCTCGATGGCGAGGTTCTCCACATCACGGACGGCTGTGAAGAGCGGGTCGTCGACGGGCCCGGTCGGGTCGTGGGGGCGGAGAGTCTCGTCACAGAGGACCTCGATGCGGCCGTTGTAGAGGTCGAGCCCCACCTCGTCGGCCAACTCGCGGAGCTTGCGGCCGTCAATGAGTTCGATCGGATACGGGTCGTCGTTGGCTTCGAGTCGCTCGGCGTACTCTTCGGCCGGCCCGGAGAAGCGTCCCGTTGTGACGACCATCCCGCGCTTCGGACCATCGAAGTCGTGCGTGGCGATGGCCGAGTGGAGTTTCTGGACGACCGGCCGGCCGACCGACTGTGTGTGTTTGCACTCGACGACGATACTGCGACGGGTCCCGTCGACGACCTCCTCCATGATGATGTCCCGTCCCTCGTCGGCGGTTTTGGTGGCCTGTCGGACGTTCTCGTAGCCGAGGTTCCGGAAGACGTCTTCCATCACGTCCTCGAACTCGAACCCTGAGAGGTCGTCCAGAATCGGCATTACCCAGTGTCGGGTGGGCGTGTGGCTTGAGTGTTCGGCATGGAGAGTCGGTCGCGTTAAGTTAGAGGATGAGGCGGTCGAGTTTGAAGTGTCTATGCCCAAATCCAACCGCCTCAGCAACGCTATCGACTGGATCGACTTGTCGTTTGTGGAGCGAGATTGGACTCCCCGCTGGGCGATTGAAGTGGGTATCCGGTGTCACCTGTCCGGTATGTCATTACGGGATACCAGTCAATTTCTCGGTGAGTTGGGAGTCCAGCGCAGTCACGTCGCCATCCACAACTGGGTGCATAAGGCCGAACTACAGCCCATCTCGACGCCGTCAGCGGATCAGCTTGCGGTTGACGAGAAGATGATTCGCCTCCACGGCAAGGAGTTCTGGCTGTACGGTGCCGTCGATCCGAAAACGAACGAAATCATTGCCCTCGAGTTGTATCCGACGACAACCAAGGTGACGACGCGGTGGTTTCTCGACCAGCTTCATCGCCGTTGTAACCTGGCTGAGGTCACGATCCTCGTCGATGACGCCACGTATCTCACCGAGGTTCTCGCCGACGACGGCTACCGATTCCGATATGAGCCAGATGGGGATCGGAACAGCATCGAACGTGTCTTCAGAGAGATAGAACGCAGAACTTCTTCGTTCTCGAATAGTTTCAGCCATGTCGAGCTAGAGACAGCTCAATCGTGGCTCGAAGCCTTCGCCGTCTACCACAATTCACGACAAAGTTAACACGACCGGAGAGTCCGTGCCGGTCCATCCTGCCGACGAGTTGTCTCGTCGCTCGTCAGCGCTCATCTCTCAATATTCTACGAGCGGTCGTAACATATATTGACACCAGTGGACAAGGAATCGTAGAGATGCCCGACTGGAAGGATGACCGCTCGCCCCGCGAGCGAGTCCGGCAGATCGCCGAAACGGTCACCGATCCGGTCTCGACGAACTGGGTCGCTGAGCAGGCTGCTGTCGGCTGGCAGACCGCCAAAGACGAACTGGAGCAACTCGCAGATCGGGGCGACCTCCGGCGGGTCCAGCAGGGTGACAACGTCAGATACGTCCCGGACTTCACTCGCCTGTATACGGAGCGGATTCGGGAACTCGTGCTCTCGTTCTCCCGTGAGGAGCTTCGCGAGGAAATCGTCCAGGCGAAAGAGGATATCCAGAGTATCCAGTCCGAGTACGCAGTCGAGTCGCGAGACGAACTCGAGGCGTCGTTGAGCGCCCCGGACGTGTCCGCAGCTGAGGCCAGGGAGCGACAGCAATCGCTCCGTCGATGGGAAGAGGTAGCCGACGAAATCCAGCTTCTGGAACACGCCCTCAGCCTCTACGATGACCTCCACGATGTCGATCCGTACGCTGAAGAGGACGTCGACGAGGGAGCCTCCGAGACGAGGGTTGCGTAGGAACCATGGCACCGTTCGGGTTCATCTTCCTCGCGAACAGGGGGAACCTCACGAAGGCGAAGCTCTACGAGGCGATTCGTCGACGGCTCGGTAAGGAGCCCGGCTGTTACGGGGTTCGGGTGCGTCCGTCTCGGGCTCGTCCGAGAACCATCGAAGCTCGTGTGGAGACAGCGGAATTCCTGGGGCGAGCGTATGCCGTCGACGATGCGACCTTGACGGTGCGATTCTCTTACCCTCGGGCCGTGGGGTACGAGTACTACGTCATCGAATGGAGTGAGGCTGCACGTGATTTCGGAATCGGCTGGCATCAGGACGAGGACCATCCCGACCTCGGAGAGTGTCACTTCCAGATTGACCACGTCGGGGCGACGATCGACCGACGGTCAGCGACGTTCGTCGACGAACATCCTCTGGAGGTTCTAGAGACCCGGCTGGACCAGTTGCGAACGGTCCTTCCCCGAATCGATTGGGCCGAGGGTGAGCCGAAGCTTTCCGACGATGGATTACCCGTCCCCGAGTAGTCTCTGCTCGGTCGCTCGACGAGTGAGCGGGAGGGGACGCTTCACGAGTGATGTGGCCAGCAGTTGCTGACATTGAATCGCATCAGCGCTTCACTACCTCATGAGTGGGGTGGGCGCAGTACGTTCAAACCTGTTGCTATCCAATAGACGACACGAATGGTCTCCCAGGCCGAGATCGACCGGCTTCGTCTCGAGGCCGATACCATCATGACTCGCTACGAGGCGGTCCGGGAGGCGCTGGAGACGGCCCGTACCGAGTCTGGTGACCACTGGGAGGACGGCGAGTTGGACGTGACACTCCAGACGCCCCACGGTGAGCCAATCGAGCTCACGCTCGATCTCGACGCCGATCCGTCGAGCAACGCTCAGCAGCGATACGAACGGGCGTCGGAGCTGGAAGCCGAACTGGAACGCAAGCAGGCCGTCGTGGGACAACTGGCGCCGATGCCCGCGGAGCCGGTTGCGTACCTGCTCCTGTATCATCTCGATACCGTCGAGGGGAACTACCCACGCTCGATGGCCGGGCATCTCGACGCCGAGCGTGGACAGGTCGAGGACCTGTGTGAGGAGCTAGAGCGCGTGGGGTTCCTGGAGCGCCTCGAATCTGGGACCGTCAAGCAGCGGCGGGCGAAGGCCAAGCAGAGCGACGAGGTCCGACAGCATCACACCTACTACCGCCTCTCCCGGGAGGGTGACCACCTGCTACGCTTCCTCGAGGAACGGGAGGGGAAGCTGAACGTGTTGCGGCATCTCCCCGACGGGCAGACCATCGTTCGCCGGTTAGCTCGTGGGGGGCCTGATTACGCGCGGATGACGGCGAACGAGTTGGGGATGGCGTTCGAGTACGTCCGGCACTGCTACCGGGCGCTTCGCCGCGTCGGGCTCGTCACCGAGTACGAGGGGGGCACGATCAAGGCGAGCGAGCGGAAACTGAAGCCGAAGGACGAGACCCATCGGAAGCACACCTACTACGTGGCGACCGACATCGCCGATACGTTGCTGCGGGAGCTAGATGAGTAATCGGCAGGGCGATGTCATTCCATCTCTGAGCCCCTTTCGTGATGTCACCTGTTCTGACTCTGCCGAACTCAATCATACTTGACAGTATCTGGGTGCTAAATATAGAGGATGGGCTCAGCAGAGGTGATTGTGTTTGCCTCAGTGAAGTGAACTGCGTTGATTGTCTCTTTTCAGCAGTTGAGGGCCTGGTCTTGGTGTAACTCCAGACGGACTGTGGGGACAAATAGCCAGTCACCCTTGACAAGCGGTAATTCTGGAGAAGGAACGAACTCTGATAGCGAGTTATGCACCAGCACCGTTCCGTCTCCTACATCCAACAGATACGAGTCCTCTGTATCCCCCACGCCGACCGACGCACCAATTTTCTCAATTCGCCCGTAGAGGTCGTAATTCCACTTCGTTGGTGGAGAATTGGCTGCTTCGATTCGAGCTTTGTTCGCAGAGATACGCTCTACGCCCTCTCGCGGATACGCCAGAACACAGACTCGTTCGATGTTCGGCCTGACCCACGAGATGTGGAAGTGATCTGCCTCATAAAGGTGGATGGTCTGACCGGAAGGAACGTTGACCGTGACGGTGTAGGAGCCCTCGCCATCTTTGGAAACATCCACCGAACGGACGTGAAGGCCAGCGAGCATCTCGTAACTGCGTATCCGTGCCTCTACGCTTTAATTTGCTCCCTCAACTACCTCACTGGAACTTCACAAGGGGCTCGGTTATCTCTGACTGCTGCATTCGCGCCCTGTATGCAGCACGACCGCTGGAACCTGTCATCGATGTAGCGGCTCAACAACTTTCTGTTCGGCAGACCGATTTGTGAACCGGCGTCGTAATCCTCCGTACGGCCGAGAATGGGAGCCGCTGGCCCGCTTACCTATATCAGGACACCACCGGTATGAACGAAGGACGCGAACACGAGGGTGTTTACCGGAGTCCGGTTCCGTGGTGTTGACCAGCTACCGGGGCAGCGGACTTTTGCTGCGGCTCCCTCTAGACCTGCTCATGGAGGTCGTCGTCTACGGGTCGCTCCGCTCGGCTACCGGATCGAAGGAGGTCACGCTCTCGCCGACGGAGCAGACCGTCGCGGGCGTCATCGAAGCACTCTGCGATGCGTATCCACGGGCGGAGTCGCATCTGGTCGACGATGAGGATGCGCTCCGTCCCAGCGTTCGTGTCGCTGTCGACGGCGAGACCGCCGACATGGATAGGTCCTGTCCGCCGGACGCCAAAATCGAGATTTTCCCCGCGATGCGGGGCGGCTGAGCTACAGGCCGTACTGGGCGCGGACCGTCTCGGCCAGGCCGACCGCTTCGAGTCTCTCCATCGGCGCGAGCATCGACAGCTGCACGACCCCTGGTAGCCGGGCGATCTCGACGCCGCCGGTGAACGTACACCGGCCACGGACCTCGCCCTCGGTCATGTCGAGCAGGTCGCCGGCCCGGTCGAAGGCGTTCTCCGTTGCCTCGTTGATCGTCGCCCCGGACCCGATTACCTGAATCGGCGCAGCATCGGCGAGGTCGTCGACATCGTACTCATCGGCGACGACCTGCCCGGCCTCGCGCTCGGCGTCCGTGTACGGTTGTGCGATGTGGGGCAGGTCCTCCTCGTTGGGCAGGAGGAGCGGCCCGCCCAGGTCGAGGTCCTTGATGACCTCCACCTCCAGCTCGGTCCGGCCGCTCACGTCGGTCGTGTGGAGCGAGAGCTCACCGTCCCCCTGGTTGGCGTGCAGGTCGCCGACGTAGAGCCCGCCGCCCTCGATGCGGACCGGACAGATGAGCGTCGCCCCCGGACGGACATCGTTGGAGTCGAGGTGGCCGTCGGTCCGTGCTTCGAGGGCTGCCTCGTCAGGTAGGCCCCAGTCGTGCTCGGCGCCGATGAGGAACTGGCCGAAGTCGCCGGCGTTATGCGAGTCCGGGAACTCCCGGGCCGGCGTCGTCCCGATGTTGCCGATGAACGGCCGAAGCCGGCCGAGCGTGCCCGGAATCTCGTCAGCGTCGGGGCCGTACAGGAGGATGGGATGCTGCCGGGAGTTCTCCGGGAGTGCCATCGCCTCATCAGCGTTGTTCGCGAGCTGGTCGGCTCCCTCGGGCCCGACGGTCACGCCGACGGTCCGGTCGTCATCGAACGCGACGGTGTAGCCGAACTCGAAGCCGAACGAGGAGGCGTTCGCCCCGCACTCCGCACAGCGGATAGCCTCCTCGCCGATGCCTTCGACGACGCTCTCGGGCCACTCGGCACCACACTCCGGGCAGACGTGATCGACGAACGGGTCGTCTCCGAACGCCTCCTCTCGCTCGCGCATACTCCCGGTGCTGGTGGCGACGCTCGTCACCTCGACGTCCTTGATCCGGACGACGAGGGCGTCACCCGGCTCGGCGTTCTCGACCCGGATCGGCCGTGTCACCTCGTGGCCGCCACGGAACTTCGGTGTGATCATCGGTCCCCAGCAGGCCGGTGGCGTGTGGGTCCGCACGGTTCCGCCGTCGGCGACCGTCCCGGCCCATTCCTGCTCGGGTCCGACCAGCCCGAGGGTGAACGCGTCGACCTCGAGTTCCTGTTGGATCTGTTGGGACATACGTGTGGCAGTACGTAGCATGATGGCATAAATCTCGACCCCGTTGGCGTTGGTTTCCGGCGGCCGGCGTGTGTTCCGGATAGCCGATGGTTTATCCTGTTGCCAGCCGACGGACGGAGTAACCGTGGCGAACGTCGACCAGCCAGGAGGTGGGGACGTTGACCTCCCGGACGGCACCTGGTCCGTCGCCGAACTCAACGAGGAGATCACGACCATCCTCGAGGCGTCGAATGACCGCCTCCCGACCTACGTCGTCGGCGAGGTGTCCGACGTGAGCCACTACGACTTCGGGACGTTCTTCGACCTCCGAGATCTCGACGGGGAGGCTCTCATCTCCTGTCTGGCGTGGTCATACGCTATCGACGGCTTCGACCACGACCTCGAGGCGGGCACGTCGGCGGTCGTCCAGGCGTCGGTCGAGTACCACGCCGAGAAAGGCAATATGCAGCTCATGGTCAGCGACTACTGGCCGCTTGGCGAGAGCGCCCGGGTGCAGGAACTCGAGGCGTTGCGGGCGGCGCTCGACGAGGAGGGACTGTTGGATGCTGACCGGAAGCGGGAAGTGCCCGCGTATCCCCGAACGGTCGGCGTCGTTACCTCGCTGTCGGGGTCGGCGCGTGAGGACGTCTGTTCGGCCATCCACGACCGGGCGCCCGGTGTGGACGTGAAGCTCTGTGGGGCGACCGTGCAGGGTGAGAACGCGGTGTCCTCGGTCATCGGCGCAGTCGAGCACCTAGACCGTGACCCGACGGTGGACGTGCTGATCGTGACCCGTGGTGGGGGCGCCGATGCGGATCTCTGGTGTTTCAACGCTGAGCCGCTTGTCCGCCGGCTCGGGGACTGCCGGACGCCCGTGGTTGCGGCTATCGGCCACGAGGACGACCGGACGCTGGCCGACGACGTGGCCGACGAGCGGTGCATGACGCCGACCGACGCGGGTGTGAACGCGGTGCCCGACATGGCGGTCGTTCGGCGTGGCATCGGTGACCTGGAGCGACGCATCGACGACGCGTATCGCGGGTTCGTCGACGGGCGGCTGGAGGAGTTGGACCGGCGGGTGGCGACGGCCCACGAATCGCTCCAGCAGACCGTGGCGACGCAGCGAGCGGAGCGTCGGGGGCAGTTGCAGCGCGCCTCGGCGCTGGAGGCCCGTATCCACGGGGCGTACGCGTCGCTGGTGGCCGACCGGCTCGATGGGTTGGAACAACGACTGGATGGGGCCCTGCGTGACCTCGAGCACGCCGCCGAGACCGAGGCTGTGACTGCGCGGGCAGCCCGCGGTCGGGTGGCCGATCTGGAGGCGCGAATCGATGGGGCGTACGAGACTCGCGTCGAGCGTGAACTGGCCTCGCTGGAGACGCGCATCGAGAGCGCCTATCGGGAGCGGGAAGCGGATGCCCGTGTGGCGGCCGGGACCGCGGAGGCACGACGGCTGCGCGTGGTCGTGGCCGTGTTGCTGGCTGTACTGGTGATCGGTGGCGTGGTTGTGGCGGCCCTGTTGCTGGGGCTGGTGTGACTGCGGTATTCGATCAGTCGTAGTAACTCAGCCGCTCCACGACCTCACCGAACGCGACGGTCTGCTTGACGTCCGCGATCTCGATGCGGACGCGTTCGCCCTGTTCAGTGTCCGGGACGATGACGACGAACCCGCGCTCGACGCGAGTGATGCCGTCGCCCTGGTCACCGAGGTTCTCGATTTCTACTGTCAGTGTCTCTCCTTCCTCGACTGGCGGCTCGGGGTGGTCGCGGTCAGGGGATTCAGTCGGCTCCGGCTCGCTCTTGGTGTCGGCTGTCGTCTCGCTCTCGGTATCGGCGTCCGTCTCGAGGACGGCCACGCGATACGTCTCGTTCTCCGAGAGTGTGCCGAGC
This sequence comes from Haloglomus salinum, assembly GCF_024298825.1. NCBI lineage: Archaea > Methanobacteriati > Methanobacteriota > Halobacteria > Halobacteriales > Natronomonadaceae > Haloglomus > Haloglomus salinum. Next base: position 1,593,068 of record NZ_CP101153.1, read on the forward strand.
TGCAGCTCCTGTTCGGGAATCTCAACGTGGTAGCTCCCGCCCTGTTCGGTTATCTGCGCGGAAAACAGACATCGGAGTTGGTCCGAGATCTCCATCGAAACTCTCTGTAATCGCTCCCCCCCGAAACATTTGATTCTGCCGTCTTGCAGGCTCTACTGGCTGCTGATTCGTCATCTGATGGCGACGATTGTCTCTGATTCGTGGTTCGATGGTTCTGATTTTGCTGTCCGTCCGAGGGTTGAAGCCGACTCGTCAGCGTAGTCGGAGGTGATGAGTGCATCAGGGGACGCCGACGAGTGGGGCATCAGCGAGCGGATCGACCGGCTGGAAGCGATTGCCGAGACGCTCGAGGACGGGGAGATCGGGCTGGAACGAGCGAAGGAGTTGCGTGAAGAGGCCGACGAGCATCTGGACGTGCTCCGCGAGGAGCTGGATGTGGGTGATGGGGAGATCATCGAGATGGACGCCGAGGCAGTCGATGTCGATGGGGACGAGAGCTAAGCGTCGGCACTGGAGCTATCTCTTTGGGATGTGAGGCAAACGCTCCTGGACGGTCACGAGAACCCCGTCTCGTTCGTTGGTGGAGACGACTGCGACTACCTCCTCGGTCTCTTCGTCGTAATCGAGGAGTCCGAGTAGGTAGTGGGTCCGTGGAGAGCATGTCAGTTCTTCCCCGGTCGGTTTCGCCACGTCGATACGGAACGGTTTCCCAGTTCCATCGTTGACTGGCTCTGCTTCGTACTCAAAGTCGACGCCGATGACAGTGTAGTCGTCGTTCGTGTACTCGAACAGATCTTGATTCTCGAGGTAGTGTTCGTACGTCCAGGCGTCGATTTCGGCTGCCAACACCAGAAACCAATCGAGCGGGATTCGGTGCGTGAATCGTTCGATCTCGTAGGCCGTTTGCTCCGACCGGATCGGCTCGGTGAAGTGCGTCTCAGTTGTCAGGGGCGCAATCTCGTGACGGGAGAACTCCATTACCGTGAGTGGCGTTCGGGCCGCTGTTGAACTCCTCGGAACCTGCTGGACCCGGCGCGCGGGATACAGAATGGTGGAGCCGTATTGAAAGCCCCCGCTCGCTGGACCAGCCGGGTCTCGCTGCGCTCCTCGTGCCTGCGGTGCTTGCAGCGGCCGGGCTGGGTCCAGCGAGCGGCCCCTTTCAGTCCCGCCCTGTTCGGTCTGGGGCCGCGTAGGGGGTCGTGTGAAATCGGTGTCGGCTACGGTTGGTTTGTGGCCCCCCGCGATAGGTGGCGGGGCGCCAGCTCCGTCGACCAAGCATGGATTCGGCAACTCGCGGTACGGATGACAGTATCGACTTCCCAACCGGCTTCGAGCCGCTGGACGAGATCGACCTCGCGGTGCCGAACGAGTGGGACGACGTTGCGATTGCGGCGCTCGTCGACCGCGTGCTCGCGGCGGTCGCCGAAGGCGAGCTCGCGGCTGAGTACCGGTCGAGGAATCTCTGGGGGTCGAAGCTGATTCGGTATCTGCCTGAGGAAGATGGCTGGTGGTTCGAGAAGCGCCTCTACGACGCCCGGATTGGGTGGCAGTCCGTCTCGAAGTCCCGGGCCGAGGTTCGCGGGGAGCTGACACGATGGCTCTCGCGTGAGACTTCGCGGGCTCGGGATCGGGACGTCGGCCAGTACGTGGATCGGGACGATGCGTTCGTCGTGCGGCCGGTCGAGGCGTTGCGCAACGACTGACTGCCGGCCGGCGTGGGGCTGTATTCGCAGCTCTGGCGTCGTGGAGCGGGTTGGCTCCCCCCTGTGGCTCGCGATCGTTCGTCAGGCTGGCGCGTTTGTGAGTGGTTTGGGTGGGTCGTCGACGGCCCGTCACGCTCGCCACATGCGGGCGGGCGCGGCACTCGTCACCGACCGTTCCGGGCTGCCTGCCTGCGGTAGCGGGCGGGCTGCCGGGCATCCGGTTTGACGCCAGCGGGTAAGCGAGCCGGTCCTGCGCTGCAGTGGCTGCTCGGACTGCCCTCGCTCGCGGTGCTCGCTCGGCGGCACGCTTACTCCGCTGGACGTTTGCGCCTGCCCGGTTGGCGCGCGTGACTGGTTGGGTGCCCGAGCAGACCGCGCTCTCGCTCGCGCCCCCTACGGGGGCGCTCGGAGGCGCGAGCGAGAGCGCTGGTGCTGGTTCGGTCGGTCGTGAAAGGTGCCCCGTGCTGGAACACGGGGCGTCGGACGCTCTGGTGAGCGCCTGCAGAGTGACTGCAATGTCGAGTAACAACATAATCGGTGAAAAGGTTTCAGTCGAGTCGGCGGACGAACAGGTTGCGGTCGAGGCAGAGGAGCCGGAGCTGCGGCCGACGGTGGAGCTGCGGTCGCAGGCGAAGATCGATTCGGAGACGATCGCGAAGGTCGACGGGACGGCCGAGCGTGAGCACCCGTACGGGATGACGCTCGTTGCAGAGGAGAAGTGGGAGGCGCGTGAGCAGGAGAAGGCCCGGACGCGGGCGCGGACGAGTGGTCCCGTGAACGAGCGGCGCGAGGCGGAAGCGCGGGTGACGGCGGCACACGGCAGTCGGCGCAAGCGTGAGGCGTTCGCCCGGCGACGAGCGGGCGTGGACCCGTTGGCCGGGCCGGACAGCGTGGATCCCCGAGAGAAAATGGATGCGGCGACGTTGGCGGAGGTCAATCAGCAGGCCCAGCGCATTCGGGAGACGGTTCGCGAATGCGGCAGTCGGGCTAGCATCAGCCGACAGTTGGCCGAACGGGTCGCTCGGGGGCAGGGTGTCACCGAGGCGACGCTGGACGTGCTGGACGCGGAACGCCGGCGTCCTGGGACGGTCGTGCCCATCGGAGAGCTGGAAGACGTGCCTCGAAAGGAGGTGGCAGTCTCGGGTGAGTGGATTGAATCCTGGGACGCCGATTCATCCAAGATTCAGCAAGTCGGGTTGTTGGAAGACCAGACAGGTCGAACGAAGGTGACGGTCTGGCAGAAGAGCCGTCAGCCGTTGATCGAAGAGGGCGAACGCGTGCGGATTCGGGCGGCCGCGACGAGCTGGTACCAGGGGCGGGTGTCGCTCGCGGTGACGGGCGATACGCGCATCATCTTCACTGACCGGGTGTAGTGGGGCTGCCCCGCTCTTTCTTTCGTGATGGCCACCACCCGCCAGCCGCCTCCCCACCCACCGCTCCGTGCTCGCTCGCTGCGCTCGCTGTGCGCGCAGCCACGACCTCTGGGTGGAGTTTTGGAATCCATCGGAGCGGGTGTCGGTTGTCGGGTGCTCAGCACCGTTGGGGGTCCGACTGCGCGTGTCAGCTCGGAGCGGGCTCTCCCTGTATCCTCGCCGCCCGGGGACGCTCGGTCTCGGCCTGGCACGGTGTCGTCCGTGCCTCGGCATCGTGCTCCTCGCCACCTTCGACCGGCTCCATTTCCGTCCATCCGCTTCGCGTCGGGCCGGGATGAAACACGTCGGTTGCGACGACGGACCCGGGTTGCGAGTCCTCACCCGGGTTGCGTCGACGGACGCGAGCGGTATCATCCCGGCCCGACGCGGCGGGTCGCGCATGGACGGAAATTGTCCTGTCTGCGGTGGCGAGATGCGCGCGATCGACCTCGGCGCTTCGGACGCGTACGAGTGCCAGACCTGCGGCGTCGAGCGTCCCGGAGAGGAACTGAGCTACGAGGGCGAGTGGTTCCCGCTCCACAACGAGATGCTCGACGCGGACCCCCGGCGGTAGGGGCGGTCCCGTCGTTCTGGTGTGTCGTGTGCTGGAGGACTGGCTCGTAGTGGGCCACCACCCGCCAGCCGCCACCCCCACCCTCCGCTCCGTGCTCGCTCACATGCGTTCGCTGTGCGCGCAGCCACGACCTGAAGGTGCACCACTAATCAGTTCGTATTAGTGCTCCCTGGCGTGCTGATCAGGGGTCGGATGTTCGGTAATACGGGGATTGCTCCGAGTCAGACAGAATGACAATCGTTTCACCCGTTTCTTCAAAAAGAGGATACTATTCAATATGTTACCAATTAACAAGCATTGCGATTCTTAAACAAAGAGCATGGCAGACCTCAGCAACCGCATGAAGCATACCGTCGATAGTTCGGATTCTGCACGAGAATACTGTCACTCCTGCGAATAGATGACCTCGCATACGATTAGTCTTGAACTCCAAGTGGAGAATCCAGAGGCCGAATACGCCGAGTTCTCTCGAGAACCCTATCGAATCACAACCTGCCGCAGCTGTGGAGATAACACGTCCAAGCGTATGAATGACCAGTAAGATATCCCACTGTACTTAGCGATTCCTCGCCAGTGGCTTCAGCGGTGATGACGTGACCGAGACGCGCTCTGCATCGTTCGATGGCTGGTGCGTATTTCCCGCCGTTCTTCCTCGGGAATCAGCTCGGCGATCGGTTCCGTCTGCCTGTGTGGTGGGCGTTGCTAATGTTGCTGCACCATAGCGGCGCTTGCGTCATCGGCTGAGCCCTTGGCCGGGTTTAGTCGTGAGCGACAGTTGTGTTTCGCAATGGGCCACCACAGTCGGGGCACGCGTCGTCCTGGTCTGGGTTTTCGACACCTTTGCCGCACTCTTGACACACGTACAACGTTGACTCGCCGGGAGTCGGATTAGATTTAGACATAATCAATCATTATGTTTGTGGAGGTATAAGTTACGGGGTCTCATTATCGCGGTGCAGTAGCAACTGAGCCCGCTTCCACACGGAGTTGGGCAAGGCGGTCGCTACCCACACTGAATCTAATGATTGGAGTAACATCGTTCCGGCCACTTTCGGTGATCGACTCGCGCTCCGTATGCAGCACGACTCAACAAACTATCATCGGCTGAGGATTTCAACAGAGCCCGCTCCGATTATATCGGTTCTCAGAAGCCCAGTAGACCGCTGCCCATCGAATCATCGATGTTGCCCAGTGCCGTGCTGGCCGCATCCCGACCGAACTGAACGTAGCCCTCGCTTGCGACCGAGGATTCACAGCCCAGAACGGTACATCCTTCGGGGGCTTCCGGCCCCAGGCCGAGGGCCGCGGCTGGCCTCGAGCGTGAGGAGTCCGAACGCGCTTGAACTGCACCGTATAGTACTATTCCACAGTTCGCTGGTACTCGTTGTCCGGACGTGGCGGAACGGCTGCCATGGCCCCTCGTCCATCTCCGGCCCCCGTGGATACCTTCTTGATAGACTCCGACCAAGCGCGGGGCAACACGTGGCCAACTCCTCCCGAACACTCCTCATCATCTGTGCTGGGCTTGTCATCCTGGCTGGCTGTAGCGCTCCCACTGCCCCGGCCAGCGATGGGGGCGAGAGTCCGCAGCCGGCGAGCGGTGACGCGACCGTCGAGGGAACGACTGAGGTTCACTTCATCAATGTCGGGCAGTCAGTTGCAACGCTCATCATCGGGCCGACGGGTGAGACGATGCTCATCGACAGCGGCCATTTCAACGACGACGGTGAGTACGTGCTGCAGTATCTCCAGCAGCAGAACATCGACCGGATCGACTACTTCGTCACGAGCCACAACGACGCCGACCACATCGGTGGGAACGCAGCCGTCATCAACTACTTCGAGACGGAAGCGGACGGCATCGGCGCCGTCTACGACCCCGGTATCGCCGCCGGGACCGAGACCTACAGCGAATACCTCGATGCGATCGAACAACACGAGGTCACCCTGTACGAGACCCGCGAGGGGGATAGCATCCCGTTCGAGAACGTGAGCGTGCAGGTCATGGGGCCGCCGGACCCGTATCTCGAGAGCGAGGCCCGCAACGAGAACAGTATCGTGCTCAAGCTCACCTACGGCCAGACGAGCTTCCTGTTCACCGGCGATGCCGAAGACGACCAGGAGGCGTATCTCGTCGAGGAGTACGGTTCACAGCTCCGGGCCACCGTGATGAAGGCCGGACACCACGGGAGCAAGACCTCGACGAGCGGAGCACTACTGGACGCAGCACAGCCGCAGGCGGTCATCATCTCGAGTGAATTCGACTCGCGGTACGACCACCCGAACGAGGCGACGCTGCAGCGACTCGCCGAGCGCGACATTGCTACCTACTGGACGGCCACACAGGGACACGTCGTTCTCACGAGCGATGGTGCCCAGGTGACGGTCGCTACCCAACGGTCCGCCCCGACCGAGCCGATGCGGCTCCGCGACGGGTCGCCGGTCGAACTCGGCACGACGACAGACGCCGAGCGGCGAGCCACAATCACGGGTACCGGCGTGACGGACGCCACTAGCACGGCGACACCGGTCGCGACCGACGGCGGAACTGACAGTGGGGCCGGGTCTGGAGAAGGCACGCTCGCGCTCAAGTCGGTCAACGCTGACGCCGAGGGAAGCGACCGTGACAATCTCAATGACGAGTTCATCGTCCTCGAGAACACTGGCGATGGGTCGCTCGATCTCTCGAGGTGGACCGTGAGCGACGAAGCCGGGGCCACGTACACGATTCCTGACGGCACCACGCTTGCGGCCGGCGCCACACTCACGATTCACTCCGGAAGCGGCACCGATACCGAGGCTGATCTCTACTGGGGGTCCAGCAGTCCCATCTGGAACAACGCCGGCGATACAGTCATCGTGTCGGACGAGAATGATGCAACTGTCCTTCGAGAGGCCTACGAATGATTCCGAATGGTGCCTATACGGCCGTGTTGGACCGGTTCGAAGACAGCGACCCAGTGCTGGAGCTGACGGGCGAGAGCGGGCGCTACGAGCTGGTCGTCGAGCAACAGGCCCTCCCACAGCCTGCCCGACATACTGATGCCGTGCTGGAAATCGAACTGGTTGACGAGGCGATTGTGGCTGCGGACTACAAACCTGCAGAGTCGAAGCAGCGGATTAGCGACGCACAGAATCGGTTCGACCGGCTGTCGAAGCGGCCGCCGAGTGACGACGAATCCTGAGACTCTCGGTATTCAGGGCGGCGCGAGTCCGGCCCGTGCGACTCTCGTCTCCAGTCGAACCTCTTGGTCCCGATTGCGGGTTCCCAGACAGTATGGCGGGATAAATTGAGGTGGTTGGATTCCAATCGCTCGGTAATGGTCGAATGTAGTAACTGTGGTGACGAACTGGAATGGGGTTGGACAGGACTGTGCTTAGAATGTCGAGAACGTTCTTGCAAGCCTTGTTGGGAGGCGATGCCGCTGGAAGACGGGTTAGCTGGTGGTCACGCATGTCCTGTTTGTAATGCTGGTCTCACGGAGTAGGCGCTATTGGACGCCGTTCTCGAGTAGGAGCTTCGTAGAATCGGAGCTCTGAGGTGGAGTGAAGCAAGCCCGGTTTCCGATTCCCGATTCAACTGCTTTCAAAAGAGTCGACTTCTGGATAGTACTCGGCCGCCAGTATTCAACAGAACCAGCCAACAATCGCTGTGCCCACAGTATACGATTGTCCTTGACGTGTGGGTATTTCCGGCACTGGCTCACTGTCGGCTCGTTGGGTCGTTTCTGAATCTCTCGCAGCTTGCACTCATTCGAGTATACTGTCCCCTCTGGGTATAAAAGTGGCCGCGAGGATTCGCAGACTCCCCCACCTCTTGCCCCACTGAATCTGCCACCGCACCTCGGAGTAAACGCCTGTCTCGGATGGCACGGAATGGTATTCTGGTTCAGAATGGATATGCGCCCATCCTATCTCTATTCGCAACTTTGGTATTGTCCGAAAGCGCCCGGAAAATACTGCCGTTAATTTCGATAGTTGAATTTATGTACAAAGGCGGTTCCGGATTGGATGTCGCCTTCCGATAGTGTCGTAGCCAATCTCGCACGCACATCATGATACATCGATTCCAATCGCTGATGGCCTCCGCTCTGGAACGACGTCGTCTCCGTCTCGCTGCCCGAACCGCCGTGTTGGTCCTCCTGCTCGTCGGGTTGATCGCATCGGCTGCGGTGCCGGCTGCAGCCCAAGACAACTCCGGGAGTTCGGCGACGAACCCGATCTGCCAGGATAGCTCCAATACGTTGCCCGACATGATCGAGGGGTTCGTTCAGATAACAACCGCTCTCGGGTTGATGGGGCTGCTCGTCGTCTGGCAGGCGGATTCGCTGATGGAGATGTTCACACTCAGCCGCGAGCAGAAAGCCAACATCAAACAGCACAAACGCGGTGCAATGCGGTCTGCCGTTGTGCTAGTGGTTCTCGGGCCGGTGTTCACTGTTGCTGGGTCGACGATGGGGCTACCTATCGCCCAGTGTGTGGACCTAATCCCGTTCTGACTCCTCACAGATGTCGGAACGCGGATTCACCCTACTACTCATCATCAGCCTCCTCGCAGGCGGTGTCACCAGTGTCGCGTCTGCGACTCCCCCACGGCCTGGGACCGAGGGGAACGGACTTGACGAGAACGAGTCAGCGACCCTCTGGTCCCGTGACAACGACAGTCAGCGTATCACGAACGCCGAGTACCGGCGGGCCTACGGTGAGCAGCGGACGGCGATTCAGAGCGTGGCCAACGGGACGGACCTGACGTTCCGGCGACCCCCGTCAACCGCTGGAATCTGGACGCGCCACGACTTCTCAGATTACGCGCCCGGAAACGCGAGTGTCTCGGTGTACCCAACATCGGCGAACCGAACGAATTCGACGCTGATTCGGGATGCGCATGCGACTGTGTTTGCCGCAACGCCGTCGACGGTGGCACACACGGGGCCAGGAGAGACGACGCGATATCTGGCACCGGACGGGGAGCTGCGTGGCGCTGTCGACTACCGAGTCGCTGTTCCAGATGGCAACGTAACCACACGCCGCTCCACTGCTACGAACGGATCGAACACGACCACCGGCCGTCGCACCCGCCGCGTATCGTGGTCGCTTACGAGCCATGAGATTAGCGCCATCCGGCTTCTCCAAGACGGTGAGGTTATCGCGCGGACGAACGGCTCTCATCGGCCTCGAATCGAGTACGCGCTCACAGGACAGGACGGAACGCTCAGGCTGGAAGCCGATATCGAGGTCAGCCTCACACGTCGCGTCACCGTCACTCGCACGACGAATAGAACCACCCCGAACGGGACGGAGAACATCGTCCGCGAACGGACGACGACCAGCATCGTGACGGATTCGGTGACGGTAACCGACGAAATTCACGGCCACGTGTACGGCCTAGAACCGTCGCTCGAGTACGTGACGTATCCCGATGGCGACCTCGGTCTTGCTGTCTTCCAGGAGCTTCCCTGGCAGGGATACCGCCTGCGTACGAACGGCGGGGCACGGGTCCGTGGTGTTTGGCGATTCTACACCGCTCGTGATACTGGCTGGGACACGCTCGTCCGGAGCCGAGCAGGCGGTTCACGACGTACCGAATCCAATGCAGTTCCAGTGTCCGTCCACGCATACCCGTCTCGCATCGGCCCACGAATCGAACCGGAGGGTCGCGGCCCTGAGTTGCTAAACCGGTGGGGCGCACGGCGGGACTCGCCCGCTGGAACGCTCGGTCGGAACGTCCACGTTGAGGTAGTCGATAGGTCGTACGAGGCGACGCACGGGCTGGCTGTTCGGTATCGTGCCAACGCTAGCACTCGGATTACGGTTCGTGGCATCGTTCGCGGTGAGAACCGGACATTTCGCCCCGAAGCCGACGGCACGCGGCGGGTCCTCCGGCAGAGCAATCTCACCGTCGAGCGCATCTCCGAGTCGGAGTCACAGCTCACGGTCCGAATCACCCTCCGCGATGCCGAGACTGGAGAGCCGATTTCGCTCTCGGCGCCGAATCGTCCCCGGTACGAACCGTTGCTAGTCGGTCGAGACGAGGCGTATATCTCGATTGGTGACCGGCGCGTCCAGACGAACCTCTCAGGGATGGCGACCGTCCGGCTCGATGAGAGCGGCGTCTACACGGTACGCTACCATCCGGAATCGTGGCTTACCCACGATCCGGCATACACCGGGGCGGCGACATCCGTTCGATGGCACCCCCTCGCGACGATAATGGGCTGGCTTGCTCTCGCGGTCCGAGTGGCACAGTGGTTCCTGCCGTTCGCTCTTGCGCTGTATGCGGGGCGACGGCTGGGTGGGATGTTTCGGTATCGAGGTGACCTCTGATGGACTGGACTCGACGAACCCTGGTTGGAGGTATCGCATCCGCAACCGTACCGCTGGCTGGCTGTTCGCTCGATTCGCCATCCGACGACCCAACCGACAGTGGCGGCGGTGGCGATTTCGAACAGGTACAGGTAGACGGGCAGACACTCGTGGTTGGGCTCGGAGAACTCTCACCAAGCACAGTGAACGTTATCGCTCCCGATGGCACTGCGTTTGCGTCACGGTCGGTCCCACAGGGAGCGACGACGGTCACGTTCGATATCGGACTCTCATACGCCCCGGGCGAGTATCGGGTCGTTGCGAGTACCGGAGAGTCGACGATAGCGGAAACCACTCTCACGATTGCACCGGACCTCGAGATCCTGGAGGTCGGCGTCGGTGCAAATCATCTTGACCGGATGCCAACTGGCCTCGGTAATACGAAATCTGCGGAGGCACTGGTTACCGTCATTAATCGCGGAAACGGTCCAGCTATCCTCGAAAAAATACTGTTCCTTGGTGGGGTACCAAATCCAACTACTGACCTTCAAGATGCAGATGAAGAGGAGGCTAGTGGTATATTCATTAAAGCTGAGGGCGCCAGCGAGGTTACTCAGCTCGTAATTCTTGGAAATCAAAAAGACACCCTCTATACTAGCAGACTCCCGTTCAGCTTCCACGAAGATGGAGTGAGCTGTAGCAGTGACGAACAAACTGGGAAGTTCCGAGTAGTACTGTCTACGAGGATTGAGGGTGCTTCTGCTACCGGTGAGTACTCTATTAGCTATACTCGGTCCAGTGAATCTGGTGAGTGTAACATCCGAATTAATTGAACTCAACAATGCCAGGGATTCCATTTGCTGATTTTGGGCTGAAGTGGTTTACCGACATCATTGAGAAGATCTCCGAATGGTTCGGAACTGAAATATCACAGAGTTATCGAAATCTCGCCAATGATTTCTTCGGCACTCCCCTCCCGAACGGTTCCGGGGCAGACCTGATTTTCAGCGCTCCTGCTCCGGATGACAAGCCGTGGTACGATATCTACGAATCTGTCGTCGCCGGTGATATCATGATACTCGCTCTGGTCATTCTTTTCCTCGCCGTACAGGGCCGTCACTTCGTACGAATCTTCGACTTCAGTAGTCCGTATGAGGCCCGGAGAACCAGGCGGACAGCCTGGACCGGGGCTGTACTGATCGTCGCTTGGTACTGGGTCGCCGTGTTGTTGCTCTACTTCGTTGATGCATTCACGATTGCGCTGGTCCCGAGTCTCGGTGAACTCGGAGCGGCGATGGTCGATCTCATGCCCTCGGCTGTGAGCAATCCGGGACTCACTGCTATCATGGCATTCCTCGGGGCGCTATCGATGCTTGCGCTGAAGGCTCTCTTCTTCATCCGGGAGGTACTGCTCTACGTGTATCTCTACGCGATGCCACTTGGTATCGCGGTCGCCTTCGGGAACGTACCGGTCGTCTCTCATATCGCTCGCCGCCTCTGCCGGCAGTTCATCCCGCTGGCTGTACTGCCGTTGCCAGCGACTCTCCTCTTCCGCGGTTACGGGCTGATTTTCGTCGGTAATAGTGTCGTAGCGCCGAAAAGCGAGTTTCTCCAGTATTTCGTCGTTATCTCACTCCCCATCATCGCGCTGTTTGTCACCTGGAAAACGTTCCAGTACGCCAGTCCGCTGACTGCGACGGCACTTCGCCGTGGAACACAGGCTGCGGCAACGGCTGGCGCCGTCGCCGGTGTCGGATACGTCGGTGGTCAGCGAGCAGCGCTCACGACGGCTCGGTACGGCACGATGGCCGGCGCCATGCAGGTCGCGACAGGACAGGGAAGTCAGCAACAGTCCGGCTCGGATGGCACGAACAACAACAACGGCGGGAATAGCGGCGGCGGTGGCGGCGGTGGCGGCGGTGGCGTGCCCAACCATCGGCGGACCGGAAATAATCCGTAGTACTGAGTATGAGCTCTGACTCCACGCATTCAGCAGCGAAGCGTCGCATCATGAACCAGCTCGGCGAGGAGAATCGCGTTCCCATCCTCAACGTGTCGGAGGGAGATATCGGAGTGCTGTTCGGATTCCCGATTACTGGCCTGTTCGTCGCCAGTCTCCTCGGTGCCGATGTGTTGCTCCTCCCCCTCGTTCTGCTGGGGGTGACGCTCGGCACTGCTGTGGTCTATGCAGCACCGGCGCAGCTGACGGCCTGGCAGTGGCTTCGCGACGTATCCCGCTTCTATCTCAAGCGCCCGCGGGTTACCCACAGTCACGAGCCGGATAGCGACCACGCTCCTACTGAGGGCGGCGTCGTTCAGTATACGCCCTTCACCCCGGCTGAGCGGACCCAAGACCTCACGAACGTGCAGCGGGCGTGGCCCGGTGCGGGAGCGGTTCAACGCACCGATGGCCGGATGGAAGCGTTCGTCGAGATCGACCCGGCGAACATGGATTTCGCGATGGCCGGAGACTGGCAAGCTGTCCAAGAGGCCGGTGCCGAGTTCGCCAACTCGGAACTCGAATTCCCGCTCACGTTCCATGCGACGACCCGCTCGTTCCCGGTTGGACAGCTCATCGAACAGCTTGACGACCGTCTGAGCGATGGTGATGTCCAAGACAACCCTGCGTTTCAGGAACTACTGACCGAGTACCGTGACCGACGGCCGGCGGACCTCGCTGACACGCAGCGCCTCCACTACTACATCGGGGTTGAGGTCGGCCGGCTTGAGGTGTACAACCACTACGAGCAGGAACAGACACCGGGAGAGAAACTCGCAGAAATCCCGCTCTTCGGCCTCTTGATCCAGCCGTTCGTGGCCCGGAAGCACGACCTCGATGATGCGGAGGTGCAGGCGGCGATGTTCGAGAAGCTTGACGAGCGCATTCGCACGGTCCGGTCCGAGTTCGTCGAGAACGTCTCCGGCTGGTCGGCGACCCGACTCAGCACGCTCGAACTGTTCCTGCTCAATATGGAATTCTGGAATGGAGAGGAGTACGATTCCGAGGTGCCCGCGAGTACAATCAGAACCGAGCCTGCTATTCAGCGTGAACCGCGTGCCCCCCGAGGTGAGCCGGATGCATAACCCCGGCTGGCTGCAGGCGGCTCTCCCTCGGAGTGTACAGAATACGCTTGAATCGCTCCCGCCCCTCATCTCACCGGCCGGCCTGCTGGTCTACGGCGTCGGGAGCATCCTCGCGCTCATCGTGGTCGCGAACATCGTGACCTGGTACCGTGAACGCCAGGCCGAGGACGTGGTGCTAGCAGAGTTACTCGACGAGGAGACACTGGATGCTGGTACCCACGAAGAGGCGTTATTCGACGATATCGCGGAGCGCCAGCAGTCGGCGATGGCTCCAGCAGCGATCGAGTGGGAAACCCGTGCCGCTCGCGTCGGCGAGAATTGGATGACGACCCTGTACGTCGCCGGGTATCCGGATTACCCATCTGACGGCTATCTGAGTGGCTTGTTCGAGTTGACGAATGTCCGATTCGACTTGACGGCACACGTCGCGCCGAAGAACCAGTCGCGAGCACGGGATACACTCCAGCAGACAGCCGACGACATCCAAGCTGATGCGGACCTCGAACGAAGCGTCCGGGGTGCGTACCTGCAGGAACGGGCAAACGAGGCGACGGCGACGTACAAGGCCGTCGAGAACGGACAGCGCGTGTTCGACCAAGGGATGTTCGTCACAGTCCGCGCGGAGACGAAAGACGAACTCCGCGAGTCCGTCCAGCAGGTTCGAGCGGCGTTGCGCGAGCAGCCAGCAGGACTGAATCCGAAGACCGCTATCTGTACGCAGGACCTCGCACTCCAGTCGGCGGCACCGGTTGGGCCGAACGTATTCGACCGCGATGCGATTGCCCTCGGCGGTGCGGTCGGTGCGCTACTGGCATCACCACACAATGCGACGATTCTCGAGGAAGGGGGCGTGGAGTTCGGCATTCACAAGGATACCCGGAGCCCCCTCGTACTCGACCCGTTCGCCCGCGAAGACGGCTACGCGATGTTCACCGTCGGCGATCCAGGAAGCGGGAAGTCGTTCGGCGCGAAACAGAACTTCATCCGGACGATCGAGCAGGACCCGGACTGCATCGGCGTTGTCCTCGAACCGCTCAACAACTGGAACGGTGTCATCGAGGCGCTCGGCGGCCAGCGTATCACCGTCGGCGGAACGATGGGTCTGAACCCGTTGGAGATCAAGCCGACGCCCGACCGGGTTCTCCAGAGTCGCGGCGAGGACGCGAGTCCGCTCAAGGAGCGTCGCGAGCGGGCGATTAGTTTCTTCACGAACTTCTTCGCGTTGCGCGACGTAACGCTCGGCGACCGGCGGACAACGCTGGAACTGGCACTCGACGAGGCGTACGAGCGCAAGGGCATCACGGAGGATGTGAGCACCCACGACAACGAGAGCCCGACCGTCCGTGATATGCTGGATATTCTGGAGGAGATGAGCAACGCCCCCGAGTCGTTCGTCGTCCGGGCGGACGCCGAGGGGGAGAAACTCGCGGACGACGCGGTCTGGCTGCTGGACCAGCTTCGGCCGTTCACCGAAGGCGGCCAGTTCGAGAACCTGGGTCGGGCGAGTGAATTCGACATCCGCGACGAGAAGCTCATCTATCTCGATCTGGTCCAGCAGGGCGGCAATCTCGGCGGCCACACGAGCCTGCTCATGGAGCTGCTCATCTCGCTGGTCTACGAGCGGGCGAAGGAGACCGACAAGCGCGTCGTTTTCGTGGTGGACGAGGCGCGCTACCTGATGTCCGATGCGGCGACACTCTCGTATCTCGAGACCATCTTCCGCCATCACCGGCACCACGACCTCTCGATCCGGCTCATCACACAGACCGTCGACGAGTTCTTCCAGTGGCCGGAAGCGGAGATGATCCTCGACCAGTGTGCGATCAAGCAGTTCCACAAGCTCGACGGGATGGACGAGGAGTGGGCTAACGAGTTCGGCCTGAACTACGCGCAGATGCGCTACGTGCAGGATGCGATTCCCGGAAATGAGCAGGAAGGCTACTCACAGGCACTCCTTGGCGTCGACGGTGAGTGGCGAGGGATGGAGATTCAGGCACTCCCAAAAGAGAAGCAGATCATCGACTTCGATCCGACGGCAGACGCCACCGAAGTGTCGGAGGTTGTCGAGACGGGTCGGGAGTCATCACAACCCAGCGATTCGATGGAGGATTTGCCGGTGCCCGACGGGGGTGAGTGAAGAAAACTTATTCACGAACCCAACTGGATGCAGGATGTCGGATGGACTTCGAACCGGGGGACGATGTCGGCTATCAGAACGTCGCATATCTTCGGGAGAACGGCCCGGCTCCAGCGGCAGATCTCCCAACGGAAGTCGCTACTCGCCACCGGGCCGTCGGCGTGTACTCGTTCACGATTCAGGGTGGGTCCGGTTCGGATGGCATCTCGCTTCCCGGGTCACTCCGGAAGGTGTACTATCTCGATGAGCACTCCCCGTCGGACGTAATCACGGTCTTTCTCGAAACGAATGATGGACTCCTCGAGGAGGCAACCACGAAAGGACTGGTTCGTCGGTTTGGCGGCCACGGAGCGGAGTGGCGGGACGCGGCTCGGACGGTTTTGCGCGAGGAATTCGGCCTCCTAAGCAGTGATCCAACTCCAGAATCCCGTGGTGAACCGCAGAGGGTGAAATGCTGGCGCTGCGATGAGTACGTCGTCGATCTGGAGACCCATCTCGTTGCGGAGTGTCCGGAATCGGACTCGTAGTTCTCATCTTCGTCGTAACGCGGGGTTTGTGGTCGGCCCTGACGGGTGGACCGATGACACAACCCATCCAGTCGTCGTCGACTCGTGGCAAGCCCCTCGATGAGGAACGTGGCGGCTTCGTCCCAGATACTGAGATTATGAGCGAGCACGGTGCCGTCGAGATTACCGATCTAGAACCTGGTAACCGGATTTACGCTCTCGATCCGCTCACTGGAATCGCGAAGCTCAAGCCGGTTACCCATATCAGCTCACGGCAGTACCACGGACGAGTGTACGACATCAGTGCGAGACGCATTGCTCTTCGGGTGGCTCCGGGGCATCCGATCCTGTACGAAACCCAGTCGAAGTGCCCGCCACGGTTCAGGCCGGCGAACCAACTCTCCGAGTATGAGGAAAATATTCTCATCAACGACTGGGAGACGGTGCCCCGGAAGGCACCGGACGAGATCGATGTCACCGATTTCCTTGACGAGTTCGAAGTGTGCGTCAGCTACGATTGTCACGGACACACGTTTCGGGCGGCGCTTCCGGACGGATGCGAGCCGATTGGTCGGAATCAATGGGTCGGGTACCGGTTCGATGCTGCCACATTCAAGCGATATCAGGCTGCCATCGAGGAACTCGGGACGGGTGTCTGGATTCGAGACGGAACATCACATTGGCGCATGCCGTATCGGTTTCAACTCGAGGACTTCGTCCAGTTTATCGGTTGGTACGTGACTGAAGGGAGCGTTACTTGGAAGAAGAACCGAGACACTGCCGAAATACAGATCGCACAAAAGAAGGCTGAAAACCGCGAGAAAATCGGTGCTCTACTGGACCGGATGGGCCTTGAGCATGATCGGCAGGAGAAATCGTTCAAGTTCGGCTCGAAGCTCTATGGCCGTCTGATGGAGGGTCTGGGCGGCACGGACTGTCGCGATAAGCACCTTCCCGATTTCGTTTGGGAGCTTCCGACAGAGCACCAGCAACTGCTGCTTCAGACGCTTTTAGACGGTGATGGAAACGAGCGGCAAACGTACTACACGACGAGCGACAAGCTGGCTCGTGATGTCTGTCGGTTGTGCACAGAGTTAGGAATCAAGCCGCGCCACGCCTGGCGGGAGCGATCCTGGGGAACTCCGATTTGGGAGATCTACATCAGCCGGACGCAAGACCAGTTGTTCTATTCCTCGCAGGTTTCGGAACTGCTCAGCTCGGGGCCAGTATTTCGACTTACTGTCCGTGACTACCCTGCAGTTCTCGCCGGACGCAATGGCCGATTCCAGTGGATCGGCGCTAACGCCGTTTCATAACGATTTCACGCTACAACCGCTCGGCGGCGAACGCGTGGGCCGACACGAACTGTCCCGGCGGCCGTGGCCGCGCGTTCGGGTCCTGCCGCGGTGACCGTGGCGTCGTCGTGCAGGAGCGTGCCGGCGAGACGGTGGTCCTGGCGGCGGCGTTCGATGTGGACGTGACGACGCCGCGTGGACACCGCGACCTGACGCTGGTGGTACGGGTGGTGGGGTGAGGGGCGACACGGCCGGCTGACTGACTATTCGTTCGGCAGCCTGCGGGCCTGTACGACACCCGAACGCCGGTCTGGTGGTTGGTTTGATAAGGGTAGAGTATCGACCTCCGGGGTATGGAACACGCCAGCGCCACCCGCCCCGCCCCCTCGAGGGTCCCCTGGTACGTCCTCGCCATCGGCGTGGCGCTGGTGCTGGTGTTGACCGCCGAGACGCTGCTCCGGATGCTCGGGCTCGTGACCATCCGGCAGACGACGCTGGTCCTCAGCGGCGAGTATCTCATCGGTATCGTCTCCTCGGTGCCGTTCATCGCCGCCATCCTCTGGGGCGGGCTCAGGCTCAGGCGCGAGCGGTACACCCCGGTCGATCACTCGCGGGTCCTGCTGTGGGTCGTCTCCGGCGTGGTGGTGTCGCTCTGTATCAACGGTTCGATCATCCTCCTGACCGAGGACCTGAGTGTCTGGTATATCGTCGCGTGGTTGCGGTGGGGGGCCGCTATCGGCGGGGGTGTCGGGATGCTGGTCGGGTACATCGAGATGCGGGCGGTCCTGAACGCTCTCGACGCGGAACGGGCCCGGCTTCAGGCCGAGCAGATCGAGGACCAGCGCGAGACGCTGGACTACCTGAACAGCCTGCTCCGCCACGAGGTGCTGAACGGGATGAACGTTATCGAGGGTCACAGCCTGCTCCTCGAACAGGAGCTCGACGACGAGGAACTCGAAGAGACCCACGTCCAGCCCATCATCCGCCACAGCCAGGACATCTCCGCGGTCATCTCCGACGTTCGGCGGCTGGTCGGCGTCATCCAGGGTGACCGGGAGCTCGAGCCCGTCGACCTGCACGGGGCACTGGAGGCGGAGGTCCGGAAGCTCCGCGACACCCATCCGGACGCCGATATCTCGCTCGACGTTCCCAGCGGGGTGTTCGTCTACGGCAACGAGATGCTGCCGCGGGTCTTCGGGAACCTCCTCGCCAACGCCGTCGAGCACAACGACAACGAGAGCCCACGGGTCCGGGTCGAGAGCCGCGTCGGGGAGGAGGTGATCGAGGTTCTCGTCTCGGACGACGGCCCGGGCATCGACGATGCGACCCAGGAGACGCTGTTCGAACGTCCGGATGCGGGGCCGACGGACCACGGGTTCGGTCTCTACCTCGTGAGCCAGCTCTGTGGCCACTACGGCGGCGACATCGACCTCGTCGAGACCGGTCCGGAGGGGACGACGTTCGGTGCCACGTTACAGCGGGCCCCGGAGCCGCCGGCCATGGCGTCGACGGAGCCGTTCTCTGCGGAGTCCCCTACCTGAGGGAGTCCGGACGGCCGTCCGCCGTCGGCTCCCACGACCCGTTCTATCGCCGCCGCGCCGT